>NZ_JBHWCC010000066.1:0-45380 GCF_042735715.1 Streptomyces sp. NPDC059582
CGTGGGCGCTGTTGAGCCCCCCTGTAATGTGGTCGGCCCCCCCCCCCGGAGTGGACGGGCCCGACGGCTGCGGAGTGTGTCAGCGCACGTGGATCGTCACCGTGACGGTCTTGAGGACCGCGGGCAGCTTGGTGGTGTCGACCTTCAGGATCTCGCCGTTGTCCTCCTGGCCCGTGGGGGGCAGCACCTTCTGGTGCACGGTCCACTTGCCGTCCGGGTCCACGGCGATGGTGTCGATGCCGAAGTCGTCGTCGTTGGACAGGTACAGCGTCTTGCCGCCGTTCGTGGTGGCGACGCCCTCGACCTTGTCGTGGCCGAAGAACGCACCGCTGGGATCGAGTTGGCTCACCAGCATGCCGACGTTGAGGTACGGCTGCTTCTGCGCGACGTGGACGTCGGCACCGGTGAGCGCGGTCAACGCCGCGTTGGTGCCGGCCGTCCCGACGAGGGCCTCGGGCGACTTGCCGCCGATCGTCAGGCCACTGACGTCGGTGGCGCCATTGATGTCGACCTCGTACAGGGTCTTCTGGGCGAACGGCTCGAAGTTGCCGTCACGCTCGTCGATGAGAAACCTGGTGCCGGACAGCGCGGTGATCTCGCTGTTGGCGTCGCCCGTGGTCGCCGGGTTGTCGAGCAGGTACAGGTACTGCTTGGACTCGTACGTGCGCAGGTCGATCGTGACGATACGGGCGGCCGGGACGTTGGCGGCCTTGGTGCTGCCGAGATCCGGCTGCTGCAGCGCGGCCTGCATGACGCCCACCAGGGTCGAGCCGTCCGGCGTGACCGTCAGGCCTTCCATGCCCTTGTTCTTCGCTCGGCCGGCGAGCTCGGCCGGAAGGTATCCGACGATCTTGTGGAAGGCGTTGTCCGGGCTGTTCCTGTACGGGGTCAGCCGGCCCAGCTCGTAGCCGTGCGCGTCGAAGTGCGTGATGTACGGGCCGTACTCGTCCGACACCCAGAACGTGCCGTCCGGCAGCGCCACCAGGCCCTCGGAGTCGTAACCGTACGGGTCCTTGGTCACGGGCGTGGGGGTACCGCCATTGGCGTTCGTCGCATCGACGTCGTTGATCGTCTCACTCGTGTCGTGGGGCGGACGGCCGCTGTACTTCACGCCGCCGAGGCTCTTCGGCCCCTTCAGAGTGACCTTCTTGATGAGCTCGGCCTTGCCGTCGACGAGCTTGAACTCACCGATCATGGGCGTGAAGTCGAGGACCATCTCGGACTTGTTGCCGTCCGGGCCGTCGGCGTTCGGGCCGCGGTCGGTGAGACCGTAGAAGTGACCCGACTTGCCCGGCACCGGGGTGAGCGACGAGCCGAAGCCCGCACCGGAGATCTTGGTGGTGGTGCCGCCCGGACCGGCGACCTGCTTGAGCGGCGGAATGGGAGTCCCGTTCGCCTGAGCGTCCTTGAACAGCTGTACCGCGTCGGTCGTGGTGTAGGTGAAGGTGTCCGTGCCCGTGAAACCGGACTTCGGGGTGTACGAGAACGTGCCGTCGGCGTCGACCGTCACCTGTCCGTTGGACGGCGCGGTGTGCCGCACGACCGCGGTCGCGTTGTGATCGTTCCGCAGAACGTCGCCGGTCACCGTGCCATGACCGGAGAAGGAGTCGGCGACCGCGCCGAAGTCGTGGGACGGGGCCCAGAGCCAGCCACCGGCCTGAGCCGCGACTGTGCCTGCGCCCACCACCGCCACGGTGGCGCCGATGGCGATGGATATCCGGGTGCGCTTGTGGGAGAAGGCTCTTGGAGTCACAGGGCAGAACCTCTCGGGCGATGATGAATTCCGCGAGGATCTTTGGTGAATCCTCGATCCCCAAAGAACCGGTACCCCGGCGCCAGGGCCTGGGGAGGGCCGGCCTCAGGCGGCCGCGCGGATGCTCACGTCATCTTCCTGTCCACTGCGGGGCGCGGCGCTCGGCGAAGGCGGTCATGCCCTCGCGTGCGTCGGCCGAGGCCGTCAAGGTGCCCAGTACCTTGCGCTGCACGGCGAATGCGTCAGCCTCCGGCACGCCGTCGGCGGCCCGTACGAGGTTCTTCACCGCGGCCAGCGCGAGCGGGGCGTTGTGTGCGAGCTGCTCGGCGAGCCCGACGGCGACGGCCACCGCTTCGCCGGGCTCGGTGACCCGGTTGACCAGGCTCAGCCGGCCGGCGCGGGCACCGCTGACCGGCTCGCCGGTGAGCAGGAATTCCATCGCCAGGTGGTACGGGACGCGCTTGGGCAGCCGGATCACGCCGCCACCGGCGGCGATCAGGCCGCGTGTGACTTCGGGCAGGCCGAACGTCGCGTTCTCGGCGGCGACGATCAGGTCACAGCCCAGGGCCAGTTCGAGTCCGCCGCCCAGGGCGAACCCCTCCACGGCGGCGATCAGCGGCTTCGTGCGTTCGGCCTCGGTCAGGCCGCCGAACCCGCGGCCCGGGATCGCGGGTGACTCGCCCCTGAGGGCGGCCTTGAGGTCCATGCCGGCGCTGAAGGTGCCCTTCGCTCCGGTCAGGACACCGGCGCGCAGCTCAGGGTCCGTCTCCAGTTCGTGCAGCGAGGCGGCCAGGGCGGCGGCGACGGTGGCGTTGACCGAGTTGCGTGCCTGGGGGCGGTCGATCGTGATCAGCAGGGTCGAGTCGACCCGCTGGACACGTACGTCGTTGGTGCGCATGGCTTCACCTACGGCTTTCTGCGGCTCAACGGAGGGCCGCCAGTTCGGCGAGGACCTCCTCGGTGTCCTGTCCGGGAACCGGGGCCAGGCGGCGGATCGAGCCGGGCGTGGCGGAGAACTTCACCGGGATCCCGATGGTGCGGACCGGGCCCTCGGTGGGGTGCACGAATGTTTCGAGGAGGTGGCCTTCGCGGACGTAGGAGTCCTCGTGTGCGTGGTCCAGCTCCAACACGGGTGCCATCGGGATGCTGTGCTTCGCGCACACCTCGGCCCACTCGGCCGTGGTCAGCGCGCGGGCGCATTCGCCGACCAGGTCGGACAGGTCGTCGAAGTCGGCCGTGTCGAGGGTGGGGCCGTTCACGCGCGGGTCCGCGGCCAGGTCGGGGCGGTCGGCCGCGGCGAAGAAGTCGCGGTAGTTGGGCGGGTTGTACGGGATCACGGCGGCCAGGCCGTCCTTGGTGCGCCGCGCCTTGTGCTGCTTGGACAACGACCGTGGGTAGCCGGTGGGGCCTGTCGGGGGCTCGAACGTGTGCCCCGCGAGATGCTCGATCAGGTTGAACGCGATCAGTGTGTCGGCCATCGGGACCTCGATCTGCTGGCCGTGCCCGGTCCTGTCCCGGTACAGCAGGGCGGCGAGCACGCTGTAGGCGATGGTCAGACCGGAGACCTTGTCGGCGAGGATGCTCGGCAGGTAGAGCGGCGTCCCCAGCGCGCGGTTGGCGATGTCGACGAGCCCGGAGGCGGCCTGCACGGTCTCGTCGTAGGCGGCGGCGTCGGAGCGGTCGGAGTCGCCGCGGAAGCCCGCGGCGTGTGCGTAGACGAGGCCGGGGTTGGCGGCGGCGAGGTCTTCGTAGGTCAGGCTCAGGCGGGCGAGCGCGCCGGGACGCATGTTGGTGATCAGTACATCGGCGGTGTGGATGAGCTGCAGGGCCTGGGCGTGTTCGGCCTCGTCCTTGAGGTCGAGGGCCACGCTGCGCTTGTTGCGGTTGACGTTGAGGTGCATCGGGGTCATACCCGGCGTGTTGCGGTACGCCCCCACATGCAGGGAGTCCGCGGGGGACTCGATCTTGATGACATCGGCGCCCAGATCTCCCAGGATCTGGGCCGCGTACGGGCCCATGACCACGGTCGAGAGGTCGATGACCCGCACGCCGTCGAGCGGCCCAGGACTGTGTGTGTCCGCCATTGTCGCGTCCCTTCATGCCGTGGTTGGCTATGCCAGGAACGCTAATGGAAATACCCGGAGAATGGAATTATCGTATTGCTAACATCGGTGTGACCGTGCCGGTCACGCCGACGTCGACCCCGAAGTCCGATATTACGAACAAGGGCGGACGGGGTTGCGAAAGGGGCTGGAATTGGTCGCGATGGGGTGCGAGGTTGCTGCCGTCACGTCCGTTCCATTTCAGGCCGTAATAGGCGGGCGTGGTGCCCCATGGGTGCAGTCGCTCGGCTCAGATGTGAAGGGGTTCGGCGAACACCTCACGGGCCGCTGCGATGAGTTCATCCAGGTCACCGCCCGAGGCTCGGTCACGCCGCCAGATCAGGACGGTGTCCAGGCTGGGCTTGAAATCCGTGAACGGCAGGACTCTCACGTTCTCCAGCGTGTAGCCGTGCATGGGGTTTTCCGGGTCGAGCATGGAAAGATAGAAAGCCATCCCACTGGAAATCACTTCGGCGATTCCGCCATAGCCTGAATCGGTCAGCTTGATACGTTTCTTGATCCCCCGCTCGGACAATTCCCGGTCAAGCTGCTCGAAGTAGGCGGCTCTCATTTCCTGTGGTGCGACGACGAAGCAGAGGTCGGCGAGGTCGGCCACTGCCAGGGAGTCCCGCCCGTCGAACTGGTCGGCCGGTACCACCGCTCCCAGCCGTTCGGACATGACGGGCAACATGTCCAGTACGGGGTCGCTGATCGGCAGCCGGGCCAGCGCGAGCGCGAGCCTGCCCTCGTGCACGCCGGTGACCAGAGCCTTGGAGGTGCCGGGCCAGCGTAGGAGTTCGCACCACTCGCAGGCGCGCTCGGCGAGGGTGCTGACGAGTTCCCTCATTCTCGGGTGGAGTCCGGTGGGGATGCCCATGAACATGGTGCTGTGCCCCGACCGGGTCGCTTCGCGCAGCCGCCACGGAATGCAGTTGATCTGCTCCAGTACGTCCCGCGCGATCGGGAGCAGCGCCTCCCCGGCCGGCGTGAGCGTGACACTGTGGGTGTCACGCTCGAACAGCCGATGGTCGAGCTCCCGCTCCAGATCCTTGATCCGCTGGCTCAGGGGTGAAGTGGCCATGTGCAGTCGGCGGGCCGCCGCCGAAAAGTTCAGCTCCTCGGCGACCGCGACGAAGTAGCGCAAATGCAGCATCTCCACACTGACACGTTAACCCCAACCACGAGTCGGTTCCGAGGGGTCGCACGTCAGTGTCGCGGTCGGTCGGCGGTCGGTGCGGCGTAACGGTGGGTGGCCGCACAACGCTGATCGCGGGCGTCAGCGCAGTGCGGCCTCGCCTGCCTGGACGGCACGCAGGGCACGCTCCACCGTTTCCTGGCTCTCGCCGACCGGAGCCACGTAGCCGATGATGTCGCGCGCGGCGTCTTCTCCGACCATGCGGGTGATCACCCAGGTGGCGAGATACTGGGACGCCAGGCAACCGCCCGCTGTCGCGATGTTCCCCTCGGAGTGGAACGCCGCGTCCAGCACGGTGACGCCGGCGGCTTCGACGAAGGGCCGGCTCTTGGTGTCCGTGCAGACCGGCATGGAGCCCAGCAGCCCCAGCCGGGCGAGCACCAGCGCGCCGGAGCACTGCGAACCGATCAGCTGTCGCGACGGGTCGAGCCGGAGCCTGGAGACCAGCCGGTCGTCGGCGACCACGTCTCGCGCCTTCACACCACTGCCGATCAGCACGACGTCGGCCTCGGTCACGAACTCCATCGGGCGCTGCCCTGTCACCTCGACGCCGTTCATCGACGTCACCACCGGTGTCGGCGTCGTGATGAAAGCCTCCAGACCGTCCTTGCGGCACCGGTTGATCAGCGCGGAAGCGATGAAACTGTCGAGCTCGTTGAACCCGTCGAAGGTGACAACGGCTACCTGCATCACAACTCCTCCAAGATGGCGTCAGATGCCCAGTCTCCCTGGCACGATGTCCCGGATCGAGGGCCAATCAGTGGTCGGTGGCATGCCTGCCGCTGCCACGGGTTTCGAACATCAGGGGTGTCGCGGCTGCGGCGGGACCCCGGCCGGTTCGTGCCCTCCGGCGGTGCCACCGCCGCCACGGCCGCCCGACTCTCCCCTTGGCGTCAGCCGCGTGGGTTGTCCGTGTCGCGCAGGGACGCCAGAACCGAGCCGTACATCCGTGCCTTGATGGTGCCGAGTGTGTCGCCGGCCTTGCCCAGTTGCGCCTGTGCGATCTCCACAGCCGTGGAGAGCACGGCGTCCTCGGCGACCGCCCGGTCGACGATGCCCACGGCCGCGGCATCCGACCCGCCGTAGCGGCGACCGGTGACCATGGCCTCGTGCGCGGTCTGGGGCGCCAACCGGGACTGGATCAGGGCGGACATGCCGGGCGAGAAGGGGATGTTGATGTCGGCCTCGGGCAGACACCAGTAGCCGCGATCGGAGCGCATGACGCGGAAGTCGTGCGCGAGGGACAGCATCGCGCCGGCGGCGAAGGTGTGCCCCTGGAGAGCCGCCACGGTGATCATCGGCAGGGACAGCACGCGAGCGAAGAGCTCGTGGACGGAGACGATGTAGTCCTCGTGCTGGTCGGAGTGGGCGGACAGCCAATCCAGATCCAGCCCGTTGGAGTAGAACTTGCCCGTCGCGGCGGTCACCAGGGCTCGCGGTCCCGTGGCCTTCTCCACCTCGTCCAGGGAGGCCTTGACGGATGCGACCCAGTCGGGGTGGAAGCGGTTCTCACCGTCTCCGAAGTTGAGCACGAAGACGTTGTCCTGGCGGTCGAGGGTGGGCATGTGCGCTCCTGTCTGGGTTGCGTGGTGTTGAGGGAAGGGTGCGTTTCGGACGGCGGGCTGCAGTGAACGTGCTTCACCGACAGCGCGGGAGCCGTCGGGATGCCGCATCGGGATGCGGTGCGGGGATGTGTACCCGGCGAGCCCCTCCTGCCCGGTCCGGCGTGGTGGGCGAGAGGCGAGGACGGGCAACGGCACCACGCCGCCTCATCGCGCGGGAAGGTGCCGTTGGCTCGTCATGTCGGTTCCTTTCGTCACCGCCGCGTCTCGTGCGCTACCTGGCCGAGGGGACATGGGAGATCGTCGCGGCCTGTCAGCCTACCCACCGCGGGGGAGTTCCCCGAGTCCCACGCGGTCGGCGGCGTTTCCCCGCGAAGGCGGCTGATGATGACGGGCGGTACGCCGCGGCGATGCTCGTGGAGCAGCATGTCGGCCGCTGTGTGCCGTGCTCATCAGGCCGCTTGCGCCTCCGTCGTGCCGGGGATGGCTCCCTGGGCACGCAGCCGGGCGACGTCGGCGGGACGGAAACCCAGCTCGGCGAGGATCTCGTCGTTGTGCTCGCCCAGGTCAGGGGCCCGCTTCGCCGGGACCTTCGGCACCCCGCGGATGTTGACGGGGCTGTTGACCGTGTACTCCAGCCCGTTGACCCCTTCCAGCGGTACGACGATGTCGTTCGCGCGCAGTTGCGGGTCCTGCGCGGCCTCCTCGGGCGTCTGGATGAGGCTGTAGTTGATGCGTGCCCGCTCCAGGACTTCCTTCCAGTGCGCGAAGGGCTGCGAGCGGAACGCGACGTCGAGGAGTCCGCTCAGCGCGGCGGCGTTCTTGGAGAAGCTCTCGAAGTCCCCGAAACGGGGATCCTCGGCCAGCTCGGGGCGTCCGACGGCCCGCGACAGTGCCGGCCAGTGCACGGATGAGGTGGCCAGCATGAGCCATCGGCCGTCCGCCGTCCGGTAGGGGTTGGTCAGCGCGTTCACCGGGGCGGTACGGTCGTGCAGCTCGAACGGTGTGCCGTCGGCGAGGGCGCCGGCCACCAGTGTTCCCGTGGCCCAGACGCCCGTGGCGAGCAGTGAAGTCCCGACGTCGGCCCCTTGGCCCGTCCGCTCGCGGCGGTACAGGGCGGTCACGATCGCCGCGTAGATGGCGATCGCCGACGTGTAGTCGCCACTGCCCCAGACCGGTACCGTCGGCGCACCTCCGGCGTCTCGGGTGGACGCCAGGAGCCCGCTGCGTGACCAGAAGGCCGTCAGGTCGAAGCCCGGCTGCCTGGCGTCGGGGCCGGCGTCCCCGAAGCCGGTGAGGTCGGCGTAGATGACGCGCGGGTTCCAGCTCGAGACCTCGTCGTAACCCAGGTGCAGCTTCTCGCGGGTGCCGTGCGGGAAGTTGGTGATCACCACGTCGGCCCACTCGACGAGGCGCTTGAGAACCTCGGTGGTCGCGGGGGACTTCAGGTCGAGCACCATGCCGCGCTTGTTGCGGTTGGCGAGGTGCCAGCCGTAGTTGGCCTGTGCCCGGGGGCTGGGCGGGACGAAGCTCAGCAGTCGCTGAGGGTCACCCCGTCCCGGCGGCTCGATCTTGATGACGTCCGCTCCGAAGTCGGAGAGTACGGTGGCCGCGGCCGGTCCCGCGATGTAGGTCGCCGCGTCGAGGACCTTCAGGCCGGTGAAGACGGATTCGGTGGTCATTGCGTCACCCCACGAAGGCGCTGTGGCCGGTGATGGACTTGCCGACGATGAGGGTCTGCATCTGGTGGGTGCCCTCGTAGGAGTACAAGGCCTCGGCGTCGGAGAAGAACCGGGCGATGTCGTACTCGAGGATGATGCCGTTGCCGCCGAAGATCTCGCGACTCCAGGCGACGACTTCACGCATACGGGCCGCGACGTACTCCTTGGCGAGTGCGGACTGCTCGTCGCGGAAGATGCCCTGGTCCTGAAGCCGGGCGAGCTGGACCAGCATGCCCCACGAGGCGGTGATGTTGCCCAGGCTCTTCACCAGGAGGTCCTGCACCAGCTGGAACCCGGCGATCGGACGGCCGAAGGCTACGCGCTCCTTGGCGTAGTCGAGCGCGAGTTCGTAGGCGCCGATCATGACGCCCAGCGACTGCCAGGCCACTCCGCTGCGCGTCTGCCGCAGGACCTCGCCGACGTCCCGGAAGCCCTTGATGTTCTGGAGCCGGTTCGCCTCCGGCACATGGACGTCGGTCAGGGTGATCTCGGCGTTCTGCACGATCCGCAGCGCGATCTTGCCCTCGATCTTCTCGGGCTTGAAGCCAGGGGTGCCCTTCTCGACGACGAAGGCCTTGACCTTGTTGTCCTCGACGTCCCGGGCGAAGACCACGACGTAGTCGGCGAAGGTGGCGTTGCCGATCCACTTCTTGGCGCCGTTGAGGACCCAGGTGTCGCCCTCCCGCTTGGCGGTGGTGCGCATGCCGCCTGAGACGTCGGAGCCGCCGAGCGGCTCGGTCAGGGCGAACGCGCCGATCTTCTCCATGGTGGCCATGGCGGGCAGGAACCTGTCGCGCTGCTCCTGGTCGCCGCCGTAATAGATGGAGTAGAACCCGAGCCCGTTGTGGACGCCGAAGAACGTGGCGGTCGAGGCGTCGACGCGGCCGAGCTCCGCGGCGAGTATCCCGCTGAGCAGGTGGCTGATGGCCGGCTTGTACTCGCCGTAGCCCTCGTAGGCCAGGGCGGACAGTCCACTGCTGCGGAACTTCTCGATGTACTCGAAGGGGAACTCGCCCTTGCCCCAGTACTCGTTGACCAGCGGCTTGATCTCCTTGCCCAGGAAAGTGCGGGCCTTGAGGAGGATCTCGTGCTCCTCCTCCGACAGCAGTGCCTCGTAGCCGTAGAAGTCGGCTGCCAGGTGGTCGTCCAGGGGTGCGACGGGGGTGGTGTCGGTGGTCATCTCAGTTCTCCTTGCTGTGCTCGGTACGGCGGACGTCTTCCA
Source organism: Streptomyces sp. NPDC059582 (assembly GCF_042735715.1). Lineage (NCBI taxonomy): Bacteria > Bacillati > Actinomycetota > Actinomycetes > Kitasatosporales > Streptomycetaceae > Streptomyces > Streptomyces sp. NPDC059582. The sequence goes on from NZ_JBHWCC010000066.1 coordinate 9,556, forward strand.
GGGCGGCCAGGACGGCGAGTTGCCTGCGGTCGCGGGCCTCGGCGAGTTCGGTGAACGGCGCGGAGGCGTATGCCTTCTCCACCGCCTGGATGAGTTGCTCGCGGTCCTTGGGGTCTTGCGAGGGCTGTCCGAGGGCCAACTGCTGCATGGACTGGCCGATGTGCGCGCTCATGTGGCGGTAACCTCCGGGGCCGCCGCCCAGGTGGGAGCCGAGGAAAGGCCCGACCGTGGACCAGCGGATGCCGAGAGAGTGGGTGACGACGGTGTCCAGGTCCTCGGGCGTCACCACGCCCTGCTGGACGAGATAGACGGCCTCGCGGCTGAGCGCGCTCTGGAGCCGGTTGCCCACGAAGCCGGGGATCTCCTGGCGTTCGACGACGGGCTCGCGACCGACCGCGGTGTAGAAGTCGACGGCTGCCTGTACGGCTTCCTCGGTGGTGCGTTCGCCGGGTACGACCTCGACGAGCGGCAGCAGGTGGGGCGGGTTGAAGGGGTGCCCGATGAGGATGCGGCCGGCGTCTTCGAGCTCCTTGGTGAAAGCGGTCGCCGGGATCGCCGACGACGAGCTCAGCAGGAGTGCGTGTCCAGGGGTCTCCCGGACCAGCTGGTCGAAGAGCTGCTTCTTGAACTCGACGCGCTCGGGGCCGTTCTCCTGGACGATGTCCGCGTCCCGAACGGCCTCGGTGACGTCGGCCGCGATGTGTACGCGGTCGGCGAGACCGTCGGTGTCCAGACCCTGGGCGGCCAGGTGCGGGGTGAATTCGGCGAGCGCCTCGGCGATCGCCTCCGCCAGGTCGGGGCGGGGATCGCTGACGTGGACGGTGAGTCCGTGTGCGGCGAACAGTGCTGTCCAGGACAGTCCGATGGTGCCCGCGCCGATCACGGCGGCGGTACGGAATGGGCGCGTCACTGCGCGTCTCCCTTCAGGTAGTCGAAGACCGGCTCGACGGGGGCGAGGGTCAGGTCGGTGAGGATGTGACTGGCGGAGACGACCTCCAGGACGGGCAGGTCCGCCAGCGGGGCGAGGACATGGGCGAAGAACTGGAGCCGCGCGGGGCCGGTGTACGCCGCCTTGACCACCACGTCGGTGATCTCGGTGCGTACCAGCTCCTGGACGCGCAGGTCACCGCGGTAGCCCGGGACGGACTTGAGCATGAAGGTCGGCACAGTGATCTCGTCCCGGGCCGCGGCCTGGTCGAGCGGCCGCTGCTTGTAGCCCATGGTCGCGGTGGCGACGCGGAGGGTTCCGTAGTCGAGGGTCCCGACGAGCGCCCCGCTGTCGACGTACAGCCGGGGTGCGCCGATGACCTTCGGATACGCGCTGGCCTCGCGGCCCGCGGCGGTCGCCGGGAAGTTGTCGAGGTACATCGCGTGCAGGTATTCGCCCTGCTCGCCCTCGAAGCTGACCTGGATCGCCTGACCGGCCTCGGTGTAGGGGCCGAACCCGCTGACGTCGCCCATCTTCATGACCTCGAAGCGGACCAGCGGTTCGTCGATCCGAAGGGGTTCGGGAACGACGGCACGCAGTGCGTCGGGGTCCGTGCGGTACAGGATGTTGAGGTACTCGCGGTCGGTGAAGCGATGGACTGTCGGCGTGTACGCCGGGCTGGTCAGCGGGGTGGTCAGGTGCTTCCGGACGTCTTCGATCCGCATGTCACTTCCCCGTCCACTGCGGGGCCCGGCGCTCGGCGAAGGCGGTCATGCCCTCCCGGACGTCGGCCGTGGCCATCAGCTTGCTCATCACCGTGCGCTGCGCGGCGAAGGCGTCGGTCTCGGGGGCGCCGTCCGCGGCCCGTGTGACCGCCTTCACGGCGGCCAGTGCCAGGGGCGCGTTCGCGGCCAGCCGTTCGGCGAGGAGGAGGGCCTCGGCCACGGCCTGACCTGCGGGGACGACCTGGTTGGCCAGGCCCAGCTCGCCGGCCCGACGGCCGCTCACCGGTTCGCCGGTCAGCAGAAACTCCATCGCGAGGTGGTACGGGATGCGTCGGGGCAGCCGGATCACTCCGCCGCCGGCGGCGATCAGACCCCGCTTGACCTCCGGCAGACCGAAGTGCGCGTCCTGCGCGGCCACGATCAGGTCGCAGGCAAGGGCCAGTTCGAAGCCGCCCCCCATGGCCCAGCCCTCCACAGCGGCGATCAGCGGCTTGGTCCGAGCGACCTCGGTCACGCCGCCGAATCCGCGCCCCGGGATGTCGGGGGACTCGCCGCGCAGGGCGGCCTTCAGGTCCATGCCGGCGCTGAAGGTGCCTTCGGCGCCGGTCAGCACGCCGGCCCGGAGTTCGGGGTCTGCCTCCAGTTCGTCCAGGGCACTCGCCAGGAGGGCGGCGACCGAGGCGTTGACGGAGTTGCGTGCTTGTGGGCGGTCGATCGTGATCAGCAGGGTCGTGCCCGCGCGGTGGGTGCGCACGTCGGTGGTGCTCATGGCTCGCTTCTCTCGGGGGAGGTGCGGGAAATCGGGGTTCAGTGGTCGGACCGCTCGGCGAGGACGTCCGTGGCGTCCTGGCCGGAGCCGGAACCGCACGGCGGATCCGACCGGGCGTGGCGGAGATCCGTGCCGGGATCCCGATCGGGCGGAAGCCGGCCCACCCGCACGGTGCCGGAGGGCGACGGGATCTCGATCACGGCGCCGAGGTCGCCGGGGATCTGTGCCGCGTACGACCGCATCACCGCGGTCGACGGGTCGATCACCCGCGCCCTGTCGAGCGTCCCGGTGACGAAGGAGTCCGTCATCGCCTCTTCCTTTCGCGCCGTGCCTCGTTGTTCCTGGCATCGAACCTAAATGAATGCGATAGGAGATGGAATTATCAAAACAGGAAAGGCGGTGTGACCGCACGAGTCACACCGATTCCCGGAGCATTCTCCGCCGATTTCTTCGATGTTTTGTCAAATGATCGCGAAATCGTCGAGACCCTACCCGAGCTGTGATCTCCAGGCGAATATCAGGGGATCAACTTCCCGAGACGGAGACGGAAATGCGGGAATGAATTCCGACGGAAATCACTGCGAATGCCCGGCACGACCGGCGTCGGTGTGAGCCAGGCGATTCCGGACACTGGCCCTCGCCAACGCGCGATCGCGGACGCCGAAGTACGCCTGGAACGGGGCGACATACGCAGGTCCGGAAGAACGCCGAGGGCGACGCGGACACGCAACCGCGTCGAGGCGAGTGCACCTCTGGCCCCGCGGGCGCGTCCTCGCCGACCTGGCGTCGATGTTCAGGCGGGGCGGGGGAGGGCCGGATTTCCTCCAGTGGCTACCGTTGCCTCGACAACGCACCGCACCGACATCTGGAGAAACCCGTGCCCGTCCCCCTCGGCGAGGACGTGGTGGCGCTGTTGCGTCGCCCCAGCACCTGCTACATCGCTACGACGATGCCCGACGGCTCGCCCCAGCTCACCCAGACATGGGTCGACACCGACGGTGAGCACGTTCTGATCAACAGTGTCGAGTCGCATCAAAAGACCCGGAACATCGCTCGCGACCCGCGGGTGGCGGTCGTGGTCGCCGACCCGTCGGAACCGGCCTCCTACGTCCAGATCCGGGGCCGTGTGGTGAGTGTGACCACGGAAGGGGCGGTCGACCACATCGAGGCGCTCGCGAAGAAGTATCTCGGCGGGCCCTACCCATGGTTCGGCGGCCGCGACCAGGTCCGGGTGATCTACGTGATCCAGCCCGAACGGATCAGCAGCCCGCGCGGCTGAGTGCGACGGGTCCCTGCCGCGCATCGCCCAGGCCGGGGCTGGGTACCCGGAGCCTGCAGGGAAGGCGCAGGGAGGAAACCCCCGGAGCGTTGAATCGGTGACAAGGCACATGACCATGAAGACGAAGACGGTGTCGAAGTCCCGGAAGAAGCCGTCCGACGCGACGGACAAGGCGGTCGTTCGCGCCCTGCTCGCGCGACAGGAGCGCACCTGTGCGGCGCAGGCCGGCATCCGGTTGCGCAACACCCCCGCTCCGCTGTACCAGACGCTCGTACTCGCCGTACTGCTCAGTGCTCGGATCAGGGGGGACATCGCGGTGGCGGCGGCCAAAGCGCTGTTCGAGGCAGGTCTGCGTGACGCGCGGGCCATGGCGAACGCGTCCTGGCAAGAACGCGTCGACACACTCGGTGCGGGCGGCTATCGCCGTTACGACGAGCGCACTTCCACCTTGCTCGGCAAGGGGGCCGAACTGCTGCTGGAACGCTACGGCGGCGACCTGCGCCGTCTACGTGCCGAACCGGACCCGAAGAAGGCCCTGTTGGACCTGCCCGGGATCGGGCCGACGGGAGCCGACATCTTCTTGAGGGACGTGCAGGGCATCTGGCCGGAGTTCGCGCCGTACATCGACCGCAAGGCTCTGGACGGAGCGCGGCGGCTCGGTCTGCCGGACTCGCCCGAGAAGCTGGGCGGCTTCGTCGTCGGTCGCGAACTGCCCCGCCTGGCCGACGGCTTGGTCCACGCGGCCCTCGACAAGCCGCTCGCGGACGAGGTGCTTGCCGATGTCGGCTGAACACTCACCACGAACCAGGGGAGTTGCCCCGATGACCTGCCGACTCCTCATCTTTGACCACCCGCGCATCCGGCTGCTCCTGCGCCATCCCGCCATCGCACTCGTCTGTGCGAGCACGGACGCTTCGCTTCGGCATCGAACGCCAACGCACCGCAAGGAGTCGAACTCGTCCGGCGAGCCACACACCGACGAACGCACCACCCGTCGAAGACAGACCTGAGTCGCCACCGGTGCGGCACCGGGCGCCGCCGTATGAGGGCTACGGTGACCCAGGCCCGGCCGGTGCGAGTGGCCGGGCGTCGTGCACCGGTCGCGGCAGCAGCATGCATCTCGGCCGCGCCCAGGGGTACTTGCCCCGCACAGCCCGTGTGCACGCAGAAGCGAGAGGAGGCACGTCGTGAGCGACCGGCGAGCCGAGGGCCCGGAGAGCGAGGAAGCCCCTGCACCGCACCCCATTCCCCGGGATCGCCCGGACCAGCAGGCAGGTGCCCCCGACGATCCTTGGGAGCCTGATGAGAAGGCCGTCGTGAAGCCCGCGGACGACGACCGGGCCGACCCGGACATCCCCGACACGGACGAAGCCGGTACCGGCCGTCGAGGCGCCCCGCACTCCGCGAGCTCACGCCCCGAGCACCCTGTCCCGGACGAACCTACGGCGTGAAGCACCGTGCGGGACCGCCCGTCACCCGGCGGTCCGCCGTCGAAGCCCTCTCATTGCGGTGTCTCAGCTGTAGGCTCGACGGAGTTCGTGGTGGACAACTGCTGGTGCGCAGCCGCCGGTGACGCGGCGGGGTTCCGCACCGCCGCGGCCAGTTGCTGTTGCATGTGTTCGGAGAGCGAGTGTCCGTCGATCGAGCCGAGCACGTCCTCGGCCACCAGGTGCAGTTTGGTGTTGGTGCGCTGGGACACCCTGACGAGAACGCCCCACGCGTCCTCGGGACTCAGCCGGAAGGTCGCCATCAGTACACCGCGGGCCAGGTCGATCACGGGCCGGGTCAGCATGGCCCGCCTGAGCTGCTCGACCTCGGCGCGCAGATCGTGCGCGGTGCCGTCGTTGCCGCTGCGTGCGGCGGGGCGACGGGTCGCGAGGGAGTGCGGGGTGCGGGTCTCATCTTGAGGACCCGCGGGGTGGAGGGTGGAGAACAGACACCGGGTGCCCGTCATGGTGAGCAGCCTTTCGACAGCGGGGCTGGTGGCCTGAAGGGCGAGTGTCTTCCCCTCCGCCAGGGCCAGCCGCCGTATGCGCAGCAGGGCATTGAGGCCGGAGCAGTCGCAGAAGGCGACAGCGGTCAGGTCGAGGTCCACACCGGTGACGGAGCGGTCCAGGGCATCGCCCAGTGCCTGACGGAGGACCTGTTCCGTGTCGATGTCGATCTCGCCGCACGTCTCGGCCACGATCCGGTCGCCGGCGGCGTACGTCACCGTCTGGAGCCACGGGCTCCAGGCGATGACGTCTCCGTCTACGCGCTGTGGGGAAAGCTCGCGATCCGGCATGGGGCCTCTCCCGGGGTTCCACCGGCTTCCGCCACCAGGTTCACCCTCTCGCCACACATACGTCAAGAGATACATGAAAAAGCTTTCACCCTTTTGATTGCCTGAATCCCGGGTCCTATGCTGTGGGGATGGGTGAAGTACCTGAGTCGCACACCGGCTGGACGTTTCTCACCAACCACGCCCGCGTACTGGTCTCGATCGCCGACGACCAGAACGTACGGATCCGGGACATCGCCGCGCGCTGCAGACTCACCGAGCGCGCCGTCCAGAAGATCATCGCCGATCTGGAACAGGACGGGTATCTCACGCATATCCGGCAGGGGCGTTCGAATGCCTACCACATCCAGCCCGGCACCGTCCTGCGGCATCCGGCGGACAGCGGCTCGACGGTGGCGGATCTTCTCCGCCTGCTTGCCCAGCACGACAGTACGCCTCAGTAGTTCCAGAGACGCCGCGTTGGTGGGGAAGCAACTGAACCTGTCGGAGGGCGGCCACGGTGCCGACGTTCCCCAGCTCCGGGGTCAGGGGTCCTGCGGCCTCGGTGCGGGCAGATACCGGTGCCACCCGCCAGCCGGCCGCGCGGGGGTCACGTCTCGACGAGGCCCAGTTGCCGCAGCATGCCGAGTTCGTCGCTGCTGCCCCAGCGTTCGACGAGCTTGCCGTCGCTGTCGAAGCGGCTGATCTGCATGCCCCGATAGCTCACTGTCCTGCCGGTCGCCGGATGCCCCATCAGCTCTCCGAGGTGCGTCCCGGTGATGGTGTAGGCGAAGGCCAACTCGTCGTCGGTGGCCACCAGATGTTCCACATCGACGTGCAGATCGGGAAACGCGGCCCGCAACTCGCCGAACATCGCCTTGTACCCTTCCGGCCCCGGCCCCTGTCCGGGGGCTGGATCGTGGTCGATCGAGCCGGGCGCGACGATCCCTTCGAGGACATCGAGGTCGCCGGTGGCGACGGCCTCACCGAAAGCGGTCTGTGCGGCGATGTTCGTCTGCTGAGACATGGTTGCTCCTCGGGGACGTGTCGACCATCGGCCCCGCCACTCGGTCGCGAAGTTCGCGCAAACGTGCCGTGTTTCGACGCTACACCGGCCCCGTGACCCCGGCATGTCCGGACCGCCGGACCCCAGTGTCACTCGTCGTCCGCCGGCGGGAGATCCTGCTCGGTCCAGAGCGTCTTGCCGGTGGGGGTGTAACGCGTGCCCCAGTGATGGGTCATCTGGGCGATGATGAACAGACCCCGGCCCCCCTCGTCGTCGTTCGCGGCGTGGCGGAGATTGGGAGTGGTGTGGCCGATGTCGGAGACTTCGCAGATCAGGGTCCGGTCACGGATCAGCCGTACCTGGATCGGGCCGCCGACGTAGCGGATGGCGTTGGTGACCAGTTCACTGACGATGACCTCGCTGGCAAAAGTCAGGTCGTCCAGCCCCCAGTCGCGGAGCTGCTTGCTCACGGCGGTGCGGATGGTCGCCACCGCCGCCGGGTCCGGGGACACCTCCCACTGGGTGAACTGGCTCCGGTCGAGCAGGCGTGTGCGGGCCAGGAGCAGCGTGGCGTCCTCGTCCACCGGCCCGGGCAGCAAGGTGGTGACCGCTCGGTCGCACAGTTCTCCCAGGGCCGCCCGGTCCTCGGCGAGGACATGGGACAGTTGCGTGAGCCCGGCGTCACGGTCGTCGGCCGCCTGGAGGAGGCCGCCTGTGAAGAGGGCGACGAGACTGCCCGGCGGGAGCTCCAGTTCCGTGCTCTCGTAAGGCAGCCCGGCCATTCCCAGCGGCGGTCCGGGAGGCAGCTTCGGACAGTGGACGACGCCCGTCTGCAGTCGGACGGCCGCCAGCACCGTCTCCCCGGCCCGTGCCAGGCTGCACTTCCCCGAGACGGGGTCGTACACCGCGTACAGACAGGACACGGCCAGGGCCTGGTCCGCCTGCGGCCTCAGGCGGGCCGGACCATGGCCGGCCCCGCGTTCGCGCGCGGTCTGCTCGACCAGGTCGTCCAGGCGGGACAGGAGCTCGTCCGGACTCAGGTCCAGCCGGGCCAGGACACGCACACCCGTACTCAGGCGTCCCATGGTGGCCGCGGCGCGCAGTCCGTGCCCGAGCACGTCCCCGACGACGAGGCCGACACGGGTGCCCGACAGGGGGATGACGTCGTACCAGTCGCCGCCCACCCCGGATCCGCTGTCGGCCGGCAGGTAGCGGCTCGCCGAGTCGACCGCGACGTGCGTCGGCAGACGGCGCGGAAGCAGGCCTCGCTGGACTTTGAGGGCGACGGTGTGGCCGCGGGTGACCACCGGCATCAGCAGGAGTCCGATCAGCAAGGCGCCCAGGCCCAGAACGGTGACACCGCCGGTCCTGCCGATCAGCGGCAGGTCGACGGTGGTCGCGCCGTACCCGGGGTCCGCGTAGACGACGAAGGCGGCGTAGAGGAACAGCAAGAGCATGATCAGGCCGCCGAGCCCCGGCAACACACCCTTGAAAACCATGTCTTTGACGCTGCGGGTGAGGACCTTGCGGTGATACCAGAGGCAGGCGAAGCCGGTCAGTCCGTACTGGAACGCGATCGCGAGGCCGATCGAGTCGATCGAGTCGGCCAGGACGTTCGTGCTGAACGACGTCAGCAGGACCAACAAGGCGATCGAGGCCGCTCCCATGCCGACGGTCCCCCAGGTCGGGGTGAGAAACCTGCGGTGGACCCGGGCGAACCGGGGCGGGACGACCTTGTGGACCGCCATCGAGAAGACGGTCCTGGCCAGCGGCAGGATGGTGGTCTGGGCCGAGGCCAACGCTGAGGTCAGGACCATCAGGATCAGCAGTCTCGACAGGAGCAGGCCCATGTCCTGGCTCCCGAACACGGCCTCGCCCAGCCCGGAGAACACATCGTCCGAGTTGCTCGCGTTACCGAGCCCGATGCCCGAGGTGCCGATTCCGGCGAAGGCCTGCGCCGAGGTGGACACCAGCCCGTACATGATCAGGAGCAGCACGGTGGACATGACCGCGGCGCGCCCCGGGACGCGGGTGCTGTCGACGGTCTCCTCGTTGACCGAGAACGCGGTGTCCCAGCCCCAGTAGATGAAGACCCCCGCGAGGATGCCCGAGGTCAGGGCCTCTATCGAGGGCACCTCGAAGGGATTGAACCAGGAGGCGGAGATGCGGATCGTCATCGGGGAGGGATCGGTGTAGACCTTGACCAGCGCGGCAACGGCGAAGAGCATCAGCATCGCCACTTCCAGGCACAGCAACCAACGCTGGACAGCAGCCGAGACCTCGATGCCGACGTAGCAGATCGCGGTCAGCACGGTGATCCAGACGATTCCCGCCACGGTGGTCCACAGCCGGTTCTCCCCCAGTTCGTTCAAGCCCACCAACCGGAAGCTGTAGGAAGCGGCGATCGCGGCGAGATTCGCCATCACCAGGATGTTGGCCACGATGAGGCCCCAGCCGCCCATCCAGCCGGTGCGCGGTCCGAACGCGCGGGTGGCCCAGGTGAAGGTGGTTCCGCAGTCGGCATTGCTCGCGTTGAGCTCCCGGAAGGCGTACGCGACCAGCAGCATCGGGACGAAGGCCAGCATGGTGACGATCGGGGCCTGCAGTCCGACGCCTGCCACGATGATGCCGAGCGTGGCCGCGAGGCTGTACGCCGGGCCGGTGGAGGACAGGCTCATGACGACCGAGGAGAACATGCCCAGGGCATCGTTCTTGAGCCCTTTGCGGCCGGCCCCTGTCCCGGGGGCGGGGCGGCCGGCGGACATGGCGCTGCCAAAGAGCCTCACACTTGATTCCAACGCCGGGCCACTCCCGTCGCAACAGCTCAGGGCCCGGCGGGAAGGCCGTCGGTCACACGAACGGGCAGCCCCGATGACGCCCGCCTGCCTTCGTATCCGCGCGGCTGCCGCAGTGTCGCCTGATCAGCATCGGTGGAACGGCCTCATGAGCGATCAACGATGTGATCACACAGGCCGAGGGTCACTTCGGAGTCCGATTTCCGCAGGACGACCGACCGGGGTGAGTCGATGACGTGGTCGTAGGGCTGTGTGCAGTCGGGTGAGGAGGGGGAGGGCGTCGGTCGCGGTGTGGGCCTGTGCCGTGGGCAGGTGGGCCACGCCGGGGGGAAGGGTCATGCCCGCGCGGGGGATGGCGAGGATGCGCATGCCTGCGGCGGCAGCCGAGCGGATGCCGTTCGGGGAGTCCTCGACGGCCACGCAGCGCGCGGGCGCGACGCCGATCGCGGCGGCGGCGCTCAGATAGGCATCGGGGGCGGGTTTGCCGTGGGCTACGTCCTCGCCGCAGACGACGGCGGAGATCCGCGCTGTCAGGCCCAGCTCCTGCAGGATCGCCTCGACATAGCGGCGCGGGCTGGCTGTGGCCACCGCCACGGGTCCGTGGCGTTCTGCTTCGAGCACGAGACGGAGTGCCCCGGGCAGTGCCGGGACCCGGCCGGCGGCGCATTCGTCAGCGATCGCGGCGGTGCATGTCTCGAGCACGTCGGCGGTACTCGCCCCGCCGTCGCACAGTCCGGCGACGTAGGGCGCCCAGCCGCCGTTGCCGTGCAGCGCGGCATCGTCCTCGGCCCGCCAACGGTGCCCGTGGACGGCGGCGAAGGCGGCGCACACCCGCGCCCAGGCTTCACCGCTGTCGACCAGGGTGTCGTCCAGGTCGAAGATCGTCGCCTGGGGCATCGACGTCACACCGTGGCCGGAGAGGCGAGACGCAGCTCGCCCGACAGCTGCTCGATCGAGATCAGCGACAGATCGTGTTCGTCGGCGAAGGCCCGCAACCGGGCAGCGCGAGCGACGGAGCCGTCGTCCTCGCAGACCTCGCTGATCACGCCGACCGGGGACAGTCCGGCATGGCGCAGCAGGTCGACGGTCGCTTCGGTGTGCCCACGACGCTCCGCGATCCCGCCGGGGCTGGCGCGCAGCGGGAACACATGCCCGGGACGGACGAGGCGGTCCGGACGGGCGCCGGGATCGGCCAGTGTCCGCAGGGTCAGCGCCCGGTCCGCGGCGGAGATGCCGGAGCCGACACCGACCGCGTCCACCGAGACGGTGTACGCGGTCGTGTCGGTGCCGGTAGCGGCCGGGACCATGAGGGGCAGGTCCAGCTGGTCGGCTGCTTCCGGCGCCATCGGCGCGCAGATCAGTCCGCTGGTCCAGCGGACGAAGAAGCCCAGAGTCTCGGCGGTCGCGAACTCGGCCGCCATGACGAGGTCGCCCTCGTTCTCGCGGTCCGCGTCGTCCACCACGATCACGGGCCGACCGGCCCGCAACTCCTTGACAGCGCCCGCCACCGTGTCCAGGACCGTGTCCGACCGCAGCACCGATACCTCGAAATCACCATTCACGGGGAGTGCATCGGTGGCTGGACGAAGATCCTTGAGCGACCCGTACGCCAAGTGGACGAGGAGGCGCCAGAACCGGCTCGTTCACGGTCGCACCGCAGGTGAGCCGCTGTATGCGGCCACTGGTGCCGACGCGGCCCGGGAATTGTTTCGGCGGGTGCCCGGCGCTGGGTGACCGCGTCGAGGTCTACGGCAACGCCGACACCGCTTACCGCCCGTACCGTGCGCGGTCGCGCTACGAGGGGTACGCCGCACTTCTACCGTGTGAGGCGCGCCGCCAGCGCCGCCGCGAACTCCTCTGCCCGGGCCAGCTGTGCGCGAAGGTCGCCGACCCGCTGCTGCGCAGCCTGTTCACAGCCGCGGACGCGGTGCAGCAGTTCCTCGCGATCCTTGCTGGACAGTTCGTCGCCGGAGTCCAGGCGGTCGGTGGCGTCGAGCAGGGCGCGCATCTCATCGAGGGAGAAGCCGAGTGGCTTCATCCGGCGGATGACCATCAGACGCGCGACGTCGGCCTCGGTGTAGAGGCGGAAGCCACCCTGGGAGCGGGCGGAGGGCATCACGAGGCCGGAATCCTCGTAATGGCGGATGGTGCGCAGTGACAGCTCGGTCCGTGCCGCGACCTCACCGATCTGCATGTGTTCACCGCTCACACGCGCTGCCTCCCTCGCCTCTCGCCGGGGCCTCGGACGGCCCGAGCCGATCTCTACCCTAACGTTAGGGTAGAGTCACCCTGGTTTTCGGTCGGCTCGCTGGTGTGGCCGTTTTCATGACGGTCAGCCGTGTCGGGACTGAAGAAGCCCCCGGCGAAGCGTCGTCCGCAGGAGTGAGCGAGCGCAGGTCCGTGACGTCCGGCGCCACTGTCTGTCCGACGTGACCTTTTCGCCCCCTGACCGACGCACGATTTCCCCGTAGTCGCCGCGTTGCCCACGGACTACGGACCGGTGCTCGCGGACCTCGCCATTCGCCGCCGCACACATACCTCCTTGTGCGCCCACACCGATGCCGGGCGTGCCTGAGCACGACACGTTCCCACCATGGTGTCGGTCGCGACCTTCGACTGGCACTCCATCGCCCCGAAGACGCTTCGACGGATGCCGGCCGGGAAGATCACCGTCATGGTGATCACCGTGGCGTGCGTGGTGGCCACTCACCATCTCGCCATCGGCGTCGTCGTCATTCGATCACCCCTGGGACATGGTGCAGCGTGCCAACACCCGCGGGGTGACAGTCCGTTCACGAAAACGCTGTCGGCGCTCGGCGGTCGCGGCGCCAACTCGGACCGGCCGGCGCCAACGGAGGCGATCGCCGGCACGTCCGGCGGAGCGTGCTCTCCTCACTCACCGGGCGGACAGGGGTCCGGCGAGCCGGACGGGGGCGCCGCTGCCGGCGGCCCCGATCACGCGCTCCCGTAGCCGACTGGGGCGCCGAGCCCTGGAGTAGGAGGGTGGGCGTAGAACTACGGAGATGCCGGTGGAGCGGCGGGCTGTCGGTCGAGAGCGTCAGCCGTACCGGCGACAGCCGGGCCGAGGCCATCGGGGAGGTGGGTCATGACGAGGGCAACGGCCTCCTCCGCTGTTTCGGTCTCGCCGATCACCGCACCGCCGCGGGGGCTGTGGACGCGGAACCGTCCGTCGTGGAGTGGTTCAACGACCGGCGCCTCCACCAGGTACGGATATCGGGTACAGCTGCTGAAGGCCAGGGTGAAGTGGCTGGTGAACGGGTAGAGCTGCCGCAGTCTCGGCTGTGCGCCGGCCGCAGCCACGAGGGGAAGAATGCCCGGGAACGCGGATCCCGGGCTGGTGATCCCGTGCCTTGCGCGGATCCACTGCCAGGTGAGCGGTAGTTGCCGCCACTTTGTCTCGACAGCGTCGACGGGTCCGCGCCCGGGTACTACGGCCATATCAGGCTTGTTCGCCTTGGTCGGCCACGAGCGTCCCGCGGAGATGGAGTGGTTCGAGCTCATATCCACAGTCTGGCGTCACGCAGCCGCCACGGAAAGCCCTTCAGGTCCAGGACCCCGGCCGTCTCGGCGCGAGTGTGGGCCGTCGGTCAGCCGCCGTCCGGCGCGTCGATGATGTTGCCGTCCTCGTCGAGTGTGTGAGTGTCCCAGTAGACGTCCCACTTGTCGCCGACCTGCTGTGGCACCTTGCCCTTCGGGTATCGGGTGTAGCCCGACGGGGGCTTCTCATCGTTCGCGGTGCACGCCGAACCGGTGCCGTTCACTGTCAGGACGGGGTACTCGCCACTGCTGCAGATGGCCTCCTGGTACTCCAGGCCGGAACATCCGGTGAGTGCCACGACTGCTGCCGCGCCGACAAGAGCAGCACCGACTGCCTTCAACCCGCGGGGGCGGAAGGCGGTGGTGGGTCGGCCGGCTCTGCGGGGCATGAACACGATCGTCTCCTGTCATCGGGGCTGCTCCCACTCTCGCCGCAGGCAATCACCGAGCCCTGAGTACGCGTACCCAGAAGCTCGCGCGCGGATGCTCAACTCGCCGCGATCCAGGGGGCGGAGCGTCACGTCGCGACCCGGTGGCGGATAGGGAGTGCGCCAAGGTGCCAAACCCCGGCACGGGTCTGCGCCCCGGGCCGGGATGCCGCACCTGGGCCCGCTGATGTGTGGCATCGCCTGCGCCGCGAACGCTCACCGCCCGAGCGGTGCGGTGCGGCCGGGTCTTCGATGTCCTCCCGGCGCGCACGTGCTCGCCGACGCGGAAGGCCGGGTCGGCGTCCACGGAGCGCAGAGTGCCCTCGGGCGTGGGCGCGTAGTGCGGTCTGTCCGGCTCCGGGATGGACGGCTCCTCTACCTGTTCGCCGCGCAGGTTGCGGGCTCGGGCCTCGATCGCGCCGGGGGCCGGGACGAAGCCTTCGGTGAGCATGAGTTCGGCGGCGTTGAGCCGGCGTCCGACGTAGCCGTCGTCCGCGGCCTGCCGGCGCCCGAGCGCGTCTCCCTCTTCGCCTCGGAGACCGGCCGCCGCCTGCTCGATCTTCTCGGGCGGACGGCAGGGCGGTGGCTCCGACTTGTCCGTGCGTGCTGCGGCACTCGTCCCGCTGTCAGGACGCCTTGCGCTGCCGCCTGATCGGCTCCCCCACCCGGTGCAGGTGCGCGAGGGCCTCGCGGTAGGACTGGATCAGCCCGGTCTCGTGATACGGCACGCCGATCTCCGCGCAGTACGCGCGCACGACGACCTGGGCCCGCCGCAGATGGGGAGTGGGCATGCTCGGGAACAGATGGTGCTCGATCTGGTAGTTGAGCCCGCCGAGCATCAGGTCGGTGAGCGGGCCGCCTCGCACGTTGCGGGAGGTGAGTACCTGGCGGCGCAGGAAGTCGGGCCGCTCGTCGCCGGTGAAGGTGGGCATGCCCTTGTGGTTCGGGGCGAAGGTACAGCCGAGATAGACACCGAAAAGGCACTGGTGCACGGCGAGGAACGCCACCGCCTTGCCGGGGGAGAGCACCAGGAACAGCGCGGACAGATAGGCCGCCAGGTGCAGGAAGAGCAGACCGCCTTCCATCAGGCGACTCTTCATGGACGGCGACCGCAGTGCCCGCACGCTCGCCACGTGCAGGTTGAAGCCCTCCAGCGTCAGCAGCGGAAAGAACAAGAACGCCTGGTGGCCTCCGACGATGCGGGCCAGACCGCTGCTGTCGCGGGCCTGCGCGGTGGACCACACGAGGATGTCCGGCGAGACATCGGGGTCCAGTTCCTCGTGATTGGGGTTGGCGTGGTGACGGGTGTGCTTGTTCATCCACCAGCCGTAGCTCATGCCGATGCCGAGGTTGCCGAAGAGGCGGCCCCAGACCTCGCTCGGGCGCCGCCGGCGGAACACCTGCCGGTGCGCCAGGTCGTGCGCCGCCAGCGCGACTTGGCCGAAGAGCAGGGCCATGAACGCGGCGACCGCCAACTGCCACCAGGTGTCGCCCAGCGCGACGAACGCCGCCCAACCCGCTCCCAGCAGTCCGGTCACCAGCCCGAGCCGCACCGTGTAGTAGCCGGGGCGCCGCTGCAACAGCCCCGCCTCGGTGATGCGCTGGGACAGCCGGGCGAAGTCGCTGCCGGCCTCGGGGTCGGAACTACGGGGACGGACGGCGGGCGTTGCGGCCGCGACCGTGGCGTCAGGGGAAGTCGTCATGAAGCCGAGTCTGCTGATGGCCGTCCGACCCGGACAAGCCTGCCAGGCACAGGCCTCCTGGGGGGCCTGCCCCCCACCGCCCCAGGGGGATGCCACCACCATGACAGCCCTGAGCTGGGCTTTCTCCGGCGATGACGCATGCCGCCGAAGCGCCGGGACGTGCCTTGACCGCCGGAAGCCGGGGGGCCGCACAACGTCAGGCTCCATGAGCACGGTCGTGGTCCGGCCGGCTCGGTCGGCGTGACGAGTGCCGACAACCCACTCGCGCCCGCGATACGGTGACACCTGACGATGTGCCTGACCGAGGCGCGTTACACTGGATCTTGAGCGTGCCGCGGAAACGCGCTGCACGTGTTGTGCGTCGGTGGTCCAAGGAAAGACGCCCCGCTTCCTGCGGGGAGGTGCAGGTGCAAGGCCTGCCCGGCGCTCGAGCAGACCCCGTCCCGGAGATCCGGGGCGGGGTCAATGCTGTTCGGCGGGCTGGGGAAACGGCCGCCCCCCGTCCGGCCGCGCAGCTTCACGCAGTCGCCCACTTGCGCGTCTCCGCGACGAACAGGACGACGGTTCCCGGCGGTTGGCGCCATGCACGGTGATCGACTGCGTGCTGGGCGGAGTGGTGAGTCAGTCGGCGACCTGTGTGAAGAGCGCTGCGAAGATCCGCTGGCATCGCGCGGTCATGTCGTCGGCCGTCTGATCGGGGTGATACCGCCACCAGGTGACCGAAGCGCTCACGGTCCCGTACCAGAAGTGCGTGACGAGGTCGACATCGAGCGGATCGGTGGCCGGCGAGCTGCTGAGGAAGCCGGCCACACCGGCCGCTCCCATGCGGTTGAGTTCCCGCCGGTACACGGTGGCTGCGGCGTAGAGTCCGCTGTCCGCTGTCAGGGTCGAGTCGTAGACGAGTTCCCAGTCCTCCAGGTGCGATTCCAGGGCACGGAAGATGGCTTCCAGGGTGCGTGGTGCGCGCGTGATGCCGACTGGTCCCGCTTGTGCGCCTTCCACCGCTGCGACGAGGCGGGAGCCCGCCCGGTCGAGGCAGGCGAGGTAGAGGCCGTCTCTGGATCCGAAGTACTCGTAGATCATGGGCTTGGTGATTCCCGCACAGGCCGCCACGGTCGCGATCGCCCCGCGTGCATAGCCCTTGGTGCCGAACTCCGCTGCCGCCGCGTCCAGGATCAGCCGTTCCCGGTCCTTGCGCGGCATGCCTTTGGTGCCCACCCCGCGTGTGACGCTCGCCTGCTTGCCCATGACCGCCATCCTATGCCACGGTGACCCAGCGGTAACTTACCCTTCGTTCAGATCGGTGGTGTGGCCAGTGCTACGCAAGACGCGTTCGTGGTGGGGATGGGGAAACGTCGAGGACGCGGTGGTCGGCGCAGAACGTGCGGCGCTGAGCCGACGGGTCTCGGAACTGCTGCCCGGCGCGGACCTGACCGATCACGCGGCCCCGCCGATCGAGTCCTTCGATGTGGGTGAGAGCAGGGTCCAGGCGCCACCCTCCCTGGCGTCGATCGTTTCCGAGGGTGCTCGTGACCGGCTGGCGCACAGCCACGGACAGGCGTTTCGCGACGTGGTCCGGGCGCTGCTGGGCAAGCTGCCTCACGTGCCCGACCTCGTCGTTCGTCCGACCTCGGAGGCCGAGGTCATCCAGGTTCTGGACTGGTGCAGCGATGCCGACGTCGCGGTGATCCCCTTCGGGGGCGGCACTTCGGTGGTCGGCGGTGTCGAGCCCCGTGTCGACGGCGGGTATTCCGGCGTGGTCAGCCTGGACCTCACCTCGATGGACCGGGTTCTGGAGGTCGACCGCACCAGCCGGGCCGCGCTCGTCCAGGCCGGGGTGCTCGGCCCCCATCTGGAAGGACAACTGAGGCCGCATGGCTACACGCTTCGGTTCTTCCCTCAGTCGTTCGAGTTCTCCACCCTCGGCGGCTGGCTGGCCACCCGGGCGGGAGGCCATTTCGCGACGCTGCTCACCCACATGGACGACCTCACCGAGTCGCTCCGGGTGGTCACCCCCGCTGGTGTCATCGAGTCCCGCCGGCTGCCGGCCTCTGGTGCAGGCCCTTCCCCCGACCGGCTGTTCCTCGGTTCCGAGGGAGCCCTCGGCGTCATCACTCAAGCGTGGGTCCGGCTTCAGGAGCGCCCCCGATGGAGGGCAGGCGCGTCGGTGAACTTCGTGGATCACGACGCGGGCGTGAAAGCCGTTCGCGCCTTGTCCCAATCCGGCCTGCACCCGGCGAATTGCCGGCTCCTGGACCCGGTGGAGGCATTCATCAACGCGGGCTCAGCAACGGCCGTCCTGGTGCTCGGGTTCGAATCCGCGGATCACCCCGTCACCGCCCGGATGGAACGCGCCCTGGAGCTCTGCCGTGACCACGGCGGTACCCTGTCCGAGCCGCCGCGTCACACCGACGCCGCCGAGCAGACCGCGCGCAGCGGAGCCGCGGACACCTGGCGATCCTCGTTCCTGCGGATGCCGTACCAACGCGACGCACTGGCCGCGCAGAGCATGATCGTGGAGACCTTCGAGACCGCCTGCACTTGGGACCGGTTCGACGCTCTTCGCGCGGCAGTCGACGACGCGGCCCAGGACGCCATGCGTGAGGTCGGTGCCACCGGCGTGGTGACATGCCGGTTCACTCACGTCTATCCCGACGGTCCCGCACCGTACTTCGGGATCTACGCCACGGGTGCGTGGGGCAGGACTGTGGAGCAGTGGGACGACATCAAAGCAGCGGTCTCCCAGGCACTCATCGCCGGCGGGGCCACCATCACGCACCATCATGCGGTGGGCCGTGACCATCGGCCGTGGTACGACCAGCAGCGCCCCGACCTGTTCGCCTCGGCCCTCCAAGCCGGCAAGGCGACGCTGGACCCGGCCGGGATCCTCAACCCCGGCGCGGTGATCGATCCCCTCCGCAGGGCCTGATCGAGTACGTCCGTTCTCGCCGTGGACAGGGCCACCGACGGTCGGACGCCAGTGGCCGCGGCGACGGTCGGACGTTGGTGGCCGCGGCGACGGTCAGGCCGTCGAGTTCGTCGGTGCTCACCCGGCCTGGGGTCATGGCGCATGAGCACACAGGGCTCGCGTGCGGGATGTCGTGAAGGCTCCGCGTCAGGACCGGCCGAGTACGCAGAACTCGTGGCCCTCCGGGTCGGCCAGGCACGTCCACGGGACGTCGCCCTGGCCGAGGTCGAGGTCGGTGGCGCCGAGGGCCCGCAGCCGGGCCACCTCCGCCGCCTTGTCGTCACCGGGGTACGGCAGCAGGTCGAGGTGGACGCGGTCGGGCACGGTCTTGACGCCGGAGCGGCGGAACTCGAGACAGGGGCCGACGCCCTTGGCGGAGCGCAACACCGCGTGCTCGTCGGTCACCTCGTGCAGGGTCCAGTCCGTCGCCTCGTCCCAGAACCGCGCCATGGCCCGCGGATCCACGCAGTCGACCACCACGCGGGCGATCGGACCGGTGTCCCGGTAGTTCTCCCGGGGCTCCAGCACGCAGAACTCGTTGCCCTCCGGGTCGGCGAGAACGGTCCACGGCACGTCGCCCTGGCCCACGTGGGCGGGCGTCGCCCCGAGAGCCTGGAGGCGCGCGACCAACTCCGCCTGATGGGCCGTAGAGGTGGTGGCGAGGTCGAGATGCACACGGTTCTTTGTGGCGGTCTTGGGTTCCTGGACAACAACGACATCGATGCAGACGGCGACCGGGTCCGGCCAGACGAAGCCGCCGCCGGGTTCGACGTTGGTCACGCCGGGTCCCTCGCTGGAAACACTCCAGCCGAGCGCCTCCGCCCAGAACCGGCCCACCGCCGAGTCGTCCAGAGCCTTGATGTTCACCTGAACAGGTCTCAGTGCCATAGAGGTGATCCTAGGCACCCGCTCCACACCGAGGCAGGCACCGTCGCCAAACAGAGATCAACTCGCCCACCGTGCCGCGATGCTCAGCTCGCCGACCAGAGTGCTCGGCCCCGCCAGGTGAACCGCTGAGTCACAGTCAGCCTCATGTGGGTGGGCCGCGTACGCGCGTCCTCGATCACTCTCTCCGCTCGCTCCACCGGCCACGTTCATCTGGTGACTACAACTGTCGGACTCCCTGCCATCTGATCACCGTCAGCTTGTCGAGACCTCCGTTGGCCAGACCCTTGTAGGTCACCGTCCGGTCGGGGCCGACCTCTTGGGCGACGCGTCTCGCCAGCTCCATCCCCTCGCCGAACAACCGGCCTCGTTCGTCGTCGTACTTGCCGTCCTCCCGGTCGCGCAGGTCCAGGTTGAGTGTGGTGTCGATACTCCGCGCCCACGTGTACAGATCGGCAACGAGGCTGTCGGAGAGGTCCAGTCCGGCGGCGGGATCGTCGGGGAAGAAGTCCCCGAATCCGTCGGAGCGCAGCGGTCCGTACGCGAACTCGCCTTCGACCGTGAGGTCGACCGGATACGCCGGTGTGCCGTGGCCGCAGCGTTCCCAGTGCAGGCGGTCGCAGGTCCAGCACACCCACTTCGCCGTCCGGTGGCGCTCGTCCCAGTAGCGCACAGGCCGCAACGGCCCGAGCTGCTCGGCCAGTCGCCGGGCGAGCACCAGGCCCTGCTCGACGTGCTTACGCAGCTCCGGACGTGAGGTGAAACCCGCCGACGGGCGCGACCGCGACCAGGAGCGCAATGCGTCCGCCAAGTGCGTCGGGAGGCCCAGACGCTCGTCGTCCAGGGCAACGTTGCGGGTGAAGGCGCCGAGATCGGCGTAAGCCTGCGGATCCTCCAGCTCGTACAGCGGAGAGGGCCCACCCCGGACCTGCACGAGCAGGTCCCGCGGTTCCTGCGAGGTCATACGGGATGTGCTCCGATCACGAATCCGTCGTCACCCACGCTGATGGCCACTCGCTGCGTCCTTCCCTGGAAGGTGATCCCGAACTATCGTCCACCGTCCTTGAGGCTCCCGGGTAGTGACCGTAGTGATCCGGTGAGGGGCTTGTTCGCGAGGTTGGGGAGGTCGCCGTCCCGCACTCCCTCGGTCGCGAACTCTCACGCGTGCGCAGGAAACTGATGTGGGTCAGGCCTTGTGGAGTCAACGAGCGGTGTGCGGACTGTCGTAGGCGGGTGGGAGGCTGGACCGGTGCTGATCAAGGGATTCGAGAAGGCCCCCCTTGTCGCGGGGGAGGGACTGCTGGCGCTGCCGGGGTTCTGGGCGGCCTGCCTGATGTGGCTGAGCGAGACGGAGGAGTATGACGCCGTTCCTTCATGGTTCGGTGTCGACGGGGCCGATGCCGACGCGGCCTTGGAAGCGCTGAGCGACGAGGACCAGTGGCCTGTCTTCCGGATCCCGTTCGCGGGCGGCCACACCGCGATGGTCGTGGGCTGCAACATTCCCGATGATCCGGGAACGGAGTATTTCGTCACCCACCCCGAGTGGGGGCGGCACGGCCACCTGGCCGGCGTCGGCGGCCACCGGGCCGGCCCGGGACTCTCCTGGCGGGAGCTCCACCACATAGCGCGCACGCCCGACCTCGACGCCCCGGGAGTCCACGCCGAATACGCCCGCCTGCTCCTCCTGTTGCCCACGCTCGGCGACCGGGACACACCCGAGGAAGCCGTGGACATACTCGGCGACGCACTGGTGCGTGCGGGCGTCCCTGAGACGTTGGCACCGCCCCTCGCGCGAGCGTTCATCGAGGACCACCCCTTGTGGGAGCCGGCTGAATGGACGTTTCCTGCCGCCTCCCCGCTCTCGGGCAGCCCGGAGCCCTTCCGTGGAATCCTGCACTGCGACGGGTCCATCAGTCCGCGGTGTGAGGTTCGCCTTGCCCAGGGCATCACCCGAGAACAGAGCGACCGACTGGCCCACGCACTCGGCACCTGGCCAGGCGCGTAGAACGACGGCCCGGGTGGTCAGTTCTGGTGGTCGCGGGGGTCAGCCACCGCGTGCAGTGGCAAGTCGATTCGGATGCCTCGGCAGGAGGTTGTCGCGACCGAGAGTATCCCGGGTCGGAAGGTCCTCCTCCCTAGCCGCTTACGGGCGGGACGCGACCTGTCTCTCCGGCATCATCCTTCGGGGGCGGCCTTCTTCCGGGCGCGGTACGCGGCCACATTGGTCTTGTTGCCGCACATCTCGTACGAGTGCCAACGCTGAGTGCGGCTGCGGGTGGTGTCGTAGAACGCGCGGGTGCACGCATCGTTGGCGCAGACACGGATTCGAGGCCATGTGCCCTCGGTCATGAGCCGCGCCACCGTGAGGGTGATGGCACCGACAACGGGGTCGCCGTCCACCTGCAGCAGCCGCACCGTTCCGGGCGTCGAAAAGTCCTGGCGCAGTGTGACCGAAGAGGCGCGCTCGTCGAGCTTTGTCCAGCCGACTGCCGCCTGCGCGCTGTCCGGCGCGGAGACGATGTCCATGAGGGTCGTGCGCAGATCACGGACGGCGTCGATGCGCTCCGGTGAGGGCTCCAGACCCTCGGGCTGCCCGAAGGGGCGCAGGATGTCGCTCGCCGTCCGAGCGGTCTGGAGCGTGTCCGGGAACGTGGGAGCAGTGCTGTGCGGTCGGGAGTTGAGCAGGTTCACGATCGCCGCGACAGCCGCGGGGGCCTGTCGCGCGGAGTTTGATCCTTCGTTCCTGGGCACCTCGACACTCTAACACATGGTCTATTTGCGGAAGAGGCTTACGTAGGGTGGTGGCTGGCGGCCGACCTGCTCTCCGCCGACGAGTACACCGCCTCGCGGTGGTGGCGGAGGCCGCGGCGCCGGGGCGGCTGCGATCGTCCATACTCTCTCCTGCCTGGCTCCGGCCACCAGTCTCCGGCCGCACGCCCCGTCCGGCCCTCGCACCATGCCGTTCCGCCCGGTCCCTCGCCCGGTTGGCGGGCGTGCCGGTGGCTGCCGCAACCACCGGGCGATTCGGAAACGGCCAGTACACATAGGCCGTCATGCCGTCATGCGTGCCTTCCGGACTGTGGAACACCGAGTCACCGACAGTCGCGCCCCGCCGGGCCACCGCCGGGAGTGATGCGAAGCCCGCGCGTGCCATGCAGTCTGGAAGTGGGGCGCGTCGTGTGCACGAGCGGCGTGGTCGGTAGCAGCGACGTCATCGCCGGCGCCGGACGGAATGGGAAGAGGCCCCCATGAGCGAACACCCGCTGATCGAAGACCACGGACTCATCGGTGACCTGCAGACGGCCGCGTTGGTCTCCACCGAGGGCACGATCGACTGGTTCTGCAGCCCGCGGTTCGACTCGCCGAGCATCTTCGGAGCGCTGCTCGGCAGCGACAACGGCGGTCACTGGACGATCGTTCCCCAGGCACCCACGTACGCGACGAAGCAGCTCTACTATCCGGACACCTGTGTGCTGCTCACCAGATTCCTGACCGAGCAAGGCGTCGGATCGGTCGTGGATTTCATGCCGCCGGCCTCGCCCCGCAATCCGACAAGCAAACACCGGCTGGTGCGCATGCTGCGGTGCACACGCGGTGAGATCTCGTTCGACATCGAGATCGCGCCTCGGTTCGACTACGCGCGGCAACCGCACGAGGTCACCTCGCACCGGGGCGGCTGGCATTTCGCCGGCCGGGACACGAACATGACCGTACATGTGGTGGACGCGGTCGACGGCGAGTGCGCGAGCGGCCGGAGGATTCACTCCGGTGATGTGTGTATGACGGTTGGGCTGCGGGCCGGTATGACCCGCGGCCTGGTCCTGGAGACGTTCGCTGACGGTCCGCCACGCATCGTTCCGCCGGCGGAATGCGAGCGGCTTCTGGAGGACACCATCGCCTTCTGGCACAACTGGCTGGCGCGTTCGCGCTACACCGGACGGTGGCGGGAGACGGTCAACCGCTCCGCCATGACGCTCAAACTCATGACGTACGCCCCGTCCGGGGCCATGGTCGCGGCTCCGACCACCAGCCTGCCGGAACAGGTCGGAGGCGAGCGCAACTGGGACTACCGCTACACCTGGGTACGCGATGCCTCTTTGTCCCTTCACGCGCTGCTCGGGCTCGGATTCACCGAGGAGGCCGTGGCGTTCACCGAGTGGCTGGGCGACCGTGTTCAGGAATACACCGGTCCGGGCGAGCGCCCTCTGAAGGTCATGTACCGCGTCGACGGCTCCTCCGACCTGGCGGAGCAGACCCTGGACCACTGGGAGGGCTACCGGAGCTCGGCGCCGGTGCGGGTCGGCAACGGTGCCGCTGACCAGTTGCAGCTCGACATCTTCGGATCGGCACTGGAGTGCCTCCATTTCGCCGACCAGCAGGGTCTGCCGACGACCTGCCGTATCTGGCAGGCGCTGATCAACACGGTGGACTGGGTGTGCGAGAACTGGGACCGTCCCGAAGCCGGCATCTGGGAGACGCGGGGCGGTGACAAGGACTTCACCTATGGACGGCTCATGAGCTGGATCGCGATGGATCGGGCCATCCGCATGGCCACTCGAAGCGGCCGCCCCGCCGAGGTGCAGCGCTGGACGAGGGAACGCGACGCCGTCTATTGGCAGATCCTGGGGCGGGGGTGGAGTCCGGGGCGTGCCGCGTTCACGCAGGACCTGGGCAGCGACGTCCTGGACTCCGCGCTTCTGCGGATGCCCGCGGTGGGGTTCATCCCCCCGCAGGATCCACGGTGGCTCTCGACCTTGGACGCGATCAAGAAGGATCTCGTGTCCGACGGCCTCGTGTATCGGTACGACCCCGCTGCCTCTCCCGACGGACTGCTCGGCTCCGAAGGCACCTTCTCGGCATGTACGTTCTGGTATGTCGAAGCCCTCGCTCGCGCCGGCCATCTGAGTGAGGGGCGACTCGTCTTCGAGAAGATGCTCACCTACGCCAACCATCTCGGCCTGTACTCCGAGGAGATCGGGCTGACCGGCGAGCAACTCGGCAACTTCCCCCAAGCGTTGACCCACCTCGCCCTCGTCACGGCCGCCCTCAGCCTGGACGCCCATCTCGACGCCGCCACGCCGGGCTTCCCTCCCACCTCCCCGGTTCCGGTTCTCTACGGGCAACCGATGGCAGGTGTGGACGGAGGTCCGCTTGTCACCCTGAGTACCTCCTCCCCGTCGGGCCACGTCACCCGCAGGTGAGCGCGCGACTGCGCGGAGTGGCAGGCACGACTGTCAGGCCGCCGCGTGGCGACGAGGTCGGTAGCGGGAGGCGATGGTGGCGGTCAGGGCCTCGACGGCGTCGACGGTTGCGGTGCTCAGGCCGACGGCGCGGCTGGTCGTGACGCTGGCGGCGCCGTCGGACGCCTCGGCCAGCAGGCCGGAGCGGGTGGTGAAGGAGTTGAAGACGGACCGCAGTGCCCCTGGGGTCACGGTCTCGGCTCCGGCGGCGGCACGGGCCAGCGCGGAGAGGTGTTCGTGCAGCGGATCGACCAGTTCGGTCAGTTCCGGCACGGTGTCCTGCGGGGTACGCGGCAAATGTTCGCCCAGCAGGGTGGCGCATCCGGCGACCGTGGACACCTGAGTCCTGATCTGTTCCAGCTGCGCGCCCGACCAGGGGCTGCGGTGTTCGGCCGGCTCGGCGTGCGACTGCTCCACCGCGGCCTCCAGGTGCTCCCTGACCTGCCGTGACCGCGCCCGTAGCGCGTCGACGGCCACCGTGTCGGTGGCCCCGACGTCGGCGTAGCCGGTCAGCAGCTCGGGCAGCAGTCGGTCCTGCACCCGCAGCCACTCCGCGAGCAATCCCGGCACCCGCCGGGTGGACCAGGTAGGCCAGACCAGGAAGATGAACACGGCGAGCGCGGCGCCGACCACCGTGTCGGCGGCGCGCGCCCACGCAGTGGGCCCGGGCAGCCCGCCGACGTGGTGGATCAGGAAGACGATCCAGGTGGTCAGCCACAGGTTGAGCATCAGTTGCCCGGTCCGCAGGGTCACGAACGATGCCGCGGCCAGCACCACCGCCAGGACCGCGAGGCCGCCGGGCGACCAGTGCGGCAGGGACAGCGCCCAGGCGACGAGGCCGCCCAGTACGGCTCCGGCCGCCCGTCCCCAGCCCCGGGCGATGGTGTGTCCGTACTCGGGGAAGAGCACCAGCAGCGTGGTCAGGGCCACCCAGAAGCCGTGCGCGGAGATGCCCAGCCCGCCCCACCCGCCGATCGACCGTCCGATGATCTCACCGACCACCACGCCCGCCGCGAGCCGCACCGCATGACGGAAGATGGGCGACTGGGGATGCAGTTGCGCCCGGATCCGCCGGGCGGTGCGTGCCACGGAGGGGGTGCCCGCGTACAGGCCCGGCACCTCGGTGTGGGGTTCCAGTACGTCGCCGAGGCGGTCGTCGGTCGAGCGCAGGGCCAGCTGCTCGGCGGATTGCAGCCGCGCGACCAGGTCGCGCGGGCCGCGTACGGGCGAGGCGGCCGCCCACGACTCCAGGAGGGCGCGGACCTCGTCGGGAGCGCGGTGCTCTCGGCCGGAGGCCACCGTGCGGGAGATGCTGCCCAGCGCCTGAGCGGCGGCGGCCAGTGCCTCCTGGTCCCCGGCCGCCGACGTCGCGGGTACCGTCAGCCGCACGGTGTGCAGCGCGCGGCGGATGCGCTCGGCCTCGCCCAGCAGTCCGAACATGGCCGCCGCCGCCGGTCGGCTGAACTGCGGCAGTACGTCCAGGGCCTGCCGGGCCGCGGTGAACGGAGCGGACCCGCCCAGGGTGGCGGGACCGGCCGCGTCCGCAGCCTTGGCGAGCGACTGGTACAGGGCCGCCAGGGTGCGGCGCTGGGAGGCGAACCTCGGACCGTACGGCGGGAGCAGGTGCACCACCACGACGAGCCCGCTCCCGACCGCGATCCATCCGGCGATCACCAGGCCGCCGTGCACGTCGGGAGCGAGATCAGCCGTGATCATCAGCCCGATGACCGCGAGGCACGCCCGAATACCGGGCGCGACGCCCAGCGTCCGCCACAGCCCGGCGGCGAACGCCGCGACCGCGAGCAGCAGCAGGAACAGCCAGGTGGTGCCGTGCACCAGGGCTCCCAGCACCGCCATCGCGCTGAAGGCCGCGGCCATCCCGAGCGCGTTCACCACAGGGTGCCGCAGCGGGCTCAGCAGCGTACCGATTCCGCAGATGAAGGCACCGACGCTGGCCATGGCCCCGGCGACGGGGTCGTCCAGCAGCAGGCCGAGGATCGTGGCGAGCAGCACGGCCAGTACGGCCCGTACGATCGCCGACGGGGCGGCGAATGCCCGTTGGATGCGCAGCCCGTCCCGCCCGATCGTGATCAGCGACGACCACCAGCGCATGTCCGGGACTCCTTAGGCGGCAGGGCGCGGAACCAGCACTCTTATCGTCTGCCAGCCCCGGCTCGACTGCCACTCGTGCCGTGCAGGGTCCGATGCGCGTAGCGGATGCACCGCCGGAAAGGGGTGGAGTTCCAGCGCAGGGCCGATGGTCGCGGCTTGGTCGAGGAAGAGACCTTGCCAGGGCGCGGAGTTCACTGGCCATCACCCGATTCGGCCTGTCGATCAGTCGGTCAGTGAAGAATGCTCACCGCGCGAGCGATCACCAGAAGGGATGTCAGGAGGGCGGCGACGCTTTGGACACTCATCAACAACTTCGCACGCGTCGACAGGGGCATGGTGTCGGTCGGGCTGAAGGCTGTCGAGTTGGTCACGGAGATGTACAGGTAGTCCGCGAGGGTCGGAACCCAGTCGGAGGTGCCGCTGGACCCGTCGGCGACTTCCTGCACCGCGTCGTCGTTCTCGTCCTGCGAAAAGCGGAAGTCCGCCAAGGGCAGAGCGTCGCGGGGGGCTTGGGTGCGGGCGACGGGCCCGCCCCGGTCCAGTTCCCAGTAGGCGAGGCCGAAGGCGATGATGTTGGTGAGCCAGACCTGCAGTGCGGCGACGAGCAAGGAGCGGCCGTCCTTCACGTCGGCGTAGATCAGCTCGTGAACGAGGATGCCCAGGGCGGTGAGGTTGCTGGCCGCGATGATGAGGACGAGAGTCAAGGAGAGGAACCGGAAGGCCGTGGTCTGCCGGGTGAGCCGCTTGGGATTGATCGCGACGAGCGGCACCAGAAGCAGTAGTTCCAATGCGGGCATCACATAGCGGGGTGCGACCAAGAGTTGCTGCGGCAGGCCTACGTACAAGGCGATGGCGATGACTGTGGCGACCACGCCAGGCAGCCGCGCTTCACCGCGGCGCTCGTGCCTGGGGTGCCTCGTTCGAGCTTCGACGCGGCTCTTCGCCATGGGAGTTGTCCTTGCGTGTGCTGCGCGTAGAGGGGCAACGGATTGTAACGTGATCGCATGAGGGCGCCGGCTGCGTGCGTACCCGGACCATTCCGCATCCACCATCACGCACCGCTTGATCCACCATCACGCACCGCTTGATCAAAATCACCGAATCACCGGTTCGTCGGGCGACAACGCGGGTTCGGCTCTTCCTCGGGCTGCTGCCATCCCGCTGGGCACCGCTGGTGCGGTGCGTGTCGCGCACGACGCGGTTCCGTCCGCGGAGCGTCTCCCGGCGGCCCGAGGACCTGGTGGCCATCAGACCCACCGTGTCCGCTGCGCAGACGTGGGTACCCGGGCGGCACCCAGGGGCGCGAGCCCACGAACACCCCCGGGACGGCGATGAGCGGACCGGACAGGAGAGTGGCATCGGGTGCGCACCGTCGGAGTGGAGGAGGAACTCCTTCTCGTCGACCCGGAGACCGGGCGGCCGAAGGCCCTGGCGTCCGCGGTCCTCGCCCGGGCCGCCCAGGAGGACCCCGGACAGGACGTGTTCGAGAAGGAGCTGTTCGGGCAGATGCTGGAGTTCGCCACACATCCGCAGTCGGAGATGGCGGACCTCGGGGCCGAGATCGTGCGCTGCCGGAGGAAGGCGGCGCGACACGCCGGTGAGATCGGGTGCACGGTCGCGGCGCTCGCCAGCTCGCCCCTCCCGGTGAGCCCCTCGCTCAGCGTGAACGAGCGCTACCGGTGGATGGCCGAACACTACGGGATCGCAACCCGGGAGCAGCTGGTGTGCGGCTGCCACGTACATGTGTCGGTGGAGTCCCCCGAGGAGGGCGTGGCCGTGGTCGACCGGCTGCGTCCGTGGCTCGCGGTGCTGTGCGCGCTCAGTGCCAACTCGCCCTTCTGGCAGGGGCGGGACACCGGTTACGCCAGCTACCGCAATCGGGTGTGGGGGCGCTGGCCGTCGGCGGGGCCGACAGAGCTGTTCGGCTCGGAAGAGCGGTACCGCCGACTGGTGGCGGACATGGTGGCCACCGGGGTGATCCTGGACGAGGCGATGGTGTACTTCGACGCACGCCTTTCCGCGCGATACCCGACGGTGGAGGTCCGGGTGGCGGACGTGTGCCTACGGGCGGACACCGCCGTGCTCGTCGCCTCGCTGGCCCGCGCGCTGGTCGAGACGGCCGCGCGGGACTGGCGGGCCGGGCTGCCGCCGCCCGACCACAGCGTGTCCCTGCTCAGGCTCGCGGCCTGGCAGGCCGCCCGTTCCGGCCTGGAGCAGGATCTGCTGGACCCCGCGACCATGCGGCCCAGGCCGGCCGCGGACGTGCTGCGCTCACTGGTGGAGCACGTCGGGGCGGCGTTGACCGGGAGTGGGGAGGCGGCATGGGTCGAGGAAGGTGTGGCGGAGCTGCTGCGCGGTGGCAACGGCGCCGGCGAGCAGCGGCGGCTGCTGGAGCGCACCGGCAGCCTGCGGCGCGTCGTCACCGAGTGTGTGCGCCGCACCCAGAGCTGAACCCGGCGAGCCGACCGTGGCGACGCGGGTTCGAGCGGCTCGATGCGGCACGCACGACAGGCACGCACCCGCCGTGCCTTCGGCAGGGACCGCGTCGTTGAACACCGGGTCCCGGCCATGAGCAAAGCGAGGTCTGCGTGAACACTCCGACCGGCCTTTCGGAAGACGGCGTTGGTGCCCTCCAACATCTGAAGGAGACGCGGGGGATCAACACGGTGATCCTCAGTTATCGGGATACCGCGGATGACCTGGCCCTAGAGGTCGAGGGCAATCTGACCCATGACGAGCTGATCCAGGCGTTGCCCGCCGACGAGCCGCGCCTGGTCGTCCACGAACTGTCCTTCGCCAGCGCGGAAGGCACACGCAGGAACGTGCGGCTCGTGATCTTCTGGATCCCCGCTCTCGCCGGAGGGCAGGAGGAGGCCTACACCGCCGGATACACGGCGCTCAAGGAGTTCCTGACAGACGTCCATGTGCATGTCACGGCCAGGCGGAGAGAGCACTTGGACTACCGAAGGCTCGTCGCCCTCGCCGGCTGAGCGCTCTTTCACGTCGCGGTGGCCGTGATCGGGATCCGTTCCCGGCGGACGCCCTACGCGGGCTCGCCCGGCTGAGGGCCATGCCGCCTGAGCAGATAGCTCACCACCGCGTTGGCCACCGCTACCAGGGGTACCGCGACGACGGCGCCGCCGATGCCGGCCACCAGGCCTCCCGCGGCCACCGAGAGGATCACCGCCAGCGGGTGCACCCGTACCGCACGTCCGAGGATGAAGGGCTGCAGGATGTGGCCCTCGAGCTGCTGTACGGCTAGCACGACGAGCAGCACCAGAAGCGCGGTGAACACGCCTTGGGCCAGCAAGGCGACGACGACGGCCAGTGCTCCGGAGACCACCGCGCCGACCAGGGGCACGAAGGCGGCGGCGAAGATGACGACGGCGAGGGGGAGGGCGAGGGGCACGTCCAGGAGGTAGATGCCCAGGCCGATGCAGACGGCGTCGATGAAGGCGACGATGACGGTGCCGTGTACATACGAGGTGAGGGTGCGCCATGCCACGGGACCGGCGCCCGCGAGTGCGGGGCGGGCGGGAGCCGGAACGAATTTGAGGGTCCATTTCCAGACCCGGGATCCGTCATAGAGCAGGAACAGCGTGCAGAACACGGTCAGCAAAACGCCGGTGACGAGCTCCACGAGCAAGGTGACGCCATGGATGCCGACGGACGTGAGCCGTTCGCTGCTGAAGCCGATGCCGTCGCTCAGTTTCTGGGTGAAGTCGTTGATCTGCGCTTCCGTGATGTGGAAGGGGCTGTTCAGCAGCCATCGTTTGAGCCCCTCGACGCCGCCCTGCAGTCGGCCGGAGAGGTCGTCCAGGTTGTCCATCACCTGCCAGACGACGAACCACCCGACGAGCCCGAGGAGGACGAATCCGCAGAGCGCGGTCGAGGCGGTCGCCAGTCCCAGCGGCACCCGGTGCTTGTGCAGACGGGCCACGGTGGGCTGCAGGAGCGCGGTGATGAGGAGGGCGGCCACGAACGCCAGCACGACCAGACGCACCGTGCTGATGGCCCGTCCCAGCACCCACAGGGAGGCCGCGATGACCAGGAGGCGCCAGCCGGCTTCCGCGGCGACCCGCACGCCCCACGGGACGGCCGCAGCGGGCTCGGGTCTGTTAGCGACGGAATAGCCACGTTCTGAAGGCGATGCCGTCTCCGGGGCGTCGTCGTCGTGCGCCGTCGCCGACCGGTGACGCGCGTCCGCCTCCTCGACCTTGGCGCGAAGGTGCTCCCACCATTTCCAGAACCTCACGGCCGCACCTGTTTCTCAGAAGGGAAGGACTATCGCTACGGGTGCACCGCCCGGAAGGGTGGGCATCGCGGCCATCGCCTGCGAGCACAGGGTGAGATTCAACAACAGCCGCTGCCGGACATGTCCGCTGCCGGGACGGCGAGGCCGCTGGATCACCTTGATGGGCCACACATCAGTAGCGCTGTGAGCGACCGCATCAATGCGGGGTGCGCAGCCCGTCGATGAGTAGGGCGACCATGCGCTGGTTGTACTCGGGTCCTTCGCCGGGTACGGGCATGCACAGGTTGGCGATGGCGTACAGCAGGTCATGAGCGCTGACGTCGTCGCGGACGGCTCCGCCGGCTGCCGCGGTGTCGAGCAGCGAGGTGAGAGCGGGACCGACCTTCTCCAGGAAGTAACCGGGCAGCGCCGCGTAGGCGGGATCGCCCGAATGGAGGGCCGGGGCCAGTCCTCGTCTGGTCCCCAGGAACTCGGTGTACCGGCGCAGCCACTCCACGAGCGCCTCGCTCGGCTCGTGGACGGCGCTGAGCCGCGGCCCGGCCGCGGCGCAGGCCTCGATCCCGTCCGCCACCACCGCCTTGACCAGGTCTGAGCGCAGCGGGAAGTGCCGGTAGAGGGTCCCGACGCCGACCGAGGCCAGGTCGGCGATCTCCTTGGCCGGTGCGTCGACGCCGGATGTGTCGAAGACGGTCCTTGCGGCCTCGATCAGCGCGTCCACGTTGCGCTGTGCGTCCGCGCGCATACGGCGAGGCGGCGGCCCTGCCTCATGGTCCCTCCGGTTGCGTAACCGGAAAGCCTCTCCACATAGTTCCGGAAAGCCATTCTGCTTAGCGGCAGGGTAAGGCATCCACGGGTGCTCCTCCACAACCCCAGGAGGGGGCGCCCGCCCGGGAAGCCGCAAGCCTGCGTCGCCGCCCCCTCGGCGCACGCGCAGCTGCCTGACGCTCCGCACTCCCGCCGTGACCTCGCCATCACCTGCGCGATCGACGGCCGGTGGGCGATCGCGGAGCGAACAGCTCGGCTTCGGGCCGCCGCGTGCCGAGTTCAGGCTCCAGCCCGCCTCCGACGCCGGTCGGACGCCGTCCGGCGTCCGCACGCCACGCCTCGAACGCCCAGGTGGTCAGGGCGACCACGGCGCATCCGAGGAGCCAGCCGCCCACGACGTCGCTGAACCAATGAACGCCCAGCGCGACACGGGTGAAGCCGACACCCGCCACCGAGACGACAGCGCCTGCCCAGCACAGCGGACGCCAGACACGCGGGACCAGTGGCAGCAGGACCAGGAGCAGGATGGCGAACGACGTGGTGGCCGTCATCGCGTGCCCCGACGGAAAGGAATAGCCAGGGGCGTGCGCCACCGGGTCCTCCAGGGACGGCCTGGCACGCTCCGTCACTGCCTTGACCAGCCAACCGATCAGTCCACCGGCCACGGCGGTGACAGCCGACCAGGCCGCCAGGCGCCAGGCCCGGCGGTACAGCAACCAGACCGTGAGCAGTGCGACCGCGGTGCGCAGCGTGACCGGGTCCCACACCCGGTCGGACAGGAAGCGCAGGGTCTCGGTCCAACTCGGGTGATCGACGGCGATGGCGTGCAGCCGTCCCGCGGCACCAGAGTCCAGGCGTCGCAGCGGTTCCCACCGGCTCTTGACCAGGACGAGCAGCAGCCCGAAGGGTACGGCGCCGGCCGCGGCGGCCGCGGCCGCGCCCAGGAGGTGGACTCCGTAACGGCGGTCGGCGCCGGGCCGCCTGGCGCGCAGACGCCGAGCGGAGTCAGGCACAGGCATTCACACTCCCGGGTCGTCGTGGACCGGGCCGGGGCGCAGCGCCCGGGAGGCCTCCAACTGGGCGGCGAAGGAAAGCCCGAGGAACAGGGCGATAGAGGTCAGGTAGGCCCACAGCAGCAGTGACATGAAGGCGCTGAGCGGCCCGTACACCGTGTCGAACGACCCGCTGATGTCGAGGTAGAGGCTGAACAGCCAGGTCAGCAGGGTCCACAGCACCAGATAGACCGCCGCGCCGAAGGCGAGCCAGGTGTAACCGGGCTGTTTGCGGCGCGGTGACCTGCGGAAAATGGCGCTGGCCGAGATGAGCGCCAGCAGGAATCCGAAGGGCCAGCGCAGAATGCTCCAGGCGGTCTGCGGTACCCCGTGGAGGTGATAGACGACGCCGGCCGCGGCGGCGAGATCCTTGCCCGCGACCATCACGACGAAGCCGAGACCGAGTGGCAGCCCGGCGCTGACAGACATGACGAGGCCGCGAAGGTACTTCCGGTGGAAGGGCCGGTCGCGTTCGTTGCCGTAGATGCGATTGGCGCCCCGCTCGATCTGGCACATGGCGGTGGTGATGTTGACCAGGGAGAAGCCCAGACCGAACCAGAGGGCGACCTGGGCTCCGTCGCCCCCGCCGTGACGGCTGCGGCGCAACGCGTCGTCGACCACGTCGGCGCTGGGTCCCGCGACGATCCGATGGATCGTCAGTTCCGCGAGTCTGCCGATGTCCTCGGTGTGCAGGGAGGCGGACAGTCCCACGAACGCGATGGCCATGGGGATGACCGAAAGCACCGTTTGCAGGGCGAGAGCGCGGGAGTGACTGAAGCCGTCGGCGTACCGGAAGCGAATGAAGGAGTCGCGCACAAGCGGCCAGCGGCCGTAGCGACGCAGTGATGCCAGTGCCTCGTCCGCGGACAACTCGTCGCCCAGCATGTCACGGGTCACGGGCACGTTGGTGGCGGTTCCCATTCAGCGCTCCCGGTCGGGAAGCATGACGGTCAGCGCGCCGGGTGCGACCTCGGCGGTCAGCCGCAGGCCGCGCGACACAGTGTCGCCGTCGAGTTCCCGGGGCTGCGGAGCGTCGAAGGTCACTTCGGCTCGCCGGAAGACGAAGGACTCCACCGGCCCACTCGCTTTGTTGCCGTTGCCGTTGCCGTTGCCGTTGCCGTTGCCGTTGCGGTTGCGGTTGGCGTTGGGGTCGCCGCTACTCGCGGCGGCTGTCGTGCTGGCGGAGTTGGCGGCGGTGGTGGCGGCGACGGTCCGGCCGACGGTCTTTGCCCGCGCCGCCTTTCGCCCGCCCCTCAGTACCGCGCCCAGGGCTCGGATCCATCCGGCGGGGCCGCGCGGGTCGAGGACCATCAGGTCGAGAACCCCGTCGTCGGGGCGTGCGGCCGGCAGGAGTGTCACGCCGCCCTGAACCGTGCCGACATTGCCCACGAGCACCATGCGCGCGGTTCGGCGCAGGAGCGGTCCGTCGTCGAGGCGGATCGTCACCTGTACCCGGGGCGTGCGCAGGACGCCGATGCCGGCCAGTACGTACGCAGGCCAGCCCAGGGCCGACTTGGCCCGGTCGTCGGTGTGTTCCATCATCGCGGCGTCCAGTCCGGCCCCCGCCATGGCCGTGAAGTACGTGGGGGCGAGGTTGTCGCCCACGACGCGTCCAAGGTCGACGGGGCGCGGGCTGCCGCGGAGCGCCGCGTCCAGCGCGTCGGCCGGTACCAGCGGCAGGCCGAGGTTGCGGGCGAGCAGATTCCCTGTCCCGCAGGGCACGATCGCGAGCGGGATCCCGCTCGCGGCCAGGGTGGCGGCGACATTCCGTACGGTGCCGTCTCCGCCGCAGACCACGACCAGCCGGGCACCCTCGGCCACTGCGCGGGCGGCCTGTCCGGCGCCGGGGTCGTCCGCCGTCGTCTCGATGAACTCGGCCCCGTCATGGCCGTGGAGCTCGAGGACCTGCCGCAGCGCTTCGCGCTCGTGCTCCGCCGTGACCGTGGGGTTGAGGATCACTGTGGTGGCGCCCGGGACGTACGAGGTGCGCCCAGAGGAGTCCGTGACACGCTGGGCGACGCCGGAGGACGGGGGCGCGGTCACTGTCTTCTCGACGAGCAGGGCACGGCCCACGATCAGCAGGGAGAGGCTGCCGTTGGCCAGGCCGCCCAACACGTCGGTCGGGTGGTGCATGCCGCGGTACAGCCGGGAGACACCCACCAGGAGCGGGATGATGAGCAGCACTACGCCGACACCCTTGCGCCACGCTCCGCTCAGCCGAGGAAGCAGGACGACGGCCAGCCCGGCGTACAACGCTGTGGCCGCCCCGACGTGACCGGATGTGTAGCTGGAGGTGGGAGGCGAGGCGTCCAGCCGGTCGACGTCAGGGCGATGTCGGTCGACTGCGGTGGTGATGACGAGGAAGACGAGTGCCTGAAGGGAGACGGCGAGGGCGAGGAAGGAAGCCTGCCGCCACATCGGCAGCCGGGGTATCAGCACCAGGCCCCCGCACGCCAGCAGGGCCAGGACGACCACCGTCAGCGTGTTGCCGGCCTCCGACCCGACGGAGGACAGTGCGGTGAGGGCGGGCGTGCGGACATGTTCGAAACCCTCGTTGACCCGGTCCTCCACGGTCAGTGGCCACATCCGGTGTGCCGGACCGGTGATGAGCAGCCCCGCCCCGACCATGAGCGCGGCCTGACACAACGTCAGTGCACCGATGCGCGCCGATGTCCGTCCCAGACCCAGGGGCAGCGCGTACGAACGTCCTTCACGAGGCGCGCCGGTAGATCGGCCGGACTGCTGAGCGGTTGGTTCGGGTACGGCGGTCGGCATCGTGGCTCCCACAGTCAGCGCATCGCCTACGCGTCTCGGCCGGATTCTTCCTCCATGTCGACCGACGTTTGCCCCGACTGCGCACTCTCAGTCCTGCCAGGGCTGGGCGTTCGGGCGTGTCCGGAGCCGTCCGGAGAACGGCGGCGCCGGTGGACGTTGCCCGCGGGACGAGGACGAGGACGAGGACGAAGGCGCGGCGACTTCGGGGTCGATCGAGGCGCGGCTGCGATCCCGGATCCCGGATCCCGGATCCCGGATCCCGGATCCCGGATCCCGGATCCCGGATCCCGGATCCCGGATCCCGGATCCCGGATCCCGGATC
>NZ_JBHWCC010000067.1:0-42635 GCF_042735715.1 Streptomyces sp. NPDC059582
TGGTGGTACGCGGTGGTATGGGGGGGGGGGGGTTGTGGGTGGCCCCCGGGGGTTGGTTGTCCCCCCCCCAGGTCCCCTCGGGCGCCACCTCTCACGACGCCGTGCCGACGGCCGCCGCCCCCTCTGCGGAGGGGGCGGCGGCCCCGGCCGGGGACGCGAACCAGACCACCGCTCTGGTGGCCCAGCTGGACCAGGTGCGTACGGCGCTCGGCGAGCGCACGGCGGACCTCCAGCGGCTCCAGGCCGAATACCAGAACTACCGCCGTCGGGTGGAGCGTGACCGGATCGCGGTCAAGGAGATCGCGATCGCGAACCTCCTGACCGAGCTCATGCCCACGCTCGACGACATCGGCCGCGCGCGGGAACACGGCGAACTGGTCGGCGGATTCAAGTCCGTCGCGGAGTCGCTGGAGACCGTCGCGGCGAAGATGGGCCTTCAGCAGTTCGGCAAGGAGGGCGAGCCCTTCGACCCGACGATCCACGAAGCCCTGATGCACAGTTACGCGCCGGACGTCACCGAGACGACCTGCGTGGCGATCCTGCAGCCCGGGTACCGGATCGGCGAGCGGACCATCCGCCCCGCGCGGGTGGCGGTGGCCGAACCCCAGCCGGGGGCACAGGCGGTCAAGGCCGAGGACTCGGCCGAGACGGCCGACGACAAGGAGAGCGGTGGCCCGGACGAGGGCTGACGCCGGCACCGGGACGAGGGAGGAGGGACGTCGAGGATGAGCACCAAGGACTTCATCGAGAAGGACTACTACAAGGTTCTCGGCGTCCCCAAGGACGCCACCGAGGCCGAGATCAAGAAGGCGTACCGCAAGCTCGCCCGCGAGTTCCACCCGGACGCCAACAAGGGCAACACCAAGGCGGAGGAGCGCTTCAAGGAGATCTCCGAGGCGAACGACATCCTCGGTGACCCCAAGAAGCGCAAGGAGTACGACGAGGCCCGCGCGCTCTTCGGCAACGGCGGCTTCCGCCCGGGGCCGGGCGCGGGCGGCGGCAACTTCAACTTCGACCTGGGCGACCTCTTCGGAGGTGGCGCCCAGGGAGGCGGCGGCGGGGCCGGCGGCTTCGGCGGCGGCATCGGTGACGTGTTCGGAGGCCTGTTCAACCGGGGTGGCGCGGGCACCGGCACGCGCACCCAGCCCCGGCGCGGCCAGGACATCGACACCGAGGTCACGCTGAGCTTCACGGAGGCGATCGAGGGCGCGACGGTCCCGTTGCGGATGACCTCGCAGCAGCCGTGCAAGGCCTGCTCCGGCACCGGCGACAAGAACGGCACCCCGCGGGTGTGCCCGACCTGCGTCGGCACCGGCCAGGTGGCGCGGGGTTCCGGCGGCGGGTTCTCGCTGACGGACCCCTGCCCGGACTGCAAGGGCCGCGGTCTGATCGCCGAGCACCCCTGCCTGGAGTGCAAGGGCAGCGGCCGCGCCAAGTCCTCGCGCACCATGCAGGTCCGTATCCCGGCGGGCGTCACCGACGGGCAGCGGATCCGGCTGCGCGGCAAGGGCGCGCCCGGCGAGCGGGGCGGCCCCGCGGGCGACCTGTACGTCGTGGTGCACGTCGACTCCCACCCGGTGTTCGGCCGCAAGGACGACAACCTCACCGTCACCGTCCCGGTCACGTTCACGGAGGCGACGCTCGGCGGCGAGGTCCGGGTCCCGACCCTCGGCGGCCCGCCGGTGACGCTGAAGCTGCCGCCGGGCACCCCGAACGGCCGCACGATGCGCGCCCGCGGCAAGGGCGCGGTCCGCAAGGACGGCACCCGCGGCGACCTGTTGGTCACCGTCGAGGTGAGTGTTCCGAAGGACCTGTCGGGGAAGGCTCGTGACGCACTGGAGGCGTATCGCGAGGCGACCGCGGGTGAGGACCCGCGGGCGGAGCTGTTCGAGGCCGCGAAGGGAGCTTGAGAGTGATGGACGGCCGCCGGCGTAACCCGTACGAACTGACCGAGGAGACCCCGGTCTACGTCATCTCGGTGGCGGCCCAGCTCTCCGGCCTGCATCCGCAGACGCTGCGCCAGTACGACCGCCTGGGCCTGGTCTCCCCGGACCGCACCGCGGGCCGGGGCCGGCGCTACTCGGCCCGTGACATCGAACTGCTGCGCACCGTACAGCAGTTGTCGCAGACCGAGGGCATCAACCTGGCCGGCATCAAGCGCATCATCGAACTGGAGAACCAGGTCGCCGCGCTCCAGTCCCGGGTCGCGGAGATGGAAGCGGCTCTGGACGGCGCGGCGGCCGCGATGCGGCAGCGTGAGGCCGCGGTGCACGCCTCCTACCGACGGGACCTGGTCCCGTACCAGGAGGTCCAGCAGACGAGTGCGTTGGTGGTGTGGCGGCCGAAGCGGCAGCAGTCCGACTGACCGGCCGCCCCGGCCGGCGCCCCGCCGATCCAGGAGAGGCCCGGAGGTTCAGCCGAATCTCCGGGCCTCTCCCGTGTGCTGTGGCCCGCGCGGGTCAGCGACCGACGAAGAAGTCGACGGTCGCGCTCTGCTCGCTCTGGCGCCCGTAGACGTCCACGGCGTGGACGGTGGCCGTGCACGGACCGTTGTAGGGCGAGGTCCAGCTGATGGCACCGGTGGTGGACAGCGAGGTGCCGCTCGACCCGCAGGCGCCGCTGATCTCCCAGGAGTAGCCCCGCAGCACCCGGTCCTTGTCACCCGTGCCGGGCGCGGCCGTGACCTGGACGGGCGAGCGGCGGGGAGCGCCCGAGGAGACCAGCGTCAGCAGCGGAGCGGCGGGTCCGGTCGCGGTGGCCGGGGAGAGCCGGTCGACGGCCGCCTGCGCCGAGGGGACCGACTCCGCGCCGGTGCCGTCGACGGTGGTGACGAGGTAGTACGCCGTGCCGCGCGGCGCGGACGTGTCCTCGTAGGAGGACGCCGTGGCGTCGGGGGCGCCGATCAGGGACCAGCCGCCGGTGGCGGACGTGCGGCGGTAGACGCGGAAGCCGGAGACGTCCTGCGCGCCGGGGTCCGAGCTCCAGACGACGGACGTCGACGCGTCGGACGGCGTGCCCTGGACCCCGCTCGGGGCGGGCAGGGCCGAAGCGGCGGGGAGGGTGACCGCGACCGGCAGGGAGGCCGGTCCGACGTTCATCGCGGTGTCGACGGCCCGCACGGTGTACCGGTACGCCGTGCCCGGCTCCGCCAGGACATCCGTGTAGGACGTCCCGAACACCGTCTCCGGGCCGTCCGGGTCCTGTTGGCCCTCCGGCGCCCCCCACACCTCGTAGTGGTGGACGTCCTTCGCCGAAGACGCCTGCCAGAAGAGGGAGTTGCCCGCCGTGGTGCCGAGCGCCGTCAGGCCGGTGACCTGCGTCGGCGCGGTCCGGTCCACGGTGACGACGGTCCGGTCCACCGAACCGGCCGACTCGTTGCCCACCTTGTCGTAAGCCCGGACCTGGTACATGTACGTCTCGCCGGTCGGCGGCAGAGCCGCGTCGGTGTACGAGGTGGCCGTGGTGGACGCCAGCCGGGTCCAGGCGGTGGCCGCACCGGACGCCGGACGCCGGTAGACCCGGTACCCCGCGAGGTCCATCTCCTGGTTCTTCGCCCAGGTGAGCCGGGCCGCGCCGGTCGCCTGGGTGTACGTCAGGGCGGGGGCCGTCGGGGCGAGCGGCTTCACCTTGTCGACGCCCGCGGAGGCGCGGGGCGTGTACGCGAACTTGACGTTGGCGTTGCCGGTCCAGTTCACGTAGTCGACGCGGACGGTGTGGCGGCCCTTGGGCAGGGTGAGGTTGACGGCCTTGGACGTCGTCGTCGAGCCGTTCTTCCAGAGGTCGACCTTGCGGGAGCTGTCGACGTAGACGCGGATGCCGTCCTGGGCGGCGACCGAGAGGGTGAAGGGGCCGCCGGAGCCGAAGTCGCGGGTGACGCTCCAGCGGACCGCGAAGTTGTTCGTCGGCAGGCCGGAGGCGGGGGCCTTGGCGCCCCACTTCTCGTCGATCGCGCTGTCACAGTCGGTCTTCTTCGCCGTGCCCGAGAAGGTGGTGTTCGCGAAGAACTGCCGTTTGTACACCGGTGAGGTGCAGCTGACGGCCGCCGACGCGGGGGCGGCGACGGCCGTGAACAGGCCCGCGGTGGTGGCGAGGACGACCGTGGTGGCCGTGAGGGTGCTGGTTCTCATGCTCGTTCTCTTGCTCGTTCTC
The DNA here is from genome assembly GCF_042735715.1 of Streptomyces sp. NPDC059582. NCBI lineage: Bacteria > Bacillati > Actinomycetota > Actinomycetes > Kitasatosporales > Streptomycetaceae > Streptomyces > Streptomyces sp. NPDC059582. The sequence continues at coordinate 4,150 of NZ_JBHWCC010000067.1, forward strand.
ATGCGTGGTGCGGGAGGGACGCGGCCCAGTCGACGTTCGAGAAGGCTTCCGTGCCGTCCGCCGCGACGACCGAGATCACGTAGTGGTTGGTCGTGCCGGTCGGCGCGTCCAGGTCCAGGTAACGGGTGGTGGTGGGGGCCAGGGGCACGTCGGTCAGACGGGCCCACCGACCGGCCGCGCGGTCCCAGCGGTAGACGTGGACGCCGAGGGAATCGGCCGCGTCGCAGTCGATCGACAGGATGCCGGCGCCCGTGGAGGTGGCGTCGCTGTAGAGCCAGCAGGGCGCGGTCTCGGCCGGGATCTCCGAGGGCGTGAGGTCGAGCTGGGTGACGTCGGTCCCGGCGATGGTGGGGCTCCACTCGCCGCCGATCTCGTCCTGGTACGTCAGGGAGTTGCCGTAGCGGTCGACGGCGACGACGAAGTAGGTCCGGCTGTCGCCGTGCGCCCGGTAGGGGCCGTCGAGGTACTCGCTGGTGCCGGCGTCGACCCGGTCCACGAACTCGTGGGTGTTCGAGTACGGGCTGAGCCGGTAGACCCAGTACTCGTCCAGGTCGGCCACCGTGGCGTCGTCCCAGTCGAGCTTGACGCCGTACTCGAGGGGTTCGGCGCGCAGGCCCGTGACGGGCGGCGGCGGGACCTCGTCGCCCGACGTGGTGATGGTGACCTCGGCGGAACCGGTGGACCACAGGCCCGCGGTGTTCTGGCGGTGCAGCTTGTAGTGGTACGTCTCGCCGTGCCGTACGTCGTTGTCGTGGCAGCTGCGGATCGTGTTGCCGTCCGCGTCGGTGCTGGTCCGGGGCGTGTTGCAGCGGGCGAGCGTCCACTGGCGGGAGCCGTCCGCGGAGGCCGCCGAACGGTAGACCCGGTAGTCGGCCGTGTCGCCGCCCGCGGGCTCCTTCCAGGTGACCTCCACACCCCAGTCGGGAGAGGAGAGGGTCACGCCGGAGGGCACGGTGATGGTCGGCGTCGCGTGCGCGATCGCGGAGTCGGCGGTGTTCCCGGCCGTGTCGACCGCGCTGACCTTGTACTCGTACTCCTTGCCGTACTGCACCGGGCTGTGCCGGTAACTGGTGGCGGTGGTCTCGGTGAGCAGGGTGTAGCGGGCCGCCGAGGCCAACTTGCCGTAGACCTGGTAGCCGACCGCGTCCGCCGACGCCGTCCAGGACAGCTCGTTGGCATCCTGCGTGGCCGTGGCGGTCAGGACCGGCGTGCCGGGCGGGGTGACGTCGGGGGAGGGGACCGGCCCCTTGCCCGCCGCGCCCGTCGACTCGTTGCCGGCCTTGTCGTAGGCGCGGACCTGGTAGTAGTACCTCTGGCCCGTGCACGGCGGGCGGTCGGCGAAGGCGAGCTGGGTGGTCGTGCCGACCTTCGTCCAGGTGCTCGTGCCCTCGGCCTGACGGTAGATCCGGTAGCCGGCGAGGTCCATTTCCTGGTTGCGCGTCCACACCAGGTACGCGACCACCTCGGTCGGCGACTCCGGGACGTAGTCCCACGTGACACCGGCCGGCGTACGCGGCCGGACCTTGTCGACGCTCGCCGAGGTGTTGGGCGTGTAGGTCAGCTTGACGTTGGCCGAGCCCGTCCAGTTGGCGTAGTCCACGCGCAGGGTGTGCTTGCCCGCCGGGATCGTGACGTTGACGGTCTTCTTCGTCGTCGTCGAGCCGTTCTTCCAGAGGTCGACCTTGCGGGAGCTGTCGACGTAGACGCGGATGCCGTCCTGCGCGGCGGCCGAGAGGGTGAAGGGGCCGCCGGAGCCGAAGTCGCGGGTGACGGTCCAGCGGACGCCGAAGTTGTTCGTCGGCAGGCCGGACGCGGGGGCCTTGGCGCCCCAGTTCTCGTCGATCGTGCTGTCGCAGTCGGTGCGCTTCGGGGTGCCCGAGAAGGCGGTGTTCGCGTAGAACTGCCGCTTGTACACCGGTGAGGAACAGGTTGTCGCTGCGGACACGGGGGCCGCGGCGGTGGTGAGGAGGCCACCGGCGGTGGCGAGCACGACGGCGGTGGCGGACGCCGTGGACGTGCGTCGTCTGGCTGGGTTCATTCGGTCCTCTGGTCGAGATCGGGACGGCAGTTCTGGCCCGCCGGGATCGGGGCGGTGTTCTGGTCCGTCCCGATCACGACTCGTGAGGGGGCGGGTTGGTTGTACGGATCTTTGCCTACGCGTGAACTCCCCTTGGGTGGAGGGTCCGTAACGAGCATTTGGAGGCGTATTCGCAGCGTGTTCACGACTGGCTCCGAGCTAAGCGGAGCGTGATGTTGCTATCTCGTTAAGTAGTTCCGCTTGACGGCGATGGTTGCCGACGCGTTGGCTTTTCAGACACCTGGGTCACCATGTCGCACCCATGTCCGGAACACACCTGAAGTGAGTCCCCGAATGCGTCGTATCGCCATATCCGTGGCCGCGTCCACCATGACCCTCTCGCTGGCCGGTTGCGGCATGCTCGACGCGACGGGGGGCACCGCCGACGCGAGCCCGAGGAAGGGCAACGACATCACGGTCGGTGTGCTGATGCCGGAGAAGACGAACACGCGCTACGAGGTGTTCGACTACCCCATCATCAAGAAGAAGGTCGCCTCCCTCACCAACGACCAGGGCAGGACGACGTACGCCAACGCCGCTCAGGACGCGGACGTGCAGGCGACCCAGATGCAGAAGATGATCGACGACAAGGTCGACGTCATCCTGCTCGACGCCGTCGACTCGCACGCCATCCGGGGCATGGTGCAGAAGGCCAAGGACGCGAGCATCCCGGTCATCGCCTACGACCGGCTGGCCGAGGGACCGATCGACGGATACGTCTCCTTCGACAACGAGCTCGTCGGCGAGGTGCAGGGGCGCACCCTGGCCGAGAGACTGGGCAGCGCCTCCAAGAAGATCGTCATGGTCAACGGCTCGCCCACCGACCCGAACGCCAAGCAGTTCAAGCAGGGTGCGCTCTCCGAGCTCAACGGCAAGGTGACCATCGCCGAGACCTACGACATCAAGGACTGGAGCCCGGAGGGCGCCCAGGCCGACATGACCAAGGCGATCGACAAGATCGGCAAGAACAACATCGCCGGTGTCTACTCCGCCAACGACGCCATGGTCGGCGGCATCATCAAGGCCCTGGAGGCCGCGGGTGTCTCCGAACTGCCGCCGATCACCGGCCAGGACGCGGAGCTCGCGGCGGTGCAGCGCATCATCGCCGGCGAGCAGTTCATGAGCGTCTACAAGTCGTACCCGGAGGAGGCCGAGGCCGCCGCCGAGATGGCCGTCGCCAAAGTCCAGGGGCACGACATCCAGTTCGACGCCCTCGCCTCGGACAAGGTCGACAGCCCGACGGACAGCAAGATCCCCGCGCAGCTGGTGACCGTCGTCGCCCTGACGAAGACCAACATCGAGGAGACCGTCGTCGCGGACGGCATCTACAAGGTGTCGGACATCTGCACCGCGAAGTACAAGGCGACCTGCACGTCGCTCGGCCTGAAGTAGCCGGCCGGGAAGTAGCCGGCCGGGAAGAGGCCGGCCGGGAAGGGGCCGGGAGGGACCGTCCTCACCAGCCCATGAGCGGTTTCATCGGGATGAGCACGCCGTCGGCGGCGTGCTTCACCGGGGCGCTGTTCATGAAGCCGGCCGGGTCGCGGTCGCCCGAGACGCGCACGCCGGTGACCTTCGCGTCGCGCGGGACGTCGTACCAGAGCTCGACCTCGATGAGGTCGTGGCCGCCGATCTCGACCTGGTCGTGCTGACGTCGTACGGCCATCGCGAAGGTGTCGGTCCGGCCGCGACGGCCGGCGACGCCCGCCAGGCGCTGCCGTGCGACGACGTACGTGTGGAACTCGGGGGACCTGTTCTCCACCCGCAGCCGGACGGCGCAGAACCGGCCGTCCGGCTGACCTTCGCTGTGCGACCCGGCGACGGCCGTCAGGTCGCAGCGCAGGGACAGCAGGGTGAAGGTGAGATGCCCGTCCTGGTAGGCCCGGGAGGGCCGTTGTGAGGCCGTGGAGGGCGACGGCGCGGCCGGACTCCCGCCGCCTGCGTCGCAGCCCGCGAGGGCCGGTGTCAGCGCGGCCAGTGCCGTCATCGCCAGTGCCGTCGGCACACGCCCCGTCCGCATGGCCGAATTCTCCGGCGTCCCGCGCGGAAAGGGGAGGGGGAGCACGGCACTCCGGTACGGCCGCGCCGCCCCGCCGGCCGTGCCCGCCGTCCATCGCTCTGCCGTCCGCGCTTGCCGCGCCCACTGTGCCTGCCGTGCCGTCCGCGCTTGCCGCGCCCACTGTGCCTGCCGTGCCCACTGTGCCCACTGTGCCTGCCGTGCCCGCCGCGACTGCCGTGCTCGCGGTCCGGCATCGCCCCCGCGGTCCTGCGGCTCCCGCCGTTCCCGCCGTGCTCGCCGTCCGGCGTGAGGGGACGTCAGGCGGGACGTGACGCGGCCGACCCTGCGGGATCTCCGGAAGCTCACGTGCGGGGAGGGGTGCCGGAGGCGCGCGTTCGGCCCCGGCCGGACGAGGGTGTCCAGCCGGGGCCTGCATGGGTAACCGTTACCCGTGGCGAAGCGGGTTCCACGATGCACCGGCGGGGTACGGAACACCACCATCAGCTTGTTGCAACGCGACGGGCGGAGGTAGGCGGATAGCAGGGCGAACCGGCTGTTTCTCACGGTCGCGGCGGGAGGAGCCGTGTTGCGGAGCAGGTCCGCTCCGCGCATAGTGGCGGCTGCGGAAGAGGCTGGAACCGGGGGTGGGATGGGCGATGGCCGGGCACGGGACGGAGGAGCATCCACACGGTGCCGACCGACTGTGCGGAGCCGGGGATCGCGTGTATTCCCGGGCCGTACGGCGCGGTCGGGTGCGGCGTCGTGACGCCGATCCGGTGCCCTGCCTCCTGGAACTCGCCCTGCTGCACCCGGACCCCGACGACATGGACTGGCTGGTGCCGACGGCACCGCAGGAGGTCATGACGCGGCTGCTGCGCGCGGTGCACGACGAGGTCAGCGTGAGCCAGCGGCGGGTGGGCGCGGCGGTGGCGGCCGTCGAGTGGTACGCGGGCCTGGGCGGCCGGCTGCCGTCCTCGGGCACCGAGGGCAGCGCGATCCGGGTCCTGGACGGCCTCTCCCGTATCCAGACGGCGATGGACGAGGCGACGGAGGCGTGCACGACGGAGGTGCTGACGGTGCAGCCGGGCGGCATCCGCCGTGAGGCCGAACTGTCGGAGGGCCTGCACCGGGCGCTGACGCTGCGCGGGCGCGGGGTGCGCATGCGCGACCTGTACAACCATGTGGCCCGGCACGGCCAGGGTCTGCTCAACTACCTGGAACTGATGGGCGACACGGTCGAGGCGCGCACCCTCGACGAGGTCATCGACCGCCTCATCCTCTTCGACCGCACGGTCGCCTTCATCCCCGCCAACGCCGACCACACGATGGCCCTGGAGCTGCGTCACCCGGGCCTGGTCGGCTACTTCGCCACGGTCTTCGAACGCCTCTGGCGGCTGGCGATCCCGCTCACCGCCCCCCTGCCCGACACCGGCATCGAGGGCATCTCCCACCGCGAACAGTCCATCGCGGCCCTGCTCGCCGAGGGCCACCAGGACGCGGTGATCGCCGAACGCCTCGGCATCAGCGTGCGCACCTGCCGCGCCCACATCGCGCGCCTGTCGGAGACGCTGGGCGCGGCGAGCCGCACCCAACTGGGTGTCCGGATAGCTCAGGTGGGCCTGGACGGCGCCACGCACACCCCCGAGGTCCCCCGCCTCAGTCTTCCCGATCAAGGATCCCCGACCGCCCTATGAGGTAGCCGAGCTGCGCGCGGCTGTCGCTGCCGAGGATGGCGGCGAGTTCGGCGATGTGGACCCGGGCGGTGCGGATGTTCAGCCGAGGCGGCCGGCGATGACGGCGTCGGTGTGGGACGCGGCCCTCGCGCAGGGCCTGTTCGTACAGCTTCGCGCCGGCCCCGCACAGGTTCTCCACGCCGTGCGCCGGGTGCGGTGCCGTCACTCGGGCTCCGGTCCGGTGGCGCACTGCTCCTGCGGCGCGTGGGCGGGCGCTTGTGTGGTCACGAACGGCTCTCCCCCTGGTTCAGTGCTCCCGCTCCAGGATTCCCGACTGGGCTATGAGGAAGCCGAGTTGGGCGCGGCTGCCACTGCCGAGGGCCTGGGCCAGCTTGGCGATGTGGGCGCGGCAGGTGCGCACGTTCATGCCGAGACGGCGGGCGATGGCCTCGTCGACGTGCCCCTCGATGAGGAGTTTGGCGATGGAGTGCTGGATGTCGGTGATGCCGTCGGGGGCGGTCTCGTACGGGGTGCCGACCCGGAGGGGTACCGCACGCGTCCACATGAAGTCGAAGACCTTGATCAGGTAGCGGACCAGGCCGGGGTGGCGTAGCTCCAGGGCGACCTGCCGGTCCTCCCGGACGGGGATGAAGGCCACCGTCTCGTCGCAGATGATGAGGCGCTCGACGAGTTCGTCGATGGTGCGGACCTCGACCTTGCCGGTCGAGATCTGGTCGACGTAGGCCAGCGTCTGGGGGCTGTGCCGGGCGGTGTGCTGGTACAGCGTGCGCAGCCGGACGCCCCGCTCAAGAAGCGGACGGTCGCGTTCCAGGCCCTTCAGGAGGTTGCTCTCCAGACGGCGGCCGCCGGGCTGCACGGCGAGCACCTCGGTGTGGGACTCGGAGGTGGCGATGTTGAGCGCCGCGTTGATTCGGTCCCGGCCTTCCAGCACAGTGATGGAGTGCGTGGTTCCGGTGTTCTGGGCGCTGGCGGCCATGAACGGCTCGAAGGCGTCGGCCAGTTCGACCGAGAGTCGCCTGCGTTCCGTGATCTCCCGCTCCAGGGGGTGGAGATGCTGGGCCAGGGCGACCGTCGGCGGCACCGGCCGCAGCCAGTTGACGTCGTCGGGATCCGGGTGCAGGAGGCCGAACTCCATCAGGCAGGGAACGTCCGCCACGTCCGTCCGAGGCACGCGACCAGCGCGAAGAGCACTGGCGTAGACGCGACCGCCTTCGTCGCAGAGTTCGGTTATCGCATGGGGATGTGCCGCTTGCATACCGTTTGTCCCCAATTCTCCACCCCCCAGGGTCCTGAACATGCAGGAACATGATGCATCGATTGTGTGGCCATGACGTGCCCGAATGAGCCATCGTCTTATCCGACGGGGGAAGAGGAGACCATCGAGTGAGGACGAAGCCGACTATGCGTAAGAGAATGCTTCGCTCGGTACTTGCCGCTGCTCTTTCCGCCGTCGTGGTGTTCGGGGCCGTGAGCGGCCTGGCCGGCAAGTCGAGTGACGTTCATGCGGACAGTGGTTCGATTGCGGTAGTCGTCGGGGTGGACCACACCGACGACACTTCCTGGGACTGATCGTGATGACCACCCCACCCGACGACCGCTCCTTCCGCCGCGAGATGGCCACCGCCTATCGCTCCGGATGGCACTTCATCGACCTGGTCACCGCCATCCCCCACAGTGGTGACTCGCTGATGGTGACCGTCTTCGGAGAGCCGGTGGTGGTCACGCGGGACGAGGACGAGGACGTACGGGCGTACCGGTGTCTGCGGCGGCCTCGGGGGGCGCCGCAGCCCGTGCGGTGTGCTATCCGGTACGGAATGATCTTTGTGAATCTCGACCAGCGGGACCACCGGCTTGCGGAGCCGGACATCCCGGATATCAGGACCATATCGGCCACCCCCCGCAGTGCCTGACGCGATTCCCCCGTCGTAACAGATCGCGCAGGTACTTCCCCCCGCAGCGGCGTCACCGTGACCTGAACACGGTGACGCCGCTGCAGTTTTACGGGATATTTCGGGGTATCGGCTCGCTGCGGGCTGACCGAAAACCGTCACTCGCGACCCGCCGTCCACCCGTCTCCGCCCCTTCGGCCCCCACGGCCCCACCCCTTCGGTCACTTCGGCCTCCCTCGTCGCCTGCGTCAGCCCCGCCCCATCGCCCGGGTCAGCTCGATCTCGATCACCACGCGGGCCGGGTTCGGCGCGGGCACGCGCGCGTAGCGCTCGGCGTAGCGCCGCTCCGCCTCCGCGACCCGTTCCGGATCGGTGCGGACGAAGGCCCGGCCCTCCAGCGTCGCCCAGCGGCGGCCGTCCACCTGGCACACGGCGACCGGCGCGCCCGCCGGGCCCGCGGCCCGTACGTTTCCGGCCTTCGCGCTCGCCGTGTTCGTGATCACCCGAGCCAGACGCGCCTCGGGGTCGTATGTCACCCCGACGGGCACGACGTGCGGGGTGCCGTCCGGGCGTGCTGTCGTCAGGGTGCACAGGTGCCGTTCCCGCCAGAAGGCGACGTACGACTCGTCCGGGGTGCCCGGGTCCTGCGGATATGCGGCCATGTCCGGGAACTTAGCCGTTCCGCCTCCCGGACACCGCCTTGAGTGGAATAGACTCAACTTTGTGTACGTTCTGTGGGTCAGCAATGGATGACGCGCCGGACGCACCGCGAGACCCACTGCGAGACGCACTGGACGACACGACACGGCAGAAAACCGACGCCAGGAGGAGAACGCGAACGTGGACGCCGAGCTGACCAACAGGAGCCGGGACGCCATCCACGCGGCCGGCACCCGGGCCGTTTCGGAAGGGCATGCGGACCTCACCCCTGCCCACCTGCTGCTCGCGCTGCTGGCCGGGCAGGACAACGAGAACATCATCGACCTGCTGGCCGCCGTCGACGCCGACCAGGCCGCCGTGCGCACCGGCGCCGAGCGGGTGCTCGCGGGGCTGCCCAGCGTGACCGGCTCCACCGTCGCGCCCCCGCAGCCCAACCGCGAGCTGCTCGCCGTCATCGGCGACGCCCAGCAGCGCGCCGCGGAGCTCGGCGACGACTACCTCTCCACCGAACACCTGCTGATGGGCATCGCCGCGAAGGGCGGCGCGGCCGGGGACGTACTCTCCCAGCAGGGGGCCGGGGCCAAGCAGCTTCAGGCGGCCTTCCAGAAGACGAGGGGAGGGCGCCGGGTGACCACCGCGGATCCCGAGGGGCAGTACAAGGCACTCGAGAAGTTCGGGACCGACTTCACCGCCGCCGCGCGGGAGGGCAAGCTCGACCCCGTCATCGGACGGGACCAGGAGATCCGGCGGGTGGTGCAGGTGCTGTCGCGCCGCACCAAGAACAACCCCGTCCTCATCGGTGAGCCCGGCGTCGGCAAGACCGCCGTCGTGGAGGGGCTGGCGCAGCGCATCGTGAAGGGGGACGTGCCCGAGTCCCTCAAGGACAAGCGGCTGGTCGCGCTCGACCTCGGGGCCATGGTGGCCGGGGCGAAGTACCGGGGCGAGTTCGAGGAGCGGCTGAAGACGGTCCTCGCCGAGATCAAGGACTCCGACGGGCAGATCATCACCTTCATCGACGAGCTGCACACCGTCGTGGGCGCCGGGGCCGGCGGGGACTCCGCCATGGACGCCGGCAACATGCTCAAGCCCATGCTGGCGCGCGGTGAGCTGCGCATGGTGGGCGCGACGACCCTCGACGAGTACCGGGAGCGGATCGAGAAGGACCCGGCCCTGGAGCGGCGGTTCCAGCAGGTGCTGGTCGCCGAGCCGACCGTCGAGGACACCATCGCCATCCTGCGCGGCCTCAAGGGACGCTACGAGGCCCACCACAAGGTCCAGATCGCCGACAGCGCGCTGGTGGCGGCGGCGACCCTGTCCGACCGGTACATCACCTCCCGCTTCCTGCCCGACAAGGCCATCGACCTCGTGGACGAGGCCGCCTCCCGGCTGCGCATGGAGATCGACTCGTCCCCCGTCGAGATCGACGAGCTCCAGCGGGTCGTCGACCGGCTGAAGATGGAGGAGCTGGCGATCGGCAAGGAGACCGACGCCGCGAGCCGGGAGCGCCTGGAGAAGCTGCGCCGCGACCTCGCCGACAAGGAGGAGGAGCTGCGCGGCCTCACCGCCCGCTGGGAGAAGGAGAAGCAGTCCCTGAACCGGGTCGGCGAACTGAAGGAGAAGCTCGACGACCTGCGGGGCCAGGCCGAACGCGCCCAGCGCGACGGCGACTTCGACACCGCCTCCAAGCTGCTGTACGGCGAGATCCCGACCTTGGAGCGCGACCTGGAGGCCGCCTCGGCGGCCGAGGAGGAGGTCGCCCGGGACACCATGGTGAAGGAGGGGGTCGGCTCCGACGACATCGCGGACGTCGTCGCCTCCTGGACCGGGATCCCGGCGGGCCGGCTGCTGGAGGGCGAGACGCAGAAGCTGCTGCGCATGGAGGACGAGCTCGGCAAGCGGCTCATCGGCCAGTCCGAGGCCGTACGGGCCGTCTCCGACGCGGTACGGCGCAGCCGAGCAGGCATCTCCGACCCGGACCGGCCCACCGGTTCCTTCCTCTTCCTCGGTCCGACCGGCGTCGGCAAGACCGAGCTGGCCAAGGCCCTCGCGGACTTTCTCTTCGACGACGAGCGGGCCATGATCCGTATCGACATGTCGGAGTACGGCGAGAAGCACAGCGTGGCCCGGCTGGTCGGAGCCCCGCCCGGCTACGTCGGCTACGAGGAGGGCGGCCAGCTCACCGAGGCGGTCCGCCGCCGCCCGTACAGCGTCGTCCTGCTCGACGAGGTGGAGAAGGCGCACCCGGAGGTCTTCGACCTCCTGCTCCAGGTGCTGGACGACGGCCGCCTGACCGACGGTCAGGGCCGCACGGTCGACTTCCGCAACGTCATCCTGGTGCTCACCTCGAACCTCGGCAGCCAGTTCCTGGTCGACCCGCTCACCGGGGAGGCGGAGAAGAAGGAGCAGGTGCTGGAGGTGGTCCGGGCTTCCTTCAAGCCGGAGTTCCTCAACCGGCTGGACGACCTGGTCGTCTTCTCGGCCCTGTCCAAGGAGGAGCTGGGCCGGATCGCCCGCCTCCAGATCGACCGCCTGGCCAAGCGGCTGGCCGAGCGCCGGCTGAACCTGGAGATCACCGATGAGGCCCTGGCCTGGCTCGCCGACGAGGGCAACGACCCGGCCTACGGTGCCCGGCCGCTGCGCCGCCTGGTGCAGACCGCCATCGGCGACCGCCTCGCCCGGGAGATCCTGTCCGGCGAGGTCAAGGACGGCGACACGGTCCGGGTGGACGCCTTCGGCGACGGCCTGATCGTGGGCCCGGCGACGGGGAAGACGCTGTAACGCCGGAGCGCGGTGACGCTCAGTACGTGGACGCCTCGAACGTGACGAGGGCGGTGCCTCCCGCGGGCCCGCCCTCGTAGCGCACGCTGACGTCCACGTCGTACGCGCCCGTCGTGCGCTCGTCGTCCGGGTCGTTGCGCAGGTAGGCGCACACATCCACGTCCCCCTCCCCGTACGCCGCGCAGGACGCCGGGCGTTCGGCGGTGGGGAACGACGTGGCCAGCCACTCCGTCACCGCGGAGCGCGGCATCCGGAACGAGCCGTCGTACGCCTGGCCGCCCCAGGTGTACGACGTGCACTTCGCCGCGCTCGCGCCCGCCGGCATCGAGGCGCCCGCGAACGTCATGGCCTCGTCGCAGCCGACCTCGCTGACCGTGCCGGGCGGGTCGTCGCTGGACGACGCGAGGCTGCGCGCCTCCCAGACGAACCCCACGCCTACCACGACCACGAAGGCCAGGCACAGCCACCACAGCCCCCACCACACCTTGCGCACCCGCGCCACCCCCTGACGTCCCGATGACCAGATCATGACGGTCCGTGTGACAGACCCCCTCCGGGGTTGCCACTCCCCGCCTCGCATGGGAGAGGATGGCAGAATCCGTACGAAGGGAAAATCACGGTGACCATCGACCCGTCCTCGATTCCGAACTTCGGGGGCCAGCCCGAGCCGCAGCCGCAAGGACCGGCGGGCCCCGTCGTCCCGGATCAGGACCTCGTGAAGCAGCTCCTCGACCAGATGGAGCTGAAGTACGTCGTGGACGAGGAGGGCGACCTCGCCGCTCCGTGGGAGCAGTTCCGCACCTACTTCATGTTCCGCGGCGAGGCCGACCAGCAGGTCTTCTCGGTACGGACGTTCTACGACCGGCCGCACAAGATCGACGAGAAGCCCCAGCTGCTGGAGGCCATCGACGACTGGAACCGTCGTACGCTCTGGCCCAAGGTCTACACCCACACCCACGACGACGGCACCGTCCGCCTCATCGGCGAGGCCCAGATGCTGATCGGCACCGGAGTCGCCCTCGAGCACTTCGTGTCGTCGACGGTCAGCTGGGTTCGGGCCGCCATCGAGTTCGACAAGTGGCTCGTGGAGCAGTTCGGCCTGGAGCAGGAGGTCGACGGTACGGAGGAGCCCGGGGACGACGAGGAGTAGTCCGCCCCAGGACCTACAGCGGCGTGCGCGCGACCACCACCAGGTACGCGCCGTAAGCGAACGAGAGCCCGGCCAGGGCGCCGACCACCACGGTCGCGTGCCAGGGCCGGGCTCTCGCCGTCCGCACCAGCGCCCGCGCCGGCGGCAGCAGCAGCGGGAAGGCGGGCAGCAGGAAACGCGGCTTGGACGCGAAGAAGCCCGAGCCGCCGAGGGCGACCAGAAGCAGGACGCCGCTGTAGACGACGAGGGGCAGCGGGGCGCGGTCGACGAGGAGGAGGACGTAGAGCAGCACCGCCGTCGCCACGATCACCAGCGTCATCGGGAGGACGAAGCGGTGCCCGTGCAGCAGCAGGTGCCGGACGAAGCGCAGCGCGCCGACGCCGAGGTCGAAGCGCGAGCCCCACCGGCGCTGCACCGCGAAGTAGCCGCCGAACAGATCCCCCGTACGGCGGCCCACCCACAGGACGTACGCGCTCCAGCCGAGCGGGGCGAGCGCGGCGCCTGTCCACAGCCTGTGGGAAACCCCGCCGAGCCGCCGCCGTTCGCGCCAGACCTCGCAGGCCGCCGCGGCGAGGACGGCCGCCGCCACCGCGAAGCCGTTGGGCCGCGACAGCCCCGCCAGCGCGGCCAGCGCCCCCGCCCACAGCCAGCGCCGGCGGAGCACCGCGTACAGCGACCAGGCCGCGAACGCCGTGAGCACGGGTTCCGTGTACGCCATCGACAGCACGACCGAGTGCGGGAGCAGCCCCCACAGCAGCACCAGCGCGGCGGCGACGGCCCGGCCGTACAGCAGGGCGCCGCACCGGTGGATCCCGCAGGCCGCCACCACGGCCGCCAGCCATGACACCACCAGGCCCGCCGTGCCCGCGTCGAACGGGCCGAGCGCGGTCAGCCCCCGCACCAGCGCCGGGTAGAGCGGGAAGAACGCCAGGTCGCTGTGGACGACCCCCGGGCGCACGTCGAGGGTGCGGCCGTAGCCCTGCGCGGCGATCCCCAGGTACCAGAGGGAGTCCCAGGACCGTTCCAGCAGCGCGAGCGGCTGCCGTCCGGTGGCCCAGGCGGTCACGGCGAGCACGGCCGCGCCGGTCAGCCGGGCGGCGGCGAACAGGCCCACGGCGGTGCCGGCCGCCGCGAGCAGGGGCAGCCGGGGGCGGGCGCGGCCCCGGGTCCCGGGCTCCGGCACCGTGGAGCGGGCGAGGGCGGAGGTGCTGGCGTGGCTCACACCCCGCACCCTGCAAGGGCGGGGTGGCGCGCGCGAGCAGGGCGCGGCCGAGCGGGTACGGTCGCGCCGTGCCCGGCGTGGCGGCGTGACGTCAGGCCGAGAGGGCCTTCAGCCGCCGCACCGCCTCCTCCAACACCTCCGTACGCTTGCAGAAGGCGAAGCGGACGAAGGGCGCGCCGGCCTCGCGGTGGTCGTAGAAGACCGCGTTCGGGATGGCGACGACGCCCGCGCGTTCCGGCAGGGCGCGGCAGAAGGCGAACCCGTCCGTCTCGCCGAGGGGGCGGATGTCGGTGGTGACGAAGTAGGTGCCGGCCGGCCTGAAGACCTCGAAGCCCGCCTCCGCGAGGCCCGACGCCAGCAGATCGCGCTTGGCCAGCATGTCCGCGCGGAAGGCGGTGAAGTAGGAGTCGGGCAGGGCCAGCGCCTCGGCGACCGCGTACTGGAACGGCCCGGACGACACGTAGGTCAGGAACTGCTTCGCCGACCGCACCGCCGTGACCAGGCCGGGGGCCGCCGTGACCCAGCCGACCTTCCAGCCCGTGAAGGAGTAGGTCTTGCCCGCCGAGCCGATCGTGACGGTCCGTTCGCGCATGCCGGGGAAGGCGGCGAGCGGCAGGTGTTCTGCCTCGTCGAAGACCAGGTGCTCGTACACCTCGTCGGTGACCACCAGTAGGTCGCGTTCCACCGCGAGCTCGGCGATCGCCGTCAGCTCCGCTCGGGTGAGGACCGTGCCGGTCGGGTTGTGCGGGGTGTTGACGAGGAGGAGCCGGGTGCGGTCGGTGACCGCGCCGCGCAACTCGTCGAGGTCGAGCCGGAACGAGCCGGCGTCCGGGCGCAGGGTGACCGGCACGCGCGTGCCGCCGGCCATCGCGATGCAGGCGGCGTAGGAGTCGTAGTACGGCTCCAGGGCGATCACCTCGTCGCCCGGCTCCAGCAGGGCGAGCAGCGAGGCGGCGATGGCCTCCGTGGCGCCGGCCGTGACCAGCACCTCCGTGTCCGGGTCGTACGACAGGCCGTAGTGGTGTCGCTGGTGCGCGGCGACGGCGGCGCGCAGCTCGGGGATGCCCGGGCCCGGCGGGTACTGGTTGCCGCGGCCGTCGCGCAGCGCGCGCACCGCGGCCTCCCGGATCTCCTCGGGACCGTCCGTGTCGGGGAAGCCCTGGCCCAGGTTGATCGACCCGGTCCGCAGGGCCAGCGCCGACATCTCGGCGAAGATCGTCGTCCCGAACTCGGCGAGCCGGCGGTTGAGGAAGGGGCGTGCGCTGGAGGTCATGCCGGTCATCCTGCGCCGAAGCTCTGGAGTTCCTCAACTCACCTACGCTGATGGGCACCTGCGCCAGTGCGGCACGCGCCGTCTCTGAGCAGGGGCTGGTCTGTTGTCGCCTTTCGTCCTCCGTCTCCGTTGGCCACCCCCGGACGGCCCACGGACGGCCTCAGGGATTCCCACCCTGGGATCAGCGCTCTTCTGGGGTCATCGGCGACCCGAGGTCGCAATCGAGGGGGAGACCAGGTGATCGGAAAGCGAATTAAACTATTTCCGTATTACTGTGCTCCGGTCGAATGGACTGCTCTCTTTCCCGTCCCCGTCAAGTCGGTGCGGAGATATTTCTGCGTAATATGCGACGGCAGTAACACGTTAAGGCTTTCCGGGTGATCGGTAGGGCCCGGTAGGCCGCTGCCCCGACAGGAATGGCCCCTCGATGAAGCTGAAGATTCCCCGAGCAGCTCACCGCCGTACTTTGTCCGGCGTGCTTGTCTCGGCCCTCGCCGCAACAGTTTCCGCTGCGATGGTTTTCATGACCCCGACCGCGGCGTCGGCGATCGCATTGCCCGTACCCTTGGGCACCGCCGCCAGTTACTCCGTTCTGGCCGGTCAGGGAGTCACCAACACCGGCAACTCGGTGCTCGCGCACGACCTCGGGACACACCCGAATCCGGCCATCACCGGATTCCCGCCCGGCCTGGTCGGTGGCGCCGTGCACGCCGCGGACGCCAATGCCCTCCAGGCCAAGTCCGACCTGCTCGTGGCGTACAACAACGCCGCCGGCCAGGCCATGGACTTCGCGCTTCCGGCGGGGATCGGCGGGGGTCCGGCGCTGCTTCCCGGCGTCTACCACGCCACGGCCGGTGTCGGCATCACCGGCGACCTGATCCTGGACGGTCAGGGGAGCTCCGACGCGGTCTGGGTGTTCCAGATCCCCGAGTCCCTGACGACGGCGACCTCCAGCCGGATTCTCCTCACGAACGGCGCTTCGGCGTGCAACGTGTTCTGGCAGGTCGGCGAGGACGCGTCGCTCGGCGTCACCACCAGCTTCGTGGGCACCCTGATGACCGAGAACTCGATCACCGTGAACCAGGGAACGAACGTCGAGGGCCGGGTCCTCGCCGAGGTGGGTTCTGTGACCCTCAACAACAACCGGATCTTCCTCAGCGGGTGCGCGTCCTCCACCACCGGTGGAACGACGACCGGGACCACCACTGGTACGACGACCGGTGGCCTCGTCAGTGGTGGCCTCGTCACCGGCGGCCTCCTGGGCGGACCCCTCGTCACGACCGGCGGCACCTCGGGCAACACCGCCGGCAACACGTCCGGCAACACCGCGGGCAACACGGCCGGTAACACCACCGGTGGGAACACCGAGGGCAACACCGCAGGGAACACCACCGGCGGCCCCGGTGGCGGGCACGGTGGGCCTGGTGGCGGCCACGGCGGCCCCGGCGGCGGGCACGGCGGCCCGGACCACGGTGGCCACGGAAAGCCGTACCACGGCGGCCATGGAAAGCCGGACCACGGCGGCAAGGTCGACGTCGAGCAGTACGCCCATCCCGGCAAGCCGGACCACGACGAGCAGTCCGACGAGGACTACGGCTACGACGCGGTGCCCAAGGGCTACGAGGGCGAAGACGACTCCAAGAGCTACGAGGGCTAGGCAGCGCACCGCGCTCGGTCGGCTCACCGGATGACGGCGCGCGGCGGGACTCTCATCGAGTCCGCCGCGCGCCGTCGGTGGCGGTCAGCGCGAAACGCAGGTCGAGCAGCTGAAATGAGAAAGACAGGGTAAGCGGTGTCGAGCGGAATTGACTCAGCGGATGTGAAGGAATTTCAGCACTCCGAATCAGGTCCGGTCGCACCGGAACGCCCTGACGCCACGGCCGCGCCGCCCAGATTGCCGAGAAGCGCCCGTGTGCTGAGAGCGGGGCTACGCGCCTCCATTGTCCTGTGCCTGGCGGCGAGTATCGTCCATGTGGTTCTGGTATTCCTTCACGTGGCGCCGACGAACACCCTGTCCAAGCGATTCAGCCCGCAGATCAATGCCTGGGTGTTTCCCTTCTTCGAACAGAATTGGCGGCTTTTCGCCCCGGATCCCGAATCCGTCAACCGGCAGATCCTGGCGAGAACCGCACACACCGAACGCGACGGATCGGTTGAGGTGAGTCCCTGGTTCGACCTGACCGCTGTGGACACTTCCGCAGTCGAGCACCAGGTGTTCCCGAGCCACACGGCGCAGAACATGTTGCGCCGTGCCTGGGCCAGTTACGTCGACTCGCACGGAGGAGACGACACGTCGCGCACGGAACGCGCCCTGATGATGCAGAAGTACCTGAGCAACATCGCCGCTGACCGCGTCGCCGCCCGCAAGGGCGGCACCTTCGACTTCATTCAGCTCCGCGTCGTCGCACTGCCCATCGCCGCACCCGGCGCCGCGGTCGGCGATCGCCCGCCGACGCCGGCCGAGAACCGGCTCCTGCCCTGGTGGAAGGTGACCCGCCATGCGAAGTGAGGCGCAGAAGACCGCGTCCTTTGGCGTCGAGCGGTGGCTCGCCGACCGGATCACCGCCGGGTGGCACCTTCTGACCGGCCGGCCGGTGTCCCTGTACGCCGCGTCGGTGCTGCGCATCGGCTACGGGCTGCTCTACCTGATCTTTCTGCTGCGCGAGTTCCCGCACCGTGCCGAGATCTGGGGCCCCGACGCACCGTGGACTCCCGCCCTGGCAGACCAGCTCTTCGAGCAGACGGGGTGGAAGAGCATCCTGACCCTGTCCGACAACCGCGGCTACTTCGAGCTCTGCTACGTGTTCGCCGTCGTCACGTCCGCGCTGTTCGTGCTCGGCTGGCGCACCCGGGGCATCTCCGTCCTCTTCGCCGTCGTGGTGACCTCGTTCCATGCCCGCGCGATCTTCATGACGGACGGGGGCGACAACCTGATCCTGCTGATGGCCATCTACCTCGTCCTCACCGCGTGCGGCCGGCGCTGGTCCCTGGACGCGCGCAGAGCGCGGCTCAAGGCGGCTCGTGCGGGCAACGCGCCGGAACCAGCGGGGAACCGGTTGGCGCGGCAACTCCGCGATGCCCGCACCACCTTGATCACGGTGGTGCACAACTGCGGCATGTTCGTCATCGCGGCACAGGTCTGTTTTCTCTATGGATCAGCCGGTCTGTACAAGGTCCAGGGTGCTTCCTGGGGTGGTGGCACCGCTCTTCACTACGCCCTGAACCTCCAACTCTTCCGACCCTGGCCCGCGCTCTCCCACTTCGTGGACGAGTACACGCTTCTGGTCGCGATCGCTGGCTATATGACCGTGCTCCTCCAGGTGGCCTTCCCGTTCGTGCTCTTCGGCAGGCTCAAGTACCCCGTTCTCGTCATGCTGCTCGGCATGCACATCGGCATCGCGGTGTTCCTGGGGCTTCCCCTCTTCTCCGGCGCGATGATCGTCGCGGACGCCGCGTTCCTGCCCGACCGCTTCTACGCCTTCCTGCCTCGCCTCTGCCGACGCGTCGTGCAGCGGGGGGACGGCTGGCTCTCGGTACCTGGACGGGCGGCGGGATCCGGAACGGTACCCACGCAGGGCGGACCCGGCGCACTCGGCTCGGAGCATCGCGTCGTCCTTCCGGCGGGCCGGAAGGACACCACGGCCGCCGTCGAGCCCGCGGCCCCTCAGGTCCCCCCGAAACGCGGCTGAGGCGGAGACCGACGATGTCACCGTGGGTGCAAATCCCACCGGCTCCGCTTGATGAGCAGTGAGAACAGCCCCTGACCAGGTGACTCGGTCAGGGGCTGTTCTCGTGAGCGTTGTCCGCCGACATCCGCGGCTCCCCGCTGTTTCCCGACCGAACGGGCGCGGGAGGGGCACGTCCTCCGGCGATCTCTAGACGGCGAGCAGCCCGGCGAGCAGCACGGCCGCCACTGCGGAGAAGACCCGCGGCTTCCTCCAGCCCGGTCCCGAAGCCTGGCGGTTCAGCTCCCACAGGAACACCCAACCGCCGACAAGGGCCAGCGCGCTCCGCAACAGGAAGACGGTGGTGTGCACAGGGGTCCTCCAGAGACCTTTGAACGGACGGGAAGGTTATCCCCGGCAGCGGTCCGGTGGGCATGTGGGAGTGCTCATACGGGGTGATCACACCAGCCACACCATGATCGTTCCACCCCGGGGTGGAGGTCGAGCAAGTGCCATTCTCTGGACTGGCCGTCCCTGAGGGATTTCACGGCCCACGGGCGGACCGACGTGCGAGCGGGGCCCCTGATCAGCCTTTCCGTGCAGGTCAGGGGCCATTGCCCGGAGAGAACCCTCTGAAGTTCCTCAACTCTGCTTTGGCCGCCGACAGGGCCGGGCATCACCGGTTCACGCAACGGTCGAGGCGCCCACGGGGGGCCGCTTCGGGGGAATCGGAAGGAGGGGTGACGTCATGGTCTTCGGCATCATCCTGACGGTGATGGTGGTCGTGTTCGTGGGGGCGGCCGTGTCCGGGGCGGTTCGCAACGGCGGCACGCGGTCGCGCAGCGGGGGGAGCAGCGGGTCGAGCGACAGCGGCGGCAGCTGGTGGGCGGGCGGGGGCGACAGCGGTTCGTCCTGCGGTTCGTCCTCCGGCGGTCACTCCGGCGGTCACTCGTGCGGGGGCGGTTCGTCCTGCGGAGGCGGGTCGTCGTGCGGGGGCGGGGGCGGCTGCGGGAGCAGCTGAACGCCGGCAGCCGAACGCCGGCCGAGGCGGTCGTACGGGGAGGGAGGGGCTCGGACTGGTGTCCGGGCCTCTCGCATGCGCGGGCGTACGCCTCGCGCACCTGGCGTACGCCGTGGTTGAACAGTTGAGCTGTGGAGCCCTCTGAGGGATGGAAACCCCACGAAGTTGGGTAAAAACGCTGTGGCGGGACCACACTTCATGATTCCCTCTAAACCACCATCGCAGCCCCTCGGACGTCTTGCGCGGACACCCTTCCCGACTGGGCTGACCGGGCCGAATTCCCGCCGTCGACCGGAGTCGACCGGAGTCGACCGGGGTGCGCCGGACCAACACCCCTTTCTTTGCGTGCTTGCGGAGCCGATCCATGCTCACGACCCTGAAGACCTCCTACACCGACACGCGCGCGGCAGATCTCGCCTGGGCCCTGGGGCGTGAGCCGCTCCCGGCGCTGGCCACACTGGATCTCGAACTGGGAAGTTCGACGCTTCAGTTGAGACTGCTCGGCGCGTCCCACCAGGTGCTGCTGGAACAGGAACAGGGCTGTTGTTCGGAGACGGTGGCGTGCATCCCCGGCAGCAGTACCCCCCTTCCGCTCGGCGTGGCCAAGCGGGTCGGCGACTGGGAGTACGAGTTCGCCGCCCGGGTCGAGGTGCTGTCGCCGGGCGCGTTCGCGGCCCGTGCGCAGGAGCTGCTGGCCCTTGTCTCCGACCACCCGAACGGCCTCGCGGGCGTCTTCCCCGGCAGCCCGCACGCCTTCACCGCCATGCTGGCCCAGCGGCACGAGGGGCATGTGCACTGGCGTACCTGGCACGCGTATCCGCAGGACGGGCAGCTGGTGGCGACGCGGACACGGGTGGGCGCCCGGGTGTCGCTGGGGCGGCTAGGCCAACTCAGCCGGTCCGGCGTCTGACGCCGGTTCAGCCGGTCCGGGGCGCGGTGTCAGCTGGTCCGGGGCGGGGCGTCGGTCGTTCCGGGGCGGGGCGTCGGGCAAACGTCCGGCGCCCACACGGCGGGCAGTTCCACACGTGTGGGTGACGAAGCGTCCCGCACTCGTGACGTAACGTCGCAGTCGTGATCGAGCCGCACGCCCCCGCTCCGCCCGGCACCCCGCCGCCCTGGGGCGGCCCGGCGCGGCTGCCGGTCCGGCCGGGGACCGGTCGGTTCCTGGTCCTCGCGGGCGTCTTCGTCTGCGCCGCCTGTGGACTGGTGTACGAACTCGAACTCGTCGCCCTGGCCTCGTACCTGATCGGCGACTCGGTCACCCAGGCCTCCGTCGTGCTGTCGGTCATGGTCTTCGCGATGGGTATCGGCTCGCTCGCCGCGAAGCGGCTGCGCCGGCACGCGGCCGCCGCTTTCGGCGTCGTCGAGGCGGCCCTCGCCCTCGTCGGCGGGTGCAGCGCGATGGCGCTGTACGCGGTGTTCGCCTGGACCGGCGGCTGGGGCGGCATGTGGGCCGACGGCCCGCGCTGTCTGCTGGTCGCCTTCTCCCTCGCGATCGGCCTGCTGATCGGCGCGGAGATCCCGCTGCTGATGGAGCTGATCCAGCGGATCCGCCGGCAGGACGCGGGCGGCGCGGTCGCCGACCTGTTCGCGGCGGACTACGTCGGCGCCCTGGCCGGCGGCCTCGCCTTCCCGTTCCTCCTGCTGCCCTTCCTGGGCCAGCTGACCGGCGCCCTGCTCACCGGCGCGGTGAACGTCGTCGCCGGGGGCGCCCTGGTGCTCGGCCTGTTCCGCCGGGACCTGACCCGCCGGGGCCGCTGGGTGCTGCTGGTCGCCAACCTCGCCGTGCTCGGCGTCCTCGCCGCGGCCGCCGTGCTCGTCGGCGACTTCGAACGGGCGGCGCGGCACCAGGTGTACGGCGACGACGTCCGGGTGGCGGTGCAGACCGACGTCCAGGAGGTCGTCCTCACCGGCGGCAGCCACGGCCGTCCTGTCAGTCTCTTCCTGGACGGCCGGCTGCGGGGCGGCGGCCAGGACGAACAGCGGTACCACGAGGCCCTGGTCCACCCCGCGATGCGTGGCCGCCACGCGCGCGTGCTCATCCTCGGCGGCGGTGACGGACTGGCCGCGCGCGAGGTGCTGCGCCATCCCGGTGTGCGCAGCGTCGACATCGTCGAACGGGACGCGGGCGTGGTGCGGCTGGCCCGCACCGACCCGGCGCTCTCCGCGCTCAACGGACATGTGTACGGCGATCCCCGGGTGCACGTGACGACGGCCGACGCCTTCTGCTGGCTGCGCAGGGCGCCGGCGGAGGGGTACGACGTCGTCGTCTCGGACCTGCCGGACCCGGGCATCACCGCCAGCACGAAGCTGTACTCGCTGGAGTTCTACGGCCTGACCCGGCGCGTCCTGGCGGACGGCGGCCGGCTCGTGGTGCACGCCGGGCAGGTGACGTCCCGCCCGCGGGTCTTCTGGACGGTGGACGCGACGGTCCACGCCGCGGGTCTGGGCACCGCCCCGTACCGCGTGACCGGCCGCGACGTCGGGTTCGCGGCGGGCCCCGACCTGTCCGCGTCCACCTCGCGGGCGCCGCGCGACTGGGGCTTCGTCCTGGCCCGGGACGGCGCCCGCCCGGCCCTCGGCGTGGACCGTGTCGACCCGCCGCTGCGCACGCTGACCGGGGCGGGGCTCGCGGCCGACGCGCGGGCGGTCCGGCGGACCCGGATCCCGGGGCTGCCGGCCTCCACGCTGGTGCATCCGCGGTACTGAATGGGGGGGACGACTCCGGCCGAGGGGGAGGTATTCCTGGCGCCCCCTGGGTAGGCTCCAACGACATGGAGCATGAGGTGTTCGTTCCGGTTCCCGCCGAGCGGCTCAGGGCGGCGCTGGCCGACCCCGCGCGGGTCGCCCGGGCGGTTCCCGGGCTCCAGCAGGACGCCGGCGCCGCGCCGGGCACCGGGCGGCTGAAGGTACGCGTCGGAAGCCACAGCATCACCTACCGCGGCTCAGTGCGGGTGTCGGCGCGGGACGACGGTTCGTACGCCGTCGAGAGCGACGCGACCGAGGTGCGCGGCACGGGGTCGGTGAAACTCGCGCTCACCGTCCGCGTGCGTGACACGGACGGCGGCGCCGCCGTCACCTTCGACGGCACGGCCACGGCGGACGGCCGGGTCACCGAACTGCCCCGGGAGACCGTGGCCGCGACCGTCACACGGCTGCTGAACCGCTTCACGGAGAACCTGGGCGCAGACGAGGCGGAGACCGACGCCGCCCCCGACGCGGGGGCGCGGGCGGAGCACTCGCCGGTGATCGAGGCGGAGGCCTCGCCGCCGCCTCCGACTTCGCCGACCGAGCAGACGGAACTCGCTGACTCCGCCGGGACCGCCGGGTTTGCTGGGCCCGCCGACTCCGCCGGGCCCACTGAACCAGCCGGGCCCGGCGAGTCGGTGGAGCCCGCCCAATCGCCTGAATCACCCGAATCCATCGAGTCTGGCGATGGCGGCGATGGCGGCGATGGCGGCGATGGCGTTGAGTCCATCGCGTCCGTTGAATCCGTCGAGCCCGTCGAGCCCGTCGAGTCGGGTGAGCCGCCCGCCGAAGCCGCGCATGCGCGGCGGACGATGATCGGGCGCAGCGCGGAGGAGGTCGACCACGCGCCACCGCGCGGGCGGTACGCGCCCGTGCCCGCGCCGCAGACCGTCGCGCCCAACTCGACCCTGCGATGGGCCGCGCCGGCGGCAGCGCTGGTGGTGGCCTCGGCGATCGTGGTGGGACGCGCCCTGCGCAAGCGGCGCTGAGCGGCCGGCAACCCGCCACTCCCACGGCCCTCTTGATCCGCCCAGTAGGGTCGTTCCGTGAGTAACGAAGACATCACGTTGACCGCGGGTGACGCGGAAGTCGTAGTGCAGCCGGGGAACGGGGGCCGGATCGGCGGACTTCGGGTCGGAGGCGTCGAACTGCTGAGGCAGGGTGAGCGCTTCGGCTGCTTCCCGATGGTTCCCTGGTGCGGGCGGATCCGCGACGGACGCTTCCGGGACGGCGGCGTCGTCCAGCAGATGCCGCTCAACTCCCCGCCGCACGCCATCCACGGCACCGTCCGCGACGGCGTCTGGCGTGTGGCGCGCGGTTCGGCGGACGAGGCGGTCATCACGTACGACCTCGTCGACCCGTGGCCCCACCCCGGCCGGGTCACCCAGGTGGTGGGCCTCACCCCGGACACCCTCACGCTCACCATGGCGGTGGAGACGCACGCGTCCTCCTTCCCGGCGCAGATCGGCTGGCACCCCTGGTTCAACCGGCACCTTGACGGGGCGGCCGCCCAGCTCGCCTTCGAGCCGGCCTGGCAGGAGGAGCGCGGCGACGACCACCTGCCGACCGGCAACCGTGTCGACCCCCGGCCGGGCCCCTGGGACGACTGCTTCGGCATGCCCGGCGGGGTCGACGTCACCGTCACCTGGCCGGGCCGGCTGGAACTGAGGGTGACCAGCCCCGAGGAGTGGGTCGTGGTCTACGACGAGCAGGAGGCCGCCGTGTGCGTCGAGCCGCAGACCGGCCCGCCCGACGGACTGAACATGCTGCCGCGCCTGGTCACACCGCTGGAACCGCTGGAGGCCACCACCACCTGGAGCTGGCGGCGCCTCTAAGCTGACAGGCATGACGGACGTACGTGGCGCGCTGCTGCAGCAGATCAAGGACAAGGCCGTGGTGCACGGCAAGGTGACCCTCTCCTCGGGTCTGGAGGCCGACTACTACGTCGACCTGCGCCGCATCACCCTCGACGGCGAGGCCGCCCCGCTGGTCGGCCAGGTGCTCCTGGACCTGACCGCCGAGTTCGACTTCGACGCGGTCGGCGGCCTGACCATGGGTGCCGACCCGGTGGCCGCGGCCATGCTGCACGCGGCCGCGGCCCGCGGGCGGAAGCTGGACGCCTTCGTCGTGCGCAAGGCCGCGAAGGCGCACGGTCTCCAGCGACGGGTCGAGGGTCCGGAGATCGCCGGGCGCCGCGTCCTGGTCGTCGAGGACACCTCCACCACCGGCGGTTCGCCGCTGGCCGCCGTCGAGGCCGTGCGTGAGGCGGGCGCCGAGGTCGTCGCCGTGGCGACCATCGTCGACCGGGCGACCGGCGCCGCCGAGAAGATCGAGGCGGGCGCGGGTGTGCCGTACCGCTTCGCGTTCTCCAAGGACGAACTGGGCCTGGACTGAACCGGATCCGGACCGGCCGTCCGACGGCCGCCCGCGAGTTGTCCACAGGGCGGGACGGCCTGGACCGAGCAGCCGCCCATGTCTGGAAAGATGGGGACGACGATGACGTCGCACCCAAGGTCTCGGTCAGGGCCGTAAGTACGCAGCAAGCCAACCCGCACATACAAGGAGCGGACAGATGCCGATCGCAACCCCCGAGGTCTACAACGAGATGCTCGACCGGGCGAAGGCAGGCAAGTTCGCCTACCCGGCCATCAACGTCACCTCGAGCCAGACCCTGAACGCGGCGCTGCGCGGTTTCGCCGAGGCGGAGAGCGACGGCATCATCCAGATCTCGACGGGTGGCGCCGAGTTCCTGGGCGGTCAGTACAGCAAGGACATGGTCACCGGCGCGGTGGCCCTGGCCGAGTACGCGCACATCATCGCCGAGAAGTACCCGGTCACGGTCGCCCTGCACACGGACCACTGCCCGAAGGACAAGCTCGACGGGTACGTACGTCCGCTGCTGGAGATCTCCCAGGAGCGCGTCAAGGCCGGCCAGAACCCGCTGTTCCAGTCGCACATGTGGGACGGCTCCGCCGAGACCCTCGCCGACAACCTGGCCATCGCCCAGGAACTGCTGGACAAGGCCCGCGCCGCGCAGATCATCCTCGAGGTGGAGATCACCCCGACCGGTGGCGAGGAGGACGGCGTCACCCACGAGATCAACGACTCCCTCTACACCACGGTCGAGGACGCGATCCGCACGGCCGAGGCGCTGGGCCTGGGCGAGAAGGGCCGCTACCTGCTGGCCGCGTCCTTCGGCAACGTCCACGGCGTGTACAAGCCGGGCAACGTGGTCCTGCGCCCCGAGCTCCTGAAGGAGCTGAACGAGGGCGTCGCCGCCAAGTACGGCAAGCCGTCCCCGTTCGACTTCGTCTTCCACGGCGGCTCCGGCTCCTCCGAGGAGGAGATCGCCACCGCGCTGGAGAACGGCGTCGTCAAGATGAACATCGACACGGACACGCAGTACGCGTTCACGCGCCCCGTGGCCGACCACATGTTCAAGCACTACGACGGTGTCCTGAAGGTCGACGGCGAGGTCGGCTCCAAGTCGACCTACGACCCGCGCACCTGGGGCAAGCTGGCCGAGGCGTCGATGGCGAAGCGTGTCGTCGAGGCGACCCAGCACCTGCGGTCGGCCGGCACGCGGATCAAGTAGTCCGTACGGCGGACCCGGAGTCGCCGGTGCGGCGCCGGGTCCGCCGCACACCTGGTCGAAGGCCGGCCGGCGGGGGATGATCGCCTCATGCCCGACGTACGGCTGGCCTCCTCCCAGGGCAAGTGGATCCTGCTGACCACGGTCCTGGGCTCCAGCATGGCCCTGCTGGACTCGACCGTCGTCAACGTCGCGCTGCCCACCATCGGCCGTGACCTCGGCGCGAACCTCGCCGCCCTCCAGTGGACGGTCAACGCGTATCTGGTCACGCTGGCCGGTCTGATCCTGCTCGGCGGCTCGCTGGGCGACCGCTACGGGCGACGCAAGATCTTCGTCCTCGGCGTGGTCTGGTTCGCCGCCGCCTCCCTCATGTGCGGCCTCGCCCCGACCGCCGAGGTCCTCATCGCGGCCCGCGCCCTCCAGGGGATCGGCGGCGCCCTGCTGACCCCGGGCTCGCTCTCCCTCATCCAGGCCTCCTTCCACCCCGACGACCGGGGCAGGGCCGTGGGCCTGTGGTCGGGCTTCGGCGGCATCGGCGCGGCCGTCGGCCCGTTCCTGGGCGGCTGGCTGGTGGACGGACCGGGCTGGCGCTGGGTGTTCCTGCTCAACGTCCCGCTCGCGCTGCTGTGCGCCCCCATCGCCGTACGCCATGTCCCCGAGTCGGCCGACGGCCGCGCCCACGGCCGTTTCGACGTGCTCGGCGCGGCCCTGGGCGCCCTGGCGCTCGCCCTGCTGACGTACGCCCTGATCGAGGCCCGCAGCGGCTCCGTGGCCGTGATCCTCACCGCGGTCGCGGGTGTGGCCGCGGCGGTCGCCTTCGTGTACGTCGAGAAGCACCGCGCCGACCCGATGATGCCGCCGGACATCTTCGCGTCCCGCCAGTTCACGGCGGTCAACCTGGTCACGCTGTGCGTGTACGCGGCGTTCGGCGGCTTCTTCTTCCTCTCCGCGCTCCAGCTCCAGGTCGTGGCCGGGTACTCGGCGCTCCGCGCCGGTACGGCGCTGCTGCCGACCACCGCCCTGATGCTGCTGCTGTCCGCCCGCTCCGGTGAGCTGGGGGAGCGGATCGGCCCGCGGATCCCGCTCACGGTCGGCCCGCTGCTCTGCGCCGGCGGCATGCTGCTGATGCTGCGGGTCGGACCGCACGCCGGGTACGTCGTGGACGTGCTGCCCGCGGTGCTCGTCCTCGGCCTCGGCATGGTCTGCCTGGTGGCTCCGCTGACCGCGACCGTGCTCGCCTCCGTGGACACCACGCGGGCCGGCCTGGCCAGCGGCGTCAACAACGCGGCGGCCCGCGCGGCCGGGCTCTTCGCGGTGGCCGCGCTGCCGCTGCTGGCCGGGATGGGGCCGGAGGCCTATCGCTCGGCGGCCGCCTTCGACGCCGCGTTCCGGCGGGCGATGCCGCTGTGCGCGGGCATCCTGGTGGTGGGCGCGGTGATCGCCTTCACGACCGTGCGCCGCCCGGCCCCCGACTGCCGCCGCCCCCAGTGCCGCACCCACGGCTGTGTGACGTCTCCGCCCGTGGAGCCGGGCCGGACCCGGCCGAAGGCTTCCGGCCTCTGAGCGCGCCCTGGGGCTGAGGGGCGGGCGCCGGGCGGGAGGGCTCGGCAGGGCGTACGCGAGCGTCACCGATCAAGGACGATGGAGCAGACTGGAACCCATGACGATTCACGAGAACCTCCTCGGGGGCCCGCCCCCGACCCGCCTCCCCGACGATCCCGAGCCGCGCGAGCTGCTCGCCGGCGGCGCCGCGCCCGCCGATGTCGCCGCCAAGTACCCGACGTCCTCGTTGGCCTGGGCCCAGCTGGCCGACGACGCGTTCGAGCGGGGCAGCGTCGTGGAGTCGTACGCGTACGCCCGTACGGGCTATCACCGCGGTCTGGACTCGCTGCGCCGCAACGGCTGGAAGGGCCACGGCCCGGTGCCCTGGGAGCACGAGCCGAACCGCGGCTTCCTGCGCGCCCTGCACGGCCTCGCCCGCGCCGCCCAGGCGATCGGCGAGCAGGAGGAGTACGAGCGCTGCTCGCAGTTCCTGAAGGACTCCTCGCCGGCGGCGGCCCAGACGCTGGGCTAGACAAGGCCCCAGGACACGGGGCCGGTACGGCCCCCGGGGTGCGGCCCGCCTGTGACCAGGCGGGCCTTGCTCTTTCGAGGGACGATCGCGGAGGATGCCCGATGGGGACCGGGGCCCCCGTGTCGATAACGGCAGGGGCGGACCGCTACCCGGATACACAACAGGAGACAGCGATGTCCCACGAGGCTCGTGAGGCCCAAGAGCCCGAGACCCCGCATCTCGACTTCGCCGGTACGACGCCGTACGAGGACTACGTCAAGGCGGACGTGCTCACCCATCTCCAGCACACCCTCTCCGACGATCCCGGAGAGATGGTCTTCCTGGTCACGACCCAGGTGATGGAGCTGTGGTTCACCGTCATCGTCCACGAGTGGGAGACCGCCGCGCGGGCCCTTCGTGAGGACCGGGTGCCGGTGGCGATCGACGCGCTGAAGCGGTCCGTACGGGAGCTGGAGGCGCTGAACGCCTCCTGGAGGCCGCTCGGACAGCTCACCCCCGCCCAGTTCAACTCGTACCGTTCGGCCCTCGGCGAGGGCTCCGGCTTCCAGTCGGCGATGTACCGCCGGATGGAGTTCCTGCTCGGCGAGAAGTCGCTGTCGATGCTGGTCCCGCACCGGGGCGCGCCGCGCGTGCACGCCGAGCTGGAGAAGGCGCTGTACGAGCCGAGCCTGTACGACGAGGTGCTGCGGCTGCTGGCCCGGCGGGGACACCCCGTCCCGGCCGCCGCCCTGGACCGTGACGTCTCGCGGCGCTACGACCCGTCCCCGGAGGTGGAGGCGGTCTGGACGGCCGTCTACTCCGGCGACGCCGGCGACGAGGTCGCCCGGCTCGGCGAGGCGCTCACCGATGTCGCCGAGCTGGTCTGGCGCTGGCGCAACGACCACCTCGTCGCCACCCGGCGCGCGATGGGCGCGAAGGCCGGGACCGGCGGTTCGGCGGGAGTGGCCTGGCTGGAGAAGCGCGCGCAGAAGAACGTGTTCCCCGAGCTGTGGACGGCGAGGTCCCATGTCTGACAGGTCCGAGCAGGCGGTGCGCGCGCGCAAGCTGGACGCCGTCGACGAACTGGCGGACCGGCGCGCGCGGTTCGTGCTCGACGAGGGCGTGTACCTGGACGGCAACTCGCTGGGCGCGCTGCCCGCGGCCGTCCCCGGCCGGGTGGCGGACGTCGTCGGCCGCCAGTGGGGCGAGCTGCGCATCCGCTCCTGGGACGAGAGCGGCTGGTGGACCGCGCCCGAGCGGATCGGCGACCTGATAGCACCGCTGGTGGGGGCGGCTCCCGGGCAGATCGTGGTCGGCGACTCCACCAGCGTCAACGTCTTCAAGGCACTGGTGGCGGCGGTACGGCTGGCCGGGGCGGGGCGTGACGAGATCGTCGTGGACGCCACCACCTTCCCGAGCGACGGGTACATCGCCGAGTCGGCGGCCCGGATGACCGGCTGCGCGCTGCGCCCGGTGACCCCGGCGGAGGTGCCGGGCGTGCTGTCCGGCCGTACCGCCGCGGTGCTGCTCAACCACGTCGACTACCGCACGGGCCGGCTGCACGACCTGCCCGGTCTCACGGCCGCGGTGCGCGCCGCGGGCGCGGTGGCCGTCTGGGACCTGTGCCACAGCGCGGGGGCCCTGCCGGTCGGTCTGGACGAGCACGGCGTGGACCTCGCGGTCGGCTGCACCTACAAGTACCTCAACGGCGGCCCGGGCGCACCGGCGTACCTCTATGTGCGCCATGGCCTCCAGGACCGCTTCGACTCCCCGCTGCCCGGCTGGAACTCGCACGCCGAGCCGTTCGGCATGCGCGGCACGTACGAGCCGGCGGCGGGTGCGACACGGGGCCGGGTGGGTACCCCGGACATTCTGTCGATGCTCGCCCTGGAGGCGGCCCTGGAGGTCTGGGACGGCGTCCCGATCGAGGCCGTGCGCGCCAAGTCCCTCGCCCTGACGGACTTCTTCCTGGAGTGCGTGAACGCGTACGTGCCGCAGGGGCGCGTCGAGTCGCTGACTCCGGTGGCGCACGGGGAGCGGGGCAGCCAGGTGGCGCTGCGGTGCGCGGAGGCCAGGGAGGTCATGCGGCGGCTGATCGAGCGTGGGATCGTCGGCGACTTCCGGCACCCCGACGTGCTGCGGTTCGGCTTCACTCCGCTGTACGTGGGGTTCGCCGACGCGGAGCGGGCGGCGCGGGTGCTGGCCGAGGTGCTGGCGGACGTGACCGAGTAGGCACTAGTCCCCCGGTGGGGATGCGCACGCTCGGTGCGGGCCGCGGGGAGAACCGTTTGGCCCTCACCGAGCGTGACATCCGCGTGTCCGCGCACGTCACGGGCCTGGTACCGTCCCCGCCAACGGCCGAATTCTCATCTGGTACGCCAAACCCGGTCCGCCAAGTCCGTTTCGTCGCTGAGAGGTTGGAGCATGTCGGACGACGCAGCAGCAGCCCGTGCCGCCGCCGAAGAGGAGTCGGCCTTCTCGCATCCCGCGGTCGACCCCGACTCCACCGCCGCGTACGGCGACCACCCCGACCAGGTGATCGACTTCTACGCGCCGCGCGTCGAGGCGGTCCCGGGCAGCGCCGCCCCCCTGGTCGTCGTCCTGCACGGCGGTGCCTGGCGTGCTCCGTACGACCGGCGGCACATCACTCCGTTCGCGGACTTCCTCGCCCGCCGGGGCTTCGCCGTGGCCAACGTCGAGTACCGGCGCGGTGCCTCGATCCCGGGACAGGGCGGCAGCGGGCCGGTCGCGGGCCGCTGGCCGGACACCTTCGACGACGTGGCCGCCGCGCTGGACGCGCTGCCCGCACTCGCCCGGGAGGCCCTCCCGCAGGCGGATCCGCGGCGCACGGTCGTCGTCGGCCACTCGGCGGGCGGTCACCTGGCCCTGTGGGCGGCGGCCCGGCACGTCCTGCCGGCCGACGCCCCCTGGCGCACCGACGGCCCCGCCGCCCTGCGCGGAGTGGTCGCCCTCGCCCCGATCGCCGACTTCGCGGTCGCCGAGAAGCTGGAGGTGTGCGGCGGCGCGGCCGGCCAGCTCCTGGGCGGCGACGAGCACTTCGGCGTGCGGCAGCCGTACGCCGATCCCGCGCTGCTGCTCCCCACCGGCATCGCGACCACGCTCGTGCAGGGCCGTGGCGACGACGTCGTCCCACAGGCGGTCGCCGAGGCGTACGCGGAGGCGGCGGCGAAGGCCGGCGAGGTGGTGGGCCTGACGCTGCTGGAGGAGGTCGGTCACTTCCCGCTGATCGACCCGGCGGCGGACGCGTGCGCGGTGGTGGCGGAGGAGATCGCGCAGCTGGCGTGGTGACACCCGCGTGGTGACACCCGCGTGGTGACGCCTGCCTGGTGACGCGCGCCGGCCGGGTTCGGTACCGGCGCGGCGGCCTCGTAGTACCTGAGACGGACCTCGAAGGACCCTTCTCACTGCTGACGACCGCGACCCCTGCTGCGCCTACCGTTCTGTACGTGACCGAGACGACCCAGACGACGCCCTCGGGGGGCGCGGACCAGTCCTTCAGCGCGCACAAGCCGCGCAGCCCGGAGTTCCGGCTCGCCGCGGACGCGCTGCGCGGGCTGCGGCAGGACCTCTTCCAGAACGCGTTCGCCTACCGCCCGCTGCCCCGCAGGAACCCGACCGGGCCGTTGATCCGGCGGCTGTCCGGCCGGATCCAGGAGTGGGCGGCCTGGACCCCGCACCTGGCGGTGGCGGCCGGCGGCATGGTGGCGATGCTGGTCGCCACGACCGACACCGACGGCGGGGTGCCCGTCCTGCTGAGCGCCCTTCTCGTGCTGTTCCCGGTGCTGCTGACGCTGGTCCGGCCGATCGGCGCCTTCTGGCTGTCCTTCGCGTCGACCACGGTGGTGGGCGTCTTCGGCAGCAGTTGGAGCAGCTGGCCGTGGCTGCCGTGCAGCTTCGTCGCCCACCTGGTGATCCTGACGGTCGTGGCGGTGCGCACCAGGCCGCGCACCGCGGCCTGGATGTGGGTGCTCACGGCGCTCTACGGCTTCTTCGCGGAGTCCCTCTTCGGCTGGGGGCACTACGACACCGACACCGCCCCCATGCTGGTGCTCTCCGCGATGATCCTCCTCGTGGTCACGGTCTGGCACATCCGCCGTGACGCGGCGGAGGTGGTGACGGCCCAGCAGACGGTGACCGCGCACGAGCGTTCCCGGCGCACCCTGCTGGAGGAGCGCACCACGATCGCCCGCGAGCTGCACGACGTGGTCGCCCACCACATGTCCGTGGTCGCCATCCAGGCGGAGGCCGCGCCCTACCGGGTGGACAACCCGCCGCCGGAGCTGGAGCGCGCCTTCGCCACCATCCGGGAGAACGCGGTGGCGGCGCTGACCGAGCTGCGTCGCGTCCTGGGCGTGGTCCGCGCCGAGGACTACGAAGCGCCGGAGGCCCCGCAGCCCACGCTCGCCGACCTGGACGCCCTGCTGGCCAATGTGCGGGACGCGGGGCTGACCGTGGACAAGGCGGTGACGGGCGCGGTGCGCGAGCTCCCGCAGGGCGTGGAGCTGTCGGCGTACCGCATCGTCCAGGAGGCGCTGAGCAACACGCTGCGGCACGCGCCGGGCGCGAGCGCCCGCGTCGAGATCGGCTATGTGCTCGGCGGGCTGGGGCTGCGCATAGTCAACGGGCCGCTGCCCGAACCGTCGCTGGTGAAGCCGTCGCCCGGCGCCGGGCACGGCGTCACCGGGATGCGCGAGCGCGTCTCCATGCTGAACGGGGAGATGACGGCCGGCCCGACCGACGAGGGCGGGTACGAGGTGACGGTGTTCCTGCCGGTGGCCGCCCTGATCGAGGGGGACGCGTGACCATCCGGGTACTGATCGCGGACGACCAGATGATGGTGCGCGAGGGCTTCTCCGTGCTGCTGAACGCGATGCCGGACATCGAGGTCGTCGGCGAGGCCGTCAACGGGCGGGAAGCGGTCCAGCGGGTGCGGGAGCTGGCCCCGGACGTCGTGCTGATGGACATCCGGATGCCCGAGCTGAACGGCATCGAGGCGACCCGGGAGATCGTCGCCTCGGACGGCGCGGCGAAGGTCCTGGTGCTGACGACGTTCGACCTCGACGAGTACGTGTACCAGGCGCTGCGGGCGGGGGCCTCCGGCTTCCTCCTGAAGGACGCCTCGGCACGTCAGCTCGCCGACGGGGTGCGGGTGGTGGCGGCCGGGGAGGCGCTGCTCGCGCCCTCGGTGACCAGGCGGCTGATCACCGAGTTCTCGAAGCTGTCCGACGCCCCGCGCCTGGCGTCCACCGCGCAGGCGGCGTACGGGGAGCTGACCGAGCGGGAGACGGAGGTGCTGGTGTTGATCGCGCAGGGCCTGTCGAACGCGGAGATCGCCGGACGGCTGGTGGTCGCCGAGTCCACGATCAAGACACATGTGAGCCGGATCCTGGTGAAACTGGGCCTGCGCGACCGTACGCAGGCGGCGGTCTTCGCATACGAGGCGCGGCTGGTCACGCCGGGCTGAGCCCGGGCGGGCGGAGGTGGGACACCCTGGTCAGGCAGGGGGGTGCCGGGCTAGCGTCCGTGCATGGCAGCTGCTTCCGATCTCGCCTTCGACCCCTGGGACGCCGGGTTCGTGGCCGACCCGTACCCGGCGTACGCCGAACTGCGTGCCCGGGGGCGGGTGATCCACTACGAGCCGACCGACCAGTGGCTCGTCCCGCACCACGCGGACGTCTCGGCGCTGCTGCGTGACCGGCGGCTCGGCCGGACGTACCAGCACCGGTTCACGCACGAGGAGTTCGGCCGCAGCGCGCCGGCGCCCGAGCACGAGCCGTTCCACACGCTCAACGACCACGGGATGCTCGACCTGGAGCCGCCGGACCACACCCGGATCCGGCGCCTGGTGTCGAAGGCGTTCACCCCGCGCACGGTGGAGCGGCTGAAGCCGTACGTGGAGGGGCTGGCCGGCGAGCTGGTGTCGGGCCTGGTGGCGGCGGGGGGCGGCGATCTGCTGACGGACGTGGCGGAGCCGCTGCCGGTCGCGGTGATCGCGGAGATGCTGGGCATCCCGGAGCCGGACCGGGCACTGCTGCGGCCCTGGTCGGCGGACATCTGCGGGATGTACGAGCTGAGCCCGTCGGAGGAGACGGCGGCGAAGGCGGTACGGGCGTCGGTCGAGTTCTCCGACTACCTGCGGGAGCTGATCGCGGCCCGGCGCAAGGAGCCCGGCGACGACCTGATCTCCGGCCTGATCGCGGCCCACGACGAGGGCGACCGGCTGACCGAGCAGGAGATGATCTCGACGGCGGTCCTGCTGCTGAACGCGGGCCACGAGGCCACCGTGAACGCCACCGTCAACGGCTGGTGGGCCCTGTTCCGCCACCCCGGCCGGCTGGCGGCCCTGCGTGCCGACCACTCCCTGATCCCGTCCGCCGTCGAGGAGCTGATGCGCTACGACACCCCGCTCCAACTCTTCGAGCGCTGGGTGCTGGACGAGATCGAGATCGACGGCCGGGTGATCCCGAGGGGTGCGGAGATCGCCCTGCTCTTCGGCTCCGCCAACCACGACCCGGCGGTCTTCCGCGACCCCGAAGCCCTGGACCTGAGCCGTGGGGACAACCCGCACATCTCCTTCAGCGCGGGCATCCACTACTGCATCGGCGCCCCGCTGGCCCGTATCGAACTGGCCGCCTCGATGACGGCGCTGCTGACCAAGGCCCCGACGCTGAGCCTGGCGGCGGAGCCGGAGCGCAAGCCGAACTTCGTGATCCGGGGGCTCAACGGGCTGAGCGTCACGATCTGACCCGCCGGACCAGGGCCCACAGGCCGAGGGCGACGGCGGTGCCGCCGAGGACCGCCAGCGGCAGTTCGGTGTAGAGCACGCTCCAGTCGGGCCCCTGCTCGAAGCGCTGGAACCGCCCGCGCAGGCCGACGGACCACACCGCTAGTCCGGCCCCCGCGCCGGCGGCCGCGGTCAGACATCCCGCGGCGGCCCGCGTACGTTCTCCCATGCCCGGCATGGACGTGCGCGGGCCGCCCGGAGGTTCCCGTCGGCCGGTCAGCTCGTGATGTCGCGTCGCCTCAGGCCCGCGAGCCCGCCGGCCACCAGCACCACCGCGAGCCCCGTCAGGGTCAGCACCGGAGCCCACGCCATCGGCCCGCCCGGCAGCTTCGGCAGGTGTCCGAAGGGGGACAGGTCCAGGACGAACCGCGGGGCGTCCAGGGCCGGGCCCACCCAGCCGATCAGCAGCACGGCCCCGGCCACGCCCCAGGCGGCCGGTGCGAAGCGCGGCGCCAGACCGTACAGCAGCAACGCCAGGCCGCCGACGACCCACACCGCCGGGAGCTGGACCAGGCACGCGCCCAGGATCGGGCCGGTCCTCTTGCCGTAGCCGATCGCGAAGCCGAGGCCCGCGAAGAGCATGATCAGGGCGGAGCCGCCGAAGGCGACCGACAGATGGCCGGCCGCCCAGCGCAGTCGGCCCACGGCGCCCGCCAGCACCGGTTCCGCCCGGCCCGAGGTCTCCTCGCCGTGCAGCCGGAGGACGGAGCCGACCACGTACAGCGCCGCGATCAGGCCGAGCATGCCGGTCATCGAGGCGAGGAAGGCGTCGGTGATCGCGCTGTGACCGCCCATCCGCTCGAAGATCTCGCGCGCCTTGTCGTTGTCCCCGACGAGGTCGGCCGCTCCCTCGGTCAGACCGCCGTAGACGATCCCGGCGAGCAGGAAGCCGACGCTCCAGCCGAGCACCCCGCCGCGTTGCAGCCGCCAGGCCAGCGCGCCCGCGGTGGCCGGCCGGCCGGCCGCGGGGCCCGGCCGGGTCGGCAGGAAGCTCATGCCCACGTCCCGGCGCCCGGCCAGTGCGTACGCCGCCGCCCCCTGGACCAGCACCGCCGCCGCGAACAGCAACAGCACCCACCACCGTTCGCCCGCGAAGGACCGCAGGTTCTCCAGCCAGCCGAGCGGGGACAGCCAGGTCGCCACGGACGAACCGTCGTCGGTCGCCGAGTCGCCCGCCGCGCGCAGCACGAAGGCGGCGCCCAGGACCGCCGCCGTCAGACCGCGGGCGAGGCGGGCGCTCTCCGTCAGCTGGGCGACGATCGCCGCCATCGTCGCGAAGACCATGCCGACGCCCGCGAGCCCGAGCCCGAAGGCCAGTGCCCCCGCCGTGCCCTGCCCGGCCAGCCCCGCCGTGACCAGCAGCGCGAGCAGGGCATTGGCGACCGCCGCGGCGAGCAGCGCCGCCGTCAGCGGGGCCCGCCGGCCCACCATGCCCGAGGCCACCAGCTCCTGGCGGCCGCTCTCCTCCTCGTCCCTGGTGTGCCGTACGACGACGAGCAGGCTCGTCACGGCGGCCAGGGCGCCCGCGTAGACGCCGACGCGCCAGGCCGTCAGCGCGCCGAGGGAGTCGTCGAAGACCGGTCCGACCAGCGCGCGCAGGGAGGAGTTGGCCGCCATCTGATGCAGGAGGTCGGCGCGCTGGGCCGCGGTGCCGTACAGGCTCCCGAGGGTGTTCGGCATGGAGAGGACCATCAGCGTGTTCACCGCCACCCAGACCGGGATCAGCACCCGGTCGCGGCGCAGTGCGAACCGCAACAGGACTCCGGTGCCGGCCAGTTGGCGGCGGCCCGCGGACCGGACCGCGACGGTGGTGGCCGTGGTCGTGGCCGTCGTGGCCGCGGTCATCGGGCCGCCTCGCTCGGGTCGTCCTGGTAGTGCCGCAGGAACAGTTCCTCCAGCGTCGGCGGTGTCGACGTCAGTGAGCGCACGCCCGACCCGCTCAACGAGCGCAGGACCGCGTCGAGTTTGTCGGTGTCGACCTGGAGCCGGACCCGGCGGCCCCGCACGTTCAGGTCGTGGACGCCGGGCAGGGACGCCAGCCCGTCGGGTGGTCCGGCGAGTTCGGCGGTGACGCTGGTGCGGGTCAGGTGGCGCAGCTCGGCCAGGGAGCCGGTCTCGACGGTCCGGCCCTTGCGGATGATGCTCACCCGGTCGCAGAGCTCCTCGACCTCGCTGAGGATGTGCGAGGAGAGCAGGACCGTACGGCCGCGGTCGCGTTCCTCCTCCACGCAGCGCTGGAAGACCTCCTCCATCAGCGGGTCGAGGCCCGACGTCGGCTCGTCCAGGATGAGCAGGTCGACGTCCGAGGCGAAGGCGGCGACGAGGGCGACCTTCTGCCGGTTGCCCTTGGAGTAGGTGCGCCCCTTCTTGGTGGGGTCGAGCTCGAAGCGTTCGACCAGCTCCGCCCGTCGCCGCGGGTCGAGGCCGCCGCGCAGTCTGCCGTAGAGGTCGATGACCTCACCGCCCGAGAGGTTGCGCCAGAGGGTCACGTCGCCGGGGACGTAGGCGATCCGGCGGTGCGCCTCCACCGCGTCCGTCCACGGGTCGCGGCCGAGCACGCGCGCGGCGCCCGCGTCGGCGCGCAGCAGGCCGAGCAGGACGCGGATGGCGGTGGACTTGCCCGCGCCGTTCGGGCCGAGGAAGCCGTGCACCTCGCCGGTCGCCACGTCCAGGTCGAGGCCGTCGAGGGCGTGGGTCCGGCCGAAGGACTTGTGCAGTCCGGATACCTCGATGGCGAGGTTTGCCTTCGTCATGTTTCAGAACGTACGCTAATTTCAGAAACTTGTGAAGTTAAGGAAGCGTGTGAATCGCCGATAGGATGCGGGCATGACGGAACCAGCCGGGGCGCACCGGGACATGGAAGCCGTGTCGAAGTTCGTCGAGTCCTTCGCGGCACAGCTCGTCGAGGCCGGGATGCAGCGCATGCCCGCCCGGGTCTTCGCCGCCCTCCTGGCCGCCGACGACGGGGCGATGACCTCCGCCGAGCTCGGGGAGCAGCTGCGGATCAGTCCCGCGGCGGTCTCCGGGGCGGTGCGCTACCTGGCCCAGCAGCACATGGTGTCCCGGGAGCGCGAGCCCGGCTCGCGGCGGGAGCGCTACCGGGTGCACAGCAACCAGTGGTACGAGGCGCTCACCAACCGTGAGGCCGTCCTCAAGCGGTGGGAGGGGGCGCTGCGGGAGGGCGTCGCCAGCCTCGGCGAGCAGACCCCCGCCGGCCGCCGCATGGCCGAGACGCTCGCCTTCTTCGAGTTCGTCGACGACGAGATCGCGGCCATGATGGAACGCTGGCGAGTCCACCGGGAACGCACCTTCGGCACGTAGGCCTACCCGGCCGGGCTGATCAGGACTTGACCGGGGCCGATCCCCCCACCCGGCCGACTCCACCCCCGAACCGTCGGGCCCCGGGACCGCCGGTCTCCCCGGCCCCGGCCCCGGCCCTCCGGGCTCATGGGCTCCCCGGTCCCGTTACGCCGGTCCTCCGGGCTCTTGGGCTCCCGGGTCCCCGAACCTTGCCGGGCTCCTGGACCCCGGGGCGTTCGGGCTCTCGGACCCGCGCGCACACTCCCCGGCTGTCGGCCCCTCGGGCTCCCGGCTTCTGGCCCCCGGCCGTCAGGCTTCCGGGTCTCCGGCCCCCGGCCTCCGGCTTCCGTCTTCCGTCTTCCGGCCCCCGGCCGTCAGGCTTCCGGCCCCCGGCTTCCGGCCCCGGCCGTCAGGCCTCCGGCTCTGGCTCCCGGCTTCCGGCCCCGGCCGTCAGGCCTCCGGCTCTGGCTCCCGGCCGTCCGGCCCCCGGCCTCCGGCCTCCGGCCCCCGGCCTCCGGCCCCCGGCCGTCAGGCTCCCGGCCTCCGGCCTCCGGCTTCCGGCC
>NZ_JBHWCC010000068.1:0-41727 GCF_042735715.1 Streptomyces sp. NPDC059582
GCCCCCGGTAGACGCCACCACGCGGGTCTCGCGGGTCGCGGTGTCAGTCATACCGTGGTCACTTGCCCGCGGTGGCCGGGATCGCCTGATCCTTCATCGACTTCAGCGCGGTCGCCTGGGCGGCCGAGAGCGCGTCGCTGAGCGTGCCGCTGCCACCCGCCGCCTTGGCCATCGCGTCCTGGAGCGACAGGTTCACCGTCTTCTGGGTCGGACCCCAGGAGAAGTCGGTGTCGATGTTCTTGGACGAGTCGGCGAAGACGTCGAAGATCTTCTCGTTGTTGTAGTAGGGGACGCCCTGCGAGAGTGCGGGAAGCTGCGAACCGGCGGTGGCCGCCGGGTAGAGGCCGCCCAGCTTGTTCTCCAGCGCCAGCGCCTCCGGGTCGGTGTTCAGCCAGGAGTTGAACTTGACCGACTCGTACAGGTGCTTGTTGCCCTTCATGAACGCGACGGTGGATCCGCCCCAGTCGCCCGACGCGGCGCTCGAACCCCAGGTCGGCATCGGGACTATCGACCACTTGCCGGCCTGGTCGGGCAGGTTGTCGCGGAACATGCTGTAGCCCCAGGCGGCGCCGACGTAGCTGGCGATCTGGTTCTTCTGGTACGCGGTGTACATCTGGGTCGAGCCGTGGGCGAGGTCGGTGCGCACGAGCTTGTCGTCGATCAGCTTCTGCCAGTAGTCGGCAACCTGCTTGCTCTGGTCGGACGCGACCGAGACGTGCCACTTGTCGCCGGAGTACGTGTACATCTCGGCGCTGTTCTGCCAGAGGAGTCCGTTGAACGCCTCGGCGTTGTTCGGATCGAAGAACGTGATGCTGAGTCCGGGGTCCGCCTTGTGCAGCTTCTGCGCGTCCGCCGCGTAGTCGTCCCAGGTCTTGGGGATCTCGAGACCGTGCTTCTTGAAGATGTCGCTGCGCACGTAGAGGGCCATCGGGCCGGTGTCCTGCGGGAGGGCGAACACGCCGGTGCCGCCGAAGCTGGTCTGGGACCAGGTCCAGGGCACGAACTTCGACTTGGCCGCGGTGGCCGCGGAGCAGGCCGAGGCGTCCACGAAGGCGTCCTGGGTGCGCAGGAAGGGGAGTTCGTCATAGCCGACCTGGGCGAGCTCCGGCGCCTTGCCTGCCTTGAGGGCGTTGCCGATGGTGCCGTACTGGTCGTTGGAGATGTTCTTCATCTCCACCTGGATGTCCGGGTTCTTCTTGTTCCACAGGGCGACGACCTTGTCCATGCCCGGAACGGTGTTCCAGTACTGGAGGGTGACCTTGCCCTTGGCGGGCTCGCAGGAGGCCGCGGCCGCATCACTCGACGGAGCGGGCGACGAGCACCCGGCGAGTACGGCGACACTGGCTGCCGCAGCGACGACGGCAAAGCGGATCCGCGTGACTGTGTTGCTCATATCTTCCGTTCCAGAGAACGACTAGCGACGGCGCTAGGCGGGTCGACGTTGACACCTCAGGCGTGAAGCCATCTGGTTGGAATGGCGGGACATCACGGTGTCGGCTAGAACACCCGGCGCCGTGGCGGGACAACTCAGCAACTCTGTAGAGCGCTCCGTGAGCGTTCCCGTGAACGTTCACGGGAACGCTCACGGGAACGTTCACGGGAACGTTGTGAATTGCTCGGAAGTTTGCGCTCCGGCGTGCACGAGTGTCAAGACTTTCGAGTCGCGCACGAGTCCCCCAGGTTACGCGGACCCGCTCAGCCGCAGCTCAGCGCGGACGACGAGGTCGTCGTCCGCCAACGGGTTCGCCCCCGTCAGCAGCCGGGCGACCTGCTCGATGGCGAGCGCGCCGAGCTTGCGCGTGTCGAGGGCGACGCTGGAGAGCGGGGGCTCCACGAGCGCCCCCAGTTGCAGGCCGTCAAAGCCGATCACCGCCAGATCCTGCGGCACGCTCCTGCCGAGCCGGCGCGCCTCGCGCAGGACACCGATAGCGATGATGTCGTTGAAGGTGAAGACAGCCGTGACATCGGGATGGGCGTAGAGCAAGGCCCTGAGCGC
The DNA here is from genome assembly GCF_042735715.1 of Streptomyces sp. NPDC059582. Taxonomy (NCBI): domain Bacteria; kingdom Bacillati; phylum Actinomycetota; class Actinomycetes; order Kitasatosporales; family Streptomycetaceae; genus Streptomyces; species Streptomyces sp. NPDC059582. The sequence continues at coordinate 1,997 of NZ_JBHWCC010000068.1, forward strand.
CGCTCCTCCACCGTCGGCAGACTGCTCCGCGCCGACCACCACGTCGGCGGCGATCCCGTTCGACACCGCGGCCGTCGTGAACCACTCGCGCCGGATGCTGGGATCGACGCGACCGTCGTGGTCGAGCATGCCGATCCGCGTGTGACCCTGCGCGACCAGGTGCGCGACCGCGGCGTGCACGCCCTCCTCGCCGTCGATCCGGATCGAACTGAACCGCGCGGTGTGGTGCTCACGGCCGATGAGCACCACCGGCATGCCACGGGTGAACAGCTGGAGCTCGTCCTCGGCGCAACTGAAGTATCCGACGACCGCGTCCACCTGTGAGCTGATCACCTGCAGTGTGCCGCGTTCCTCTTCGGCCCGGTCCGCGGTGTCGTACACGACCACGTGCCAGCCGCGCGCCCGGGCCGCCTCCAGCGCGGCCGCCGCGACCTCGGTGAAGAACGGGTTGAGCAGGTCGGGTATGACCAGCCCGATCGTGGTGGCGTCCTGGCGGACCAGGCCGCGGGCGAACCGGCTCGGCCGGTATCCGAGCGCGCGGGCGGCGTCGAGGACGCGCTGTTTGGTGGAGCCGTCGATCTCGTCCTTGTCGTTCAGTGCCCTCGACACGGTCTGCCGGGACACCCCGGCGGACCGGGCGACGTCATGGATCGTGACTTTGCGGGGCTCCCCCGACACCGACGACGACACCATCGCCCACCTCCTGCTGCCAGCGGACGCCGTTGCGCCCGCAGGGCCCCGAGTATGCCTGTGCCTGGCGCGAACGCGCGACGTCAGGCCTCCTCGCGGCCGCACGGCCCGTGCCCACGGTATCGCCAGGTCCGCGCGGTTCTCCGCGTTTCACCCGCCGGCCGTACGAAGTCGTACGGGGCTGCCGGCGCGCCGCACGGACACCGGATTGTCGCCTTCCCCCCGGGGCCGCGGAAGGCCTGCGGACCCGGCCCCGTTCCCGGCGGCAGCACGGGAGCGCCTGGGCGTCGGCGGTGCGCGCGCCCGGGCGCGGCGGTGACCCCGACTACGCGAAAGGCATCGGCTACAGCGCGAAAGGCATCGTCCCAGGCCCGGCGGCCGCGACGCGCGCGGAACGGCTCCTTCCAAGCGTTGGGCGGGGTGGCTGTCTAGCGTGACCCCATGACCACAGTCCAGGCCCGGCCCACCCCCGACAACCGGCGGTGGAAGGCGCTCGCGGTCTGTCTGACGGCGGGCTTCATCTCGCTGCTCGACACCTCGATCGTGAACGTGGCGCTGCCCTCCATGGAGCATGGGCTGGCCGCCTCGGAGGCAGCCCAGTCCTGGGTGGTCTCCGGATATGCCCTGACCTTCGGACTGGTGCTCGTCCCCGCGGGCCGGCTGGGCGACATGCGCGGGCGGCGCCAGGCCTTCCTGCTGGGGCTGGCCCTGTTCACGCTGGCCTCGGCCGCGTGCGGCCTCGCTCACAGTGCCTCCTGGCTCGTGCTGTTCCGGCTGCTCCAGGGCACGGCGGCGGGTCTGATCGCCCCGCAGACCTCGGGGCTGATCCAGCAGATGTTCCAGGGCTCCGAGCGGGCCAAGGCCTTCGGCCTGCTCGGCAGCGTCATCGGGGTCTCGACGGCGGTGGGTCCGCTGGCGGGCGGTCTGCTGATCAACGCCGTCGGCACCGACAGCGGCTGGCGCTGGGTCTTCTTCGTCAACCTGCCCATCGGGGTGGCCGCGTTCGTGGCGGGACTGCGGCTGCTGCCCCGAATCCCGGCGTCGACGGGCAAGCGGGAGGAGTTCGACCTGTTCGGCGTGCTGCTCCTCGGCGCCGCCGTGCTCGCGCTCATGCTGCCGCTGGTGCAGGAGCAGCAGTGGACCGGGCGGCTGAAGTGGGCGCTGCTGCCGGTGGCCGCGCTGCTGCTGGCCGCCTTCTGGGCGTGGGAGCGGCGCCAGGGACAGCGCGGGCGGGCTCCCCTGGTCGATCTGGGCCTGTTCTCCCTGCGGTCCTTCACGCTGGGCTCTCTGATCAGCCTGACCTACTTCGCGGGCTTCACCACGGTCTTCTTCGTCTACTCCCTGTTCCTGCAGAACACGGTCGGTTACAGCGCACTGGCGGCGGGCATCTCGGTGCTGCCCTTCGCTGCCGCCTCGGCGGTCGGTGCCGCCATCGGGGGCCGGCTGGTGATGCGCCATGGGCGCAAGCTGGTCGTCCTCGGCCTGAGCGGGGTGGTGGTGGGGCTGCTCGGGGTGGTCGTGGCGGTGCAACTGGCGCCCCTGCAGAGCGTGGGGTGGGCGACGGCCGTGCCCATGTTCATCGGAGGAATCGGCTCCGGTCTCACGGTCTCCCCCAACACGACGCTCACTCTGACCCGCGTCCCCGTGCACCGTGCCGGTGCGGCCGGCGGAGTGCTGCAGACGGGGCAGCGCATCGGCTCGGCGGCCGGGATCGCCGTGGTGGGCGCGGTGTACTTCGCGCATCAGGCCAACCACGAGCGCTCCGTCACGGCCATTCAGCTCGGACTGCTCACCGCCGTCGGCATCAGCCTGATCGCACTGCTGCTGGCGGTCACGGACCTGCGTGAACGCCACGTGCACCCCGAGCCGGAGCGAGCGGTCGAGCCCGCCCGGCAGGGGTCCGAGGAGGGCGGCGCCGGGGAGGCGGTCGGATCGCGCTGACCGAACCGGGCCGTGGCCGACGTGGATCGCACGCCGGCCGCGGCCCGTCGGCGAAGGCGCGTCAGTGGTGGTGGCCGTGCCGGCCGAGGGTCTCCACGGGGGTCGCGCCGGGGCGGGTCCACTGCGGCACGGGCCGGCTGGTCGGTCCCCAGGTGGCGACGCCGTCGGCGTCCGAGCGCCAGTACCAGCAGGCCTGGCGGCCCACGGCCGGATACCCCTCGCGGACATCGCCGATCACGCGCCGGCCTTCGGGGTTGTCCTCCCACGCCTCGCCGCGGCCGTAGGGCGTCATGTCGAGCAGGCTGAGGGACCCGTTGACCGGCTCGTTTCCACGGCCTGTCGTGGAGTAGGTGAGGAACACCCGGTCGCCGTCGCGCAGGAAGCAGGTGAGGTGACCCATGTCGCCGCCGACCGGCGCCTGTGAGCCGCGCACCGAGTACCAGGGCTGGGTGTAGCCCATGAACTCGACGTAGGGGGCCACCTCGTCCCAACGGCCCGTGGTCAGGACGGCGAACGAGACGCCGCGGGCGTTGAGGTAGACGGCGTCCTTCACGTGCCAGGCCGTGGTGGTGCAGCCCTCGCACTGCCCCTGGTGCGGCGCGCCGTCGTGCCACATGTGCTTGTAGACCACGAGTTCGTCGCGCCCCTGGAACAGGTCCAGGAACGGGACCGGGCCGTCGGGTCCGACGACCTGGACCGTCCCGTCGAATTCCACCATCGGTAGCCGGCGGCGGGCCGCGGCGATGGCGTCACCCTCGCGGGTGTGGGCCTTCTCGCGGACCAGCAGCTCGTCACGGGCAGTCTGCCAAGTAGCCAGATCGACCACGGGCGGGCGGCCGGGCAGCGCGGTGGTCGGGTCGTCCGGGGCGGTGGTCATGATGTCCTCCGAGGTGTTTCGCGCCAGGCGGCGTCGTACGACGTTCTACGGCGTCACACCGGAACAGACTCGTGACCCGGCCGGAACTCATCGCAGCAGCTGTTCGGCCTGGCCGGCGCCGGCCTTCCGGTACGGGGGCTTCACGTCCTGCCCGGCGCGTCCCTGTGCTTCAGGGACTCCCCATTCGGCCGCGACAGCCTGCCGTTGATCGCGAGCTTCGCGCTCCTGGCGACCGGCTCGGGGGTCGCCCCGCCGTTGACGACGGTTGACCCCGCCCGGACGTGGCGCGTCACCGCCCTCCCGCGCCAACCAGGTTCGTGGCTGCGACGGCTTCCACCCCGCCACCACCATCGGCCCCGGCACCCCGTCCGCGACAGGCGGGTGCCTCCGCCATAGCGTTCACCCGCAACCCGTTGCAACGATTGACGATGCGCCTGTTGCATTAGCTTCAGCCCATTGCAACAATTTCCCCGACTCTACCTGCACATATGAAGGTGTCACGCAACAAAGTCGTTGCCCACTACGTGAATGCAACGTAGCGTTTCTTCCACAAGAAACGCCATGCCGGAGCGCACAGGTCGAGAGGCGCGCGTTTCACGGAGTGAGCGATCGAAGGGGGCGGATCATGGACACAACGCAGCGGCAGCAGCAGGCGGCACCCGCCGCCTTCGCCCGCTTCGTGCTCTGCGGCGGCGGAGTGGGGCTCGCCTCCAGCTTCGCCGTCGCGGCCCTCGCCTCCTGGATTCCCTGGGTCCTTGCCAACGCCCTGATCACCGTGGCCTCCACGCTCCTCGCCACCGAGTTGCACGCCCGCTTCACCTTCGGCGCGGGCGGCCGCGCGACCTGGCGCCAGCACGCGCAGTCGGCCGGGTCCGCGGCAGCCGCGTATGTGGTGACCAGCCTGGCGATGCTCGTCCTGCAGCAGCTGGTCGCGGCACCGGGCGCGATGCTGGAGCAGGGCGTCTACCTGTCCGCCTCCGCACTGGCCGGTGTCGCGCGTTTCGCGGTGCTGCACCTCGTCGTCTTCGCGCGAAACCGCGCGCAGGCCGGGACCGCCGTCCGCACCACCCGTCCCACGCACGTGACGGTGGCTCACGCCGCGCCACTGGTCGCCCCGGCGGCGGCCTGCCGCGCCGCCTGAACGTTCCGGTGGCGCTCTCCTCGGAGGCGAGACACCGCCTCCCGCCTCGGCGAACGGGGTTTCGGCCAGGGCAGGGTCAGACGGTGATGTCGGCGGTGACGCCGGCGAACAGGTCGACCTCGGGGAGGGTGGTGTCGACCAGCGAGCGGGCCAGCTCGTACTCCTCGGTCGGCCAGATCTCGCGCTGGACGTCGACCGGCACCCGGAACCACGGGCCGTCCGGGTCGATCTGGGTGGCATGGGCGAGCAGCGCCCGGTCGCGCACCTCGAACCAGTCGGCGCACTGCACGCGGGTGGTGAACTCGCGATCCGTGCGGCCCTCCTTGTCCCAGTCGGCGATCCACTCGCCGTAGGGGGACTCGTGGCCGTGCTGCACCAGGTAGGCGTGAAGGGCGCGGATCCGGGCCATCGAGAGGCCGTGGTTGTAGTACACCTTCAGCGGCTGCCAGGGCTCACCGGACTCCGGGTAGGCGTCGGGGTCCCCGGCCGCCTCGAAGGCGGCCATCGTGATCGTGTGGGTCATGATGTGGTCGGGGTGCGGGTAACCGCCGTTCTCGTCGTACGTGGTGATCACGTGCGGCCGGAACTCCCGGATCAATTTGACCAGCGGTTCGGCCGCCTCCTCCACCGGCACCAGCGCGAAACAGCCCTCGGGCAACGGAGGCAGCGGGTCACCCTCCGGCATGCCGGAGTCGACAAAGCCCAGCCAGGCCTGTTTGACGCCGAGGATCTCCCGCGCGGCGTCCATCTCCTGGCGCCGCACCTCGTGGATGTGGGCCTCGATCTCCGGGTCACCCTGGAGCTTCGGATTCAGAATGGAACCGCGCTCTCCCCCGGTACAGGTGGCCACCAGTACGTCCACGCCCTGCGCGAGATACTTCGCCATGCTGGCGGCGCCCTTGCTCGACTCGTCGTCCGGGTGGGCATGGACCGCCATCAGCCGCAATTGCTCTGTCAACGCATGTTCCTTTCGCATCGCCCCGCGGCGGGGGCGGGAAACCTTCGCCGGGGCCCTCCGCACCGGACAACCGAACAGAGGACCACTCAGCGGCCTGCCATGCCTTTCATGGCGGTGATGTCGTGCCGGTACCGCTCCACCGACGCCGTGACCGTCAACTCGAGCTGCTTGTCGGGCATCTGAGCCCGCGTCACGGTGAGCACGACCGGCGCCCCGACCCGCGGGCCGTGCAGGACGCCGTCCAGCCCCCACATCCCGTTGGCGCCACGCCGGGCACCGGCGAAGGTGACATGCGACTCACGCCTGCCCCCCAGGAACGTCCGCGACAGCACCTCGCGCAGCACGCCGAGCAGAGATCGAACCTGGAGTCGTAGTCGATGCCGTACTCACCCCGCGGAAATCCCCCGGCACTCGGACAGGACACCTTTCACTTGAACTTTCATGTCTCACCTTAAGGTGCCACACGTGAAGATTCAAGGGTGAGCTGTCCGTGACGTTCACGCCGGATAGACTCCGGGCATGCCTGAACAGCCTCCGCACCCCAACGATCAGCCCCGCTGGCTGACCCCGACGGAGCTGGAGACATGGCGGCAATTCGGCCTGATGCTGCACAAGCTGCCCACCGCACTGGAGGCGCACCTGCAGCAGGACGCGGGCCTGCGTTACGTCGAGTACTACGTCCTGGCCGGGCTGTCCGGCCAGCCGGAACACCGCATGCGCATGAGCGACCTGGCCGTGCTCGCCAACTCCGAACTGTCCCGTCTCTCCCACCTGATCAGCAGGCTGGAACGCCGGGGCCTCGTCCGCCGCGAACCCGACCCGACCAACGGCCGCTACACCCACGCGATCCTGACAGACGCCGGCCACGCCCATCTCGTCGAGGCCGCCCCAGGACACGTGGCCCGGGTACGCGACCTCGTCCTCGACGTTCTCGAGCCCGCCGAACTGGACAGCCTGCGCACCGCCGCCGAGAAGATCATCGAACGGATCGACCGCCGGGAACAGCACGACGGCCCCGGCAAGGACACAGCCCCCAGCGCATGAAGCCCGCAGCAGCGGTCCTCCTGGCCGGGGGCCACTGAGACCCGCGGCACCGACACGGTCCAGTTCGTCTTGGCCTCGGGCCACCGGCTACGGATGAGCGAACCGGCCAGGAACGCGGAGGTCACCCGCTCGCGCCTCTCACCTCAGGTGGACCCGGTGCCTCAGTGCGCGACCACCGGCACAGCCACCTCGTCCTCGGCGCTCTCGCTGCCCGGCCGGCCGGCGTTCACCAGCGTCAGGACGATGAGCGTGGCGATCACCAGCATGCCGACGGCGAACCATACGGCGGTGGTGTAGCCGTGCACCACGCCCTGCAGCTGGACCAGTTGCGGCTTCGTCGCGGCGTCGGCGACGTGGTCCTTGACGTACGAGGTCGCCGCGGAGGCGGCGATCGTGTTCAGCAGGGCCGTGCCGATCGCACCGCCCACCTGCTGCGAGGTGTTGACCATCGCGGAGGCGACCCCGGCGTCCCGGGGCTCGATGCCCAGGGTGGGCAGGGACATGGCGGGGTTGAACGTCGTACCCATGCCGAGACCGAGCAGCACCAGCGCCGGCAGGACGGTCGAGGTGTACGACGAGCCGATCTCCAGCCGCGTCAGCAGGAGCATGGCGAGCGCGGCCACCAGGAAGCCGGAACCCATCAGGAACCGGGCCGGGACGCGGGTCACCAGACGCGTGCCGATCTGTGTCGAGCCGACCATCATGCCCGCCACCATCGGCAGGAAGCAGAACCCGCTCTTGACCGGCGAGTAGCCCTTCACGACCTGCAGGTAGTAGGTCAGGAACAGGAAGGTGCCGAACATCGCGATGACCGCGATACCGAGGGAGAGGTAGACGCCGCCGCGGTTGCGGTCGGTGACCACGCGCAGGGGCAGCAGCGGGTTCTTGACCTTGGCCTCGGTGAGGACGAAGGCGAGCAGCAGGACCACCGACACGACGAACAAGGAGATGGTCGTGATGTCGCCCCAACCGTCGGACTCGGCGCGGGTGAAGCCGTAGACCAGCGAGACCAGACCCAGGGTGGACAGGACGACGCCGGGGATGTCGAGCGGGGAGCGGTTACGGCCGCCCTCGGGCTCACGGACGACGAGGTAGGCGCCGAACGCCGCGACGATCGCGAACGGGATGTTGACGAAGAACGTCCAGCGCCAGTCCAGGTACTGGGTGAGCACACCGCCGAGGATGAAGCCTACGGCGCTGCCGCCGCCGGCGATCGCGCCGTAGATGCCGAACGCCTTGGCGCGCTCCTTGGTGTCCGTGAACATCACGGCGAGCAGGGAGAGGGCTGCGGGGGCGAGCAGGGCGCCGAAGGCGCCCTGGAGGGCGCGGGCGCCGAACATCGTCGCACCGGTGGTCGCCGCGCCGCCGAGCGCGGAGGCGGCGGCGAATCCGATCAGGCCTATGACGAAGGCGCGCTTGCGGCCCCACAGGTCGGCCACGCGCCCGCCGAACAGGAGCAGACCGCCGAAGGCCAGGGCGTAGGCCGTGACGACCCATTGCCGGTCGCCGTCGGAGATGCCCAGGTCCTGCTGGGCGGAAGGCAGGGCGATGTTCACGATGGTGGCGTCGAGGACGACCATCAGCTGGGCGAGCGCGATGAAGACGAGCGCCTTCCAGCGGTTGGCGTACGCGTCGACTGGAGGCTTGGAGGCTGTTCGAGACATGGAGGTATCCACTTCGGGACTTCGTAAGGAAAGGCGTGGCTGAGGGCGTGAGGCGGACACGGCTCGTCCACATCGACGGCCGACGGTCTCGCCGCGAGTGCCGACCCCGGCCCGGCCACGAACCGATCGGCCAGGTCACGTCGGTGCTCGTGCGCTGCTCTTTCAGGCTTGGCGCAGGGCCTCCGTGGTCACGGCCACCCCGCCAGGACGGATCCGCCGAAGTCCGCTGCCCGGCCGGCAACAGCTGCGGACGACAGTGCACGCACAGGTCGACGTTCACCGGCCGGCACGACGCCGACCCCTCACTTGAATTTTCATGTCACACTCTAGGCGACAACTCATGAAGTTTCAAGCGTGAGCCGACCTGTCAGCCTTCGGGCCAACTCCGCGGCCCGGTCATCCATGGGCGACCGGGCCGTCCGGTGCGCCGATCACATCTGCGCGAGAACCCGCTCCAGGCCCCGCATGACGGACGAGCGCCAGCCCTGTCCCATGATCTTGTGCGCCATACGCTGGGCCGGATCGTCGGGATCGAAGCCCTCGTGCACGAGGAACAGCCGCGTCCCACGCCCCTCCGGCTCAAGGGTCCATGTGATCGTCCAGTCGGCGTCGGAGCCTGTGGAGTTCCCTGGTCCCGCCGACACGTCGCGCCAGCGGACAGACAGCATCCGCTCGGTCTCGTAGGCGAGGACCTCCGCCTGTACCGTGCCGGAGAAGTCGGTGTTGGGGCGCGGCAGGGTGGTCATCGTGTACCGGTGCCCGACTTCGAGGCGGAAGTCGCCGGGCATCAGCCACTGGGCGAGCAGTTCAGGCTCGGTCAGGGCCCGCCACACCTTGGCCGGCGGGTGGGCGAGGAACTGGGCGACGCGGAGGGTGGTGAGGTCGTCCTCGCCCCCAGGGTCGTAGCCGTCGTGACGTGTGCTCATGGCTGCTCATCGTCCGGCATCCGGTCCAGGAGCTCACCGAGCCCCTGGAGCTTGGCCCGCCAGAATCGCTCGTACGGATGGAGCCAGTCCTGCACGTCGGCCAGCGGGGCGGCTTCCAGCCGGTAGATGCGCTGCCTGCCATGGCGCTCCTCGGAAACGAGACCTGCCTCCCGGAGCACCTTCAGATGCTCCGAAAGGCTCGGCCTGCGCATCTCGAAGTGGTCGGAGAGCGCCTGCACCGGCTGCGGACCCCGCTCCCGCAGCAGCGTCAGGACCTCGCGGCGGGTGGCGTTGGCGAGGGCGGCGAAGAGACGGTCCTCATCGCCGGCTCGGACGCCGGCCGCCTTGGCGCTGGTGGTGACCACTCGGTCAGAAGCCTTCCTTCTCGGTGAGCAGCATGAAGCGGTTGCCGTCGGGGTCGGTGAACTGGGCCATCCTGCCCCAGGGCTGCTCGTCCGGTCCTTCGACCTCGGCTCCCGCGGCGCGCAACCGCTCGCAGTCGGCGTCGACGTCGCTGGTCACGAACATGATCCCTTGAGTACTGCCCGGCGTGAAGCCGCCCATGCCCGGCCCGGAGAGGGTGAGCACGGTCTGGGCTCCCGCCGGGGCGACCTGGAGCCAGCGGCCGGGCGGCATCTGCAGGTCGGCGGTGATCTGGAAGCCGAGGGTCTCGGTGTAGAAGCGCAGGGCCGCGTCCTGGTCGGTGACGGGGACGGTGATGAAGGAGGCGTGCGTGATGTTCATGCCGCGAGCATACGTAGGAGTTTCCCTACCTGTAAAGCGTAGGGAAACTCCTACGTATCTCCGGACGCGGCCGCACGGACGCGCCTGAGACCCCCACCCGGACGGCATCCCCTCGGGACCTGACCGTGGCCCGCCCTCCGGGATCGAGCGCCGCGCACCCCTTTCGCGCCAGGCCGGTAGGACGACCGCACCCGCTCCCCTCGGCCCCTTCACCACCGGCCCCGTTCAGTTGGAAACGTCCTGCTCTCAACGACGAGAAGAACAAGGAAAGATCACCATGTGCAAGCACCGAGCCGTCCTCGACGGACCCGTCTCACTCGCCCTCGCCTTGTCCGCCCGCGTCAAGAGCGGTGGGTGAGAGCCCCACCTGACGATCCAGAGATCCACAATGTCCGCCAACTGGCTTGCATCCCGAGGTTGTTACGCGACAGCCCGATGACCCGTCCCTACGGTGGCCCGTCCGGTCGTGGACGTACGCCCCGCACCGGGGGCGGTAACGGCTGAGCGAGAGGGTGGTGAACTCTCGCTCAGCGGCCTTCCTGACCTGGTCTGCCGTCAACACAATCGGCGTCATGATCAGTTCTTCCCTGAGACCCCTGCGCGTGTTGATCCTCGGCTTCCTCCTGGGCGCCGGGCTGCTGCTCTCTCCGAACAGCGCCGTGGCCGCCACCACGGCTCAGTCCGGAGGGTCGCACTCGCACCACGCGCACCGCACCTTCGCACTGCTGCAGATGAACGTGTGCTCCAGCGGATACGCCGGCTGCTACGCCAAGACCGAGTACCCGAAAATCGTCGACGAGGTAGTCGGCCGCATGCGGGCCAACCACGTCGACGCGGTCACGCTCAACGAGGCGTGCAGCGGCGATGTCGCCACGATCGCGGAGCGCACCCGCTTCCACTACCGCTTCGCCACCGTGATCTACAAGGGTGCCCCGCTGCCCTGCAAGTCGCCTGAGGGGCGGGGCTTCTTCGGCAACGCGGTACTGACCAAGGAGGCGATCCGCGCATCCCAGGACGCGCCGTACTCCGTGTTCAGTGGAGTGGAGCAGCGACGCTGGCTCTGCGTGACGACGGCCCACAAGCTGGACGTGTGCACCAGCCACCTCTCCACCGACGGCGAGGCGCCCGGCACCGCCAACTCGACCCAGTGCGCCGAGTTGACCCAGGTACTCGCCTCCCGTGGCCGGTCCACCATCTTCGCCGGTGACGTCAACCGGCACGCCTCGTGCGCGCCGGAGAAGCAGTGGACGCTGACTGACGCGGCCGCGGTCCAGTCGCCCGGCATCCAGCACGTCTACGGCAACCTCACGGCGCCGACGCTGGAGATCGAGCCGACGACGTACACGGACCACGACGCGCTGGTGGTGCGCGCCAAGCTGCGACACTGATCTGCCACGGTTGGTCGGTCCGGAGCACAGGCCCCGGACCGACCAACACCCGGCACCTGGCGACCCCATGACGGCGACGGCCGCCACCCCGGGGCCGTTCCGGAGCGGACGGCACCGCCCGCTGGCCCAGTTCCCACCATCCGTCCGGCACCAGACGTTCCACCACCGCCATCGCGCCTGCCAGCCCCATGATCAAACCAGTTGGGACGATCCCTTATCGGTTTGCCGCCGGCCGACCCGGTCGGATAGGAAGCTTGCATGCTAAGGGGCAGCAAGGTCGGGCTCAGGGCCCGGCACGAGGACGACATCCCGATCCTGCAGGCCGGGCTCTACGACGACGTGGTCAACCAGTCGCGGTCCAGCGGCCGGCCGTGGCGGCCGATCACACCCGGCTCCAAGAACTCGCAGTACGTGGTGGACGACGAGGAGCTACGGCACGCCCCGTTCTCGGTGGTGGAGCTGGACGACGGCACACTGGTCGGCACCGCGACACTGTGGGACATCGACAACCACAACCGGTCCGCGCACATCGGGCTGGGGCTGCTGCCGTCCTCACGTGGCAAGGGCTACGGCACCGACGTGGTCGCGGTGCTGTGCCACTACGGTTTCGTCGTGCGTGGCCTGCGGCGGCTGCAGATCGAGACGTTGTCGGACAACGCCGCGATGCTGCGCTCCGCCGAGCGCAACGGCTTCGTCCGCGAGGGCGTGCTGCGCTCCGCGGCCTGGGTGATGGGCGAGTTCCTGGACGAGGTACTGCTCGGTCTCCTCGTCCAGGACTGGAAGCCGGACGCGAAGGGCTAGGCTGCCGCCCGACGCCGAGGACGGGCTACATGCCGGCGGCGACCCCCGACGGGCTACGAAGCCGACGGTCGGGGGCCAGGACGGCAAGGTTGTCCCGCTTGGACCGAGGGTCCTTCTCGCCGACCGACAAGCCGTCCGCCAGGCCGATGCCGCCGGTCGACGAGACGCCCAGGCCGATGCCGCCCGTCGATCCGTGGGGGCCCTTGCCGCCCCTCCACCGCCCGATGGGCGTCGCAACGTCCACTGGACCTGACCCCACAGGCGCGGGGAACCACATGCGTCGTCGGGCGGGTCAGTTCAACCCGGGCAGCCCGTAGCCGCCGAGCACGGTGCCGCTCTTCTGCGTGAGGTCGACGTCGGCCGCCGTGATGACGGGGCTGCCCTTGACCACCGGCCCAAAGGCGCCCTCCCGTGAAGACCCGGACGGCCCCGTTGGCGGTGTTCTCGCCGGCCCCGCCGACGAATGGTTCGGGCTTGCCGTCCTTGTGCACGTCCCCGGCGGCCACGGTCGTCCCGAAGAGGTCGCCGGACTCGTCGACGCGGCGGGGTTCAGGGTGGGAACACCCAGCCCGGCACCCAGGTCCCGGCGGCGTCGTGGCCTGCCGCTGTGGCGGCGAGGTGGGCGCGGAGAGTGGCCAGCGCCGGGTGGGGGTTGTCGCGGTGCCAGAGGAGCGAGTGCGGGTAGACGGGCTTCGGATCGGTCACCGGGATGCGGCGCAGGCCGTGGCCGGCGGGCCAGACGAGACGGGTCTGCCCGCCCATGAAGGTGGCCAGGGCCGGGGTGTCGGCGATGGTGTCGAGGAGCGCGTCGGAGCCGAAGTTGGGGCCGGTCGCCTCGATGGTCAAGCCGAACTCGGCTACGAGGTCGTCGTAGTAGGCGGCCCACTCGGTACCGGGAACGATGCCGGGCATCCAGATCCGGTGCCCGGCGAGCTGAGCGACGGTCACCGACCGGGCGCTCGCCAGCGCGTGGGCGGGACCGGTGAGGAGCTGGAGCGGCTCGTCGAGCACACGGACGGACTCGACGTCCTCGGGAAGGGGCCGGCCGGGCATGGCGACGGCGCGGAAGGACGCATCGATCGCACCGGACCGGATGGCGGCGACGGCCGTCTCGATGTCGAACAGCATCACCACGTCGAGGTCGATCTCGGGGTGCGCGCGGTGGAATCCGCGCATCAGTCCCGACGCGGCGCCGCGTGAGGCGATGATGTCGACGCGCAGCGGACGGTGGCCGGTGCGCACGGACGCGACCGCGCGCTCGGCGACGCGCAGCAGCTCGCGCGCGTGGGGCAGGAAGGCCTGCCCGTCGATGGTGAGCTCGGCGCCGCGCGGGGTGCGGGTGAACAGCCGCACCCCGAGGTTGCGCTCCAGCGCGGCGATGCGCTTGGAGACGGCCTGTTGGGTGACCGCCAGCTCGGCGGCGGCCTCCTGGAACCGCCCCGCGTCGGCGGCGGCGACGAAGGTCCGGACGGTGTCGAGGTCCATACCGATACCCTACGGGCACAACCTTTGGTTGTGACTGGGCGGCTCCGCGGTTGTTTGATCCCTGGGTATGGCGCTTGCTTTGATGCTTCCGATCGCGGATCGGTTGTGCGGGTGAGTGGCGAGGGGCATCGGGCATGAGGAGCGGGCACCGGCTGGGGCGGCCGTTCGGGTGGCTCTGGGGAGCGTACGGGACCAGCGCCCTCGGCACATGGCTCGCCTTCGGCGCGTTCCCGCTGATCGCCATCCAGGTGCTGCACGCCGGACCGGCCGAGGTCGCAGCGCTCGCCTCCGTGGGGGCCGCGGTGGGCGCTGCCGTGGCGGTGCCGCTCGGCCCGTGGGTGGAGTTCCGCCGCAAGCGCCCGGTGCTGATCGCGACGGACCTGGTGCGGTTCGCGGCGCTGCTGACGATCCCCGCCGCGTTCGCGCTCGGCGTGCTCACCTTCCTTCAGCTCCTGCTGGTCTCGGTCGTCGTCGCGGCCGCCGACATCACCTTCCGCGCCGCCTCCGGCGCGTATCTCAAGACGCTGCTGCCGGCCGAGGACCTGCTCGTCGCCAACGCCCGGTTAGAGTCCACGGCCTGGACGACCACGATCATCGGACCGCCGCTGGGCGGCGCGGCGATCGGGCTCCTCGGTCCGGTGGCGACGGTGGTGGCGGACGCGGTCAGCTATCTGCTCTCGGCGCTGGGCATCCGCGCGACGGGCGGGCAGGAGGCGCGAACCGAGCGCCGAGCGGCCGCGCGCATGCGGGTCGGGGACCTGCTCGACGGCTGGCGGTACATCCTCGCCGACGCCACGCTGCGTCCGCTGTTCTACAACACCGCCTTGTTCAACGGCCTGGTGATGGCAGCCCAGCCGCTTCTGGCCGTCCTGATGCTCGGCCGACTCGGGTTCGCACCATGGCAGTACGGACTCGCCTTCGCCGCCCCCTCGATCGGCGGCCTGCTCGGTTCGCGGCTGGCCCGACCGCTCGTCACCCGGTTCGGGCAGCACCAGGTCCTGGTCATGACCGGGGCGCTACGCGCGATCTGGCCCGTCGGCCTGGCCTTCGTGGGACCGGGCACCGGAGGGCTGCTGCTGGTGGTGGGCGTCGAGCTCGGGCTCATCTTCTGCTGCGGGGTCTTCAACCCCGTCCAGGCCACCTACCGCCTCGAGCGCACCCCGACCGACCGGGTCGCCCGCACGCTGTCCGCCTGGGCGGTGACGACCAAGGCCTCGACCGCGATCCTGACGGCCGTCTGGGGTGTGCTGGGCAGCCTGCTCGGCCCGCGTACGGCCATCGGTCTGGCCGGCGTGCTCCTGCTGGCCACCCCCCTGCTGCTCCCCCGCCGCGCGGCAGCGCTTCGCCCCGAGCCGGAGCCGGCTCCGAGCCGTACCTGACGGGCCGTTACGGCCGTCACCGGGTCGAACTGCGCCGCCTTTTTCTGCGGTCCCACACCCGCGGCCGGCCTGCCCTCGACCCGGACGCCGAAATCGCCGCCGTCGACCGCATCGCCGACTCGCCGCGCCGAACCAGGCTGTCGCCCTGGTCACCCATCGCATGTCCGGAGTCCGCCACGCCGACCGCGTCCACGTCGCGCAACAGAGCCGGCTGACCGAACAGGGCCACCACGACGAACCGACGACCGCCCGGGACCGCTACGCCGCGATGTCCGACGCCAGGCCGCCCAGGCCGCTCAGTACGCCCGATACGCATCCGCGTCCCGCCTCGCCCACCGATGCGGCCCCCGCCCGACCGCCGCCCCCGTAAGTTACTCACGATCACCAGTGAGACTGCCTCAACCCGCCTGCCTGCAAGGCGAGTTGGACGGCGTCGCGCGGAGGGAAGCGGCGCCGAGGACATCCGTCGCGCCGGGGAACGCCTCACCATGCCCCGCCGGCTCGTCCGAAGGCGCGCGGCCCGGCCGCGCCCCCGCCGCGTCGGCGGTGAAAAGCGCTGTCCTGTTGCGGAGCACAGTGGGCCGGTGAACTGGTCCTCACCCTGCACGGCCGCATTCCGGTGGACTCCCTGAAGCTCGACGGCGACCGGCGTCTGTTCGACCCGCTTCAGGCCTGGGAGCCGGAGGAGTAGGACGTCACGGCGCGTGCGTCACCTGCTGCGCCCCGCGCCGACGGGACACGACTCAGGCCGGCGCGCAGACGGACCGCCGTGTGCCCCCAGGTCACACGGATGCCAGCCACTTCGCGGCGTCCTCGGGATGCCCGAAGTGGCGGACTTCGAGAGGGGCGAAGCGGGGATCGCGGGCGCGGCGCTCGATGTCCCGACGGCGGATCGTGTGCTGCGACCAGGCCCACCAGGCCGGGTGTTCTCGGCTCAGCCAGCCTCTCCAGGTCTCTCTGTTGCCTCCGAACAGCGCTTCGCGTGTGACCGTGCGGCGGAAGGAGCGCCGCAGGACTCGGGGCATGACGACGCGTTTGGAATAGTCCAGCCATATCACGCTGTCAGCGCGCTCCCACAGGAGATCACGGACCTCCGGATAGCCGAGTGAATCGATGATCCAGCGAGTCCCGGTGGTGAGCTGTGCCACGTCTTCGATGAACCTGTCGTTCACGGCCCAGTCAGGGCCGTTGAAGTACAGCGCGTCCATCTCGTGGTAGGGCATGCCCCACCGATCGCTCAGAGCACGGGCGAGCGTGGATTTCCCCGCACCGGTGACTCCCACGACCAAGATCCGTTCCACGGATGCACCCTATCTCTACGCCCGGCCGGCCCTTGCCCACCTCGGTCGGACCGGGATTGGCCCCGTAACTCTCTGCGGGATTGGTCCGGGCTGACGCCTATCCGTACACCTAGGGTCCCAGTCATGACCGCAACCTTTCCCGCCACCATGAGAATCGGTGTGTTCCTCTCGGCCGCCGACCTCGACGAGCGCTACACCCGGCCCGCCCGTGAATTCGCGGAGCTGATCGGCAAGGCAGGTCACACGTTGGTGTGGGGTGGATCCGACACCGGGCTGATGCGTGTCGTCGCCGACGGAGTCCGGGAGAGCGGGGGGCGGCTCGCCGGGGTTTCGGTCGGTTTCCTGCGGCAGTGGGCCAGGACGGACACCGACGAGATGGTGTTCGCCGAGGATCTCTCGGAACGCAAGGCTCTGCTGCTCGCCAGGGCGGACGCTCTGGTGGTGATGCCCGGTGGTCTGGGCACCCTGGACGAGGTGACCGAGATCCTGGAGCTGCGCAAGCACGGACTGCACGACAAGCCTGTGGTGCTGCTGAACACGAAGGGCTTCTACGACGGGTTGGCCCTTCAGCTCCGGAGGATGGAGGAGGAGGGCTTCCTGCCGACACCCCTGTCAGAGCTGCTCATCACCGCCACGTCGCCCGCCGAGGCCTTTGTCTGCCTGACGGAGGCGGTGGATGGCGCGCGGTGACACAGCCGCGGCGGGCCGGCCCGCGCGGACGCGCCACCACGGCCGTTCACGGGCCGTTCGAAGACGCCGTCGACCGGTTGCTGACGGCGACGCCCTCGCCGCGATCAGCCCAAGCACCGGCGGGCCCGATGTCCGCGCCCGGGGTTGGGGCTAGTGCCGTGGCGGGCAACGTTGCCCGTGAGGGAGCGGCGTCCGGTGCGTGCTCGCGGCGTGCCGGCCGGGAAGTCCTCGTACTGGACGTACGTGGGCTTTCGGCCGGTGCGGCGGGAGGGCGCACCGGGCGCCACGACGGGGCGAACGTCGCCCGCTGCGGCCCTAGGGCATCACCCGGCACAGCGTGTCCAGTGCGCCTGCCCACGCACTGTCCGACGGCGCCGCGTAGTTGACCACGAGGGCATCGTGTTCAGACGACCGGGCCGCGGAACCCCCCGGCTCGTGCCGGAACTCCGCCAGCCCACTGAGCGCCAGCCCCTGCCGGGCCGCCGCTTCGACGACCGAGCGCTCGGTACCGCGCGGAAGTTCCACGACCGCTTGCAGTCCGGCGGCGATGCCGGCCACGCGCACCTGTGGCGCTCTGCTCGCGAGGGTGGCGACCAGTTGGTCTCGGCGGCGCCGGTAGCGCAGGCGCATGGAGCGCACATGACGGTCGTAGGCGCCGGATGAGATGAACTCGGCGAGTGTCAACTGCTCCAACGCGCTCGACATGTAGTCCCCATGGTCCTTGGCCGCGGCGATCTGCGGAATCAGCTCCTCGGGCAGCACCATCCAGCCGAGGCGCACGCCCGGCGCCAGCGACTTGCTCACCGAGCCGAAGTACACCACCCGGTCCGGGTCCAGCCCCTGGAGGGCACCCACGGGCTGCCGGTCGTAGCGGAACTCGCCGTCGTAGTCGTCCTCCAGGAGCAGCCCACCGGTGGCTCGCGCCCAGTCGACGGCCGCCACGCGGCGGTCCGGGCGCAGTGCGGCTCCTGTCGGGTACTGGTGCGCGGGGGTCAGCAGCACCGCGCCGATCTCGCGCAGTCGCGCCAAGTCATCCGTGCGGGCGCCGTGTTCGTCGACGTGGACCGGTGGCGTGTGGAGGCCGGCATCGGTGAGCAGGGCGCGGTAGAGGCCGAGTCCGTAGGCCTCGACGGCCACCGCGCGTACCTGGCGCGCTTTGAGCACCCGCGCCATCAGCGCGAGCCCGTGGTGGAAGCCGGCGCAGACGACGATCCGTTCCGGATCGGTGTGGACACCGCGGGCACGTGCCAGGTAGTCCGCGAGGGCCGCGCGCAGCTCAGGCCGGCCGCGCGCGTCTCCGTAACCGAAGGCGTCGTGCGGTGCCGCGGTCAGAGCGCGGCGTGCGGCGGCGAGCCACTGGATGCGCGGGAAGTCCGCGAGGTCCGGCGCGCCCGGCTGCATGCCGTACAGGGGACGGCGCGGGGCCGGTTCCGTACGGGAAGGGGCGGGCGTGACGTGGCGCGGCTCGGTCCGCTCGGCCACGCGGGTTCCGGAACCCTGCTGGGCGGTGAGCCACCCTTCGGCGACGAGTTCGGCGTAGGCGTCGGTCACGGTGTTGCGGGAGACGCCGAGGTCGGCGGCGAGGGAGCGGGAGGGCGGCAGCCGGATGCCGGGTGCCAGTTGCCCGGACCGTACGGCCTCCCGCAGCGCCTTGATGAGCCCCGCGCGCAGGCCCGGGCCGCGCAGTTCCAGGTGCAGATCCGTGCCGGACACCGAGGGCCGGCCGTCCGAGGAATTGGTCTGAGAACTTCTCATAGAAATGGACCATACTCCGGGACCATTACGTACGTAGCGTGTGAGCCATGGACACGAACACAGCACCCGAAGGCGCGACGCGCCTGGCCGAACACAGCCCTCGTCTGGACTGGGCGAAGCTCGCCCCGGAGGCCTTCAAGGCCATGGTCCGTCTGGACACGGCAGCCCGGCAGGGCCTGGAGCCCGCCCTGCTGGACCTGGTCAAGATCCGCGCCTCGCAGCTCAACCACTGCGCCTTCTGCCTGGACATGCACAGCAAGGACGCCCTGGCGGCCGGTGAGACCGCCGCGCGGATCATCCAGCTCGACGCGTGGCACGAGTCGAAGCACTTCTACACGGCCCGCGAGATCGCGGCCATCGAACTGACCGAGGCGATCACCGTCCTCACCGACGGATTCGTCCCCGACGAGGTCTACGCCAGGGCCGCGAACGAGTTCGACGACGGCGAACTGGCCCGGCTCATCGTCGCGATCACCACGATCAACGCGTGGAACCGCTTCGGCGTCTCCACCCGACTCGTCCCCGGCCACTACTCGCCCGCCAGTTGACCTGCGTCCGCAGCGGGCCCCGCATCTCAGGGCCCCGCGGCCGCCGGTTTCCCGGCCCCGACCCGCCGTCGGACCGGGCCAAGACCAGGAGGTTCCGGTGAATGCCGGCTTCTCGCTCCCCCGGCGGCCGGGTCTGGCGCGCGCCGCCGACGAGTTCCTCCTCGCCACCGTCCTGCTGTTCCTGGCGGTGACGGTCGTCCGGTGGGTGCGCGCCCCGGACTCCGCGCTGTACGTGAGGGACATCCGCGCCGCGCTCGCCGTCATCGGCGTCCTCAGCGGGGCCGTCCTCACCGGGCTGATCCTCAGCCCGCCCGGCCGGCGCAGCGGGGGCCACATGAATCCCGCCGTGACGGTCTCCCTGTGGCTCATGAACGCCTTCCCCGGCCGCGGTGTCGTGCCCTACGTCCTGGCTCAACTTGCCGGCTCCGCGGCGGGAACAGGGCTCGGGCGCCTTGCGTGGGGGCCCGCGGTCACGCTTCCGTCGGTGGACTACGCGGTGATCGTGCCGTCGCCCACCTGGCAGCCCCTGTCCGTCTTCGCGGCCGAGGCGGGCAGCATGACCATCATCATGGTCGCCGTGGGGTTCACCATGGTCCGGGCTCGTGCAGCCCGCCTGGTCCCCTACGTCATCGGGCTGTCCGTGACTCTGGTGATCGCCTTCCTGGGGCCCCGCAGCGGCGGTTCGATCAATCCCGCCCGCCAGTTCGGCCCCGCCGCGCTCACCGGACAGCGCACGGACCTGTGGATCTATCTGATCGCGCCGGTCCTGGGAGCGGCCCTGGGGTCGTGGCTGCACCACCTCCTGAGCGGCCGCCGACCGCCGGCGCATGAAGTGGCGCGATCCGTCATCTCCCGCCGCTGACCCCACCCCTCTGCCCCGCGCCTCTCCCGGGAGCGGGGTTCCCGACCAAGTGAAAGGACTGATCTCCATGCGCATCCTGATCGCGGGCGCGACCGGAGCAGTCGGCCGACTGCTCGTTCCCATGCTGCTGGACGCGGGACACCACGTCACAGGACTCTCCCGTACCCCGGCCGGCGCCGAGCGCGTACGGCGGCAAGGCGCCGAAGCTCTGCAAGCTGACGTCTTCGACGCGGAAAGTCTGCGGCGGGTCATGACGAATACCGCTCCGGACGTGGTGATCCACCAGCTGACCGCCTTGTCCGACGCGGACGGGGAAGCGACCGACCGGCTGCGGCGGGAAGGCACACGCCATCTGGTCGACGCGGCCAGGTCAGCCGGCGTCGGAAGGATCGTCGCCCAGTCGATCGCCTGGGCCTACATGCCGGGCGAAGGGCCGGCCGAAGAATCCGTCCCGCTCGACATCGGCGCAGCGCGGCCGCGCGGAGCGATGGTGGACGGCATCCAGGCGCTGGAGAGGACGGCGTCCGAGCTGGAGAGTGCCGTGGCGCTGCGGTACGGCATCCTGTACGGCCCCGGCACGTGGTACGCACCAGGGGGCGCCGTCGCCGCAGCCCTGGCAGGCGATCCCAGCGCGCGCCTGCTGGCATACCTGGAGGCGGACCGTTCCGTCACGTCGTTCGTTCACGTGGCCGATGCCGCGCGAGCCGCCGTCGCCGCCCTCGACTGGCCCTCCGGTCCCGTCAACATCGTGGACGACGAGCCGGCGCAGGGCCGCGAGTGGCTGCCCGTCCTGGCCACAGCACTCGGCGTACCGCTCCCCGAACCCACGGCAGGAAGGCTGGACTGGGCACGCGGGGCGAGCAACTCCCTGGCCCGCTCCCGGGGGTGGCGGCCCGAACACCGCACATGGCGCGAGGGCTTCGCGGCACAGGCAGGCCCGACGAGGCCGCTGGGGTGAGAGGGCGGCCGACGACCACTCGGTGGACAGACACCTGACGCGACGCCAGCCCTGACAGCACCGTCAGGGCTGGGGCCGGCAAGCCCCGCCGAGCGCCCCACCGTCACGCCCTCGGGCCTCCCGGATGACCACCTCGCGGCCGGCCACCACGTCCGGCGGCTCCTGGCGTACGCCGCCGGACAAGTGACGGTCGAGCGTTCGCAGGACGTGCCGTCGGTGAAGTGGCGCAGCATGGTCGCCGGCCGCGGCCCGGGGGACAGATCCTCCAGCGCGCTCCGGCCCGGTCCCGCAGCGCGTGCCGGTCGAGAGCCTCTGCCGGGTCCGGTGCGCCCTCCCGACCGATCCGTCGCGACGGCCGGGCCGGTACCGGCACCGTGGGCCAGGGGCCCGACTGGACCTGAAGGCCCTTAGCCCATCCGCTCTCCTGTGGCGATACCTCCACGGTGTCGGTCGCCGCTCCAGCGACCTGCGTAAACGTCGATGCGAGACCAGTCGCTACGCCTGCCCGAGTGACACATGTGCCGCTACCTCCTGTTGCGGAGCTGACGGACTGTCGGTTGCCTGGTCGGTGGAGCAGAACAGGGGCGCCGCGCAGACAGGCCGGCCACTGCTCTGTTGGAGGATTCCCTTGCGAAACAACCACGTTGGCGTCGGCATCGGCCTGGTCATCGGTGTCCTGGCTCTGCAGAGTCCGGCCGCTTCCGCCTCCGATGACTCAGATCTCGACATCCGCCCGGGGAATGGCTCCCCTGGCTCTACCGTCACCGTCACCACCACGGCCTGCGGCCCGGACGTGACCTACGGCAAGGGCGAGTCGGAGGCGGGAGGGCAGTTCCACATGTTCGAAGGTGACCGCGCGGGTGAGCTCACCGGCGAATTCCAGATCCCGGGAGACGGAGGACCCGACACCGACACTGTCACCGTGAAGTGCCCGCCACGGACCAAGCTCACGGATACCTACCAGATCAACGGACGGGAACCGAACGGCGCCGTCGAAGCCGGCTTCGGAGCCGCCAAGGACACCGATACACAGATCGTCGTGGGCGGTGCACTGCTCGCCACAGCCACCGCCGGGGGGCTGGTCAGGATGCGCCGCCGCTCGCACAGCAGCCGAACCTGACCGCCCAGCTCCTGCCACACCGGCCGGACACCGCACTCGCCCC
This sequence comes from Streptomyces sp. NPDC059582, assembly GCF_042735715.1. NCBI lineage: Bacteria > Bacillati > Actinomycetota > Actinomycetes > Kitasatosporales > Streptomycetaceae > Streptomyces > Streptomyces sp. NPDC059582. The sequence continues at coordinate 24,312 of NZ_JBHWCC010000068.1, forward strand.
GAGGACGGAATGAACCCCACCCGGCCGCAGGCAAGAGACTCGACCGCGACGAAACCCTGGCACAAGGCCGGCGCGCCCCCACCCGTGTTCGTCCCCCCGGTCAAGTATCTGGTCGTGGCACTGGTGACGGGCAGCGTGCTGGTGATCGGCGCGATGCTCGACAGGCAGCCACCACAGCCTGCGGCCGGCCAGGCCTTCGCCACTCCGTCAGCAGGCAGCAGGCCCGGCCGCACCGCCCCGGCGACGCACCCCACCGTCCAGCCGCTGCCCCGGTCGAAGCCGGTCCGGCTTCGCGTCCCCGCCATCAGCGTGAACGCCCCCATGACCACGCTGGATCTCGACAAGGCGGGGGCGCTGCGGCCTCCGCCCGGCGACAACCCCAACCTCGCCGGCTGGTACGGCAAGGGCCCGGCACCCGGTTCGGCAGGCACCGCCGTGATCGCGGGCCATGTGGACCTGCGCACGGGCGGCCCCGGCGTCTTCTACGACCTCGGCGCCCTCGCCAAGAGCGACATGATCGAGATCAGCCGGGCAGACGGGCGCACGGCCATGTTCACCGTGGACGCGGTCGAGGTCTACGACAAGGCGAGGTTCCCCAACAAGAAGGTCTACGGCGGCTCCGAACGGCCCGAGCTACGGCTGATCACCTGCGGCGGCTACGTCAAGAACGCCGGATACCGGAGCAACATCGTGGTCTACGCGACGCTCACCGCGGTGAAACCGCCGATCGGCCGCTTCCTGGCAGAGTGAACGGGCCGTCAGCGCACATGCCCCTGACCTTGCCCATACCCCTCACCGCCCCGGCGGCCGGGCTCAGTACATCGACCGCGGCAGGATGGCCCGGCGGGCGCGCCGCAGTTCCTCGTCGTCGGCGATGCTCTTGAGGCGACCGCTGCGGCGGGGCCCGCGAGTTCCGACCGGATGCGGGGCAGGGCCGGTGTGATACCCGGCCCATCCGGGTCGAGCGAGCCAGGACGTGGTTCGAGGTCGCTTCCTTCTGCTCCCACGCGGCAGGCGACGTCTGCGGGGCGAGACCGACCTCGGCCCTCGCCGCCGATGTCCCACAGACCCAGGAAGAGACCGGGCCCTCGATCGCCGACCGCCGCACCCGAGGGCGCCGGTGCTCGTCCCTGGCGACTGCTTCGAGAAGTGGGCGTCGGCGAGGCAGCCCGGACAGCTCCCCTTGTCGGTGAGCGGCGCTGTCGAAGTCACCCAGCGCCGTCCACGAAGCGTGCGACACACCTCATGTCCGACTCGTCACCACCGTCTGCTCGCGGGGTGGCCGGCCGTGCACGCGAGACCCTCTCACCTTGATCGCAAACTCTCGTATAGTGACGCCTTGTTGATCGACACCCGTGGTTTTCCGCACGTAATTTTCCCCAGAACGACACGAGGGCCGCAATACGACGTGGCCAGTCGAGGAACCGATTGATGACCGCGCCCGCCGCCCACGGCGACCGCCCCACCCTCCGATCCCTGCTCCCCGTCTTCCTTGCCACCGCGGCCGCCTCGGCTCTCGTCGTCGCCTGGGCCGTCGCCGCGGCGCCGTCCTCCGTACGCGGCCCGCTCGGCTGGTGCGCGGGCATTTCCGCGCTGCTGCTGTGCGCGTCGGTGACGGTCGCCGCGTACGGACTGCGGGCCGCACGGGCCGACCGTGCCGCGCACCGCATCACGGCAGCCGAGGCACAGCGCGCCGTCGAAGAGGGAGTGCGTTCGGCTGAGCGGTGGCGGCAGGAGAAGCAGGACCTCGGTGACGCCGCCGCGGCCGAGCGTGACCGGCTCGTGCAGGCGGGCGAGGCCGAGCGGGCGCGGCTGGCCGACGAGGTGCGGCGACTGTCCGCGCAGCTCGAGCAAGCCGCCGGCGAGCGGGCCGCGGCACTCTCCGCGACCGCGAACGCGGCGGCTCGTATGCAGGCGCTGGCCACCGGCACCCTCGCCGACCTGCGGGCGATGGAAGAACGGCACAGCGACGAGGAGGTCCTGGCCGACCTGCTCCACCTGGACCACCGCACGGCGCAGGCGGGTCGTCTCGCGGACTCGGTCGCGGTCCTCACGGGCGCGCGCTCCGGGCGTCGGTGGGCGCGTCCTATCCGTATGGAGTCCATCCTGCGCGGCGCCATGGGCCGTATCGGCGGTTACCAGCGCATCCGGCTGCACTCCGTGAGCGACAGCGCTGTCGCGGGACACGCCGCCGAGGGAGTCATGCACGCTCTGGCGGAACTCCTGGACAACGCGGCCAACTTCTCGCCGCCCAACGCCGAGGTCCATGTCTACGTCGAAGAGGTTCCCGCGGGTGCCATCGTCTCCGTGGAGGACAGCGGGCTCGTCATGGGCGATGTCCAGCTGCGCCGGGCGGAACAGGCCGTGTCCGGCGGTGCGACCGGACTGGGCGGGCTCACCGGTACCCGGCTGGGTCTTGCCGTGGTCGGCCGCCTGGCGCGCAAGTACGGGCTGAAGGTGTCGTTCCGTCCCTCCGCGCGCGGCGGCACCGGTGTGCTGGTGCTCATCCCACAGGACATCCTCACCACCGCCGCGCCCGAGCCGCGTTCCACCTCGCCGGCGCAGCCTCAGCCGGCCGCCCCGTCGGTACGGCAACCTCCGGCCGACACCGTGTCCGCCACGCCTGCCACCGGCCGCGACGCTACGGATGAGGAGGCGCCGGACGGACCCTCCGGCCTGCCCAGACGACGCCGGGGCCGTACGCTCGCCGCCGCGGAGCAGGCTCGCTCGGTACCCCGGGACACCGAACATCGGACGGAGCCCGCCGCGGGTGACATCCGTACCAGGGCCGACCGCTTCGGCGCCTTCCGTCAGGCCGTACGCACCACTCCCGGAGAGACCTCCGGCCACCACCCACTGCCGCCGACTCCTCAGCAGGCGCAGGCCGCACGGTCTGCATCGTCCGAGACGGCACCCGATATCTCGTCCCGCTCCCCCAGACACCCGGAAGGCGACACCACCTCATGACCGGCACGACCACCGTCGACGAGAAGCTCACCTGGCTCATCGAAGGACTCCTGGAGCGCACTCCGGGTGCCCGCCACGCACTGGTGCTCTCCCGCGACGGGCTGAAGCTCTGCCGCACGAAGGAGTTGACGGTCGACCAGGCAGACCACCTGGCCGCCATCGCCTCCGGAATCCAGGCGCTGGCGCACGGCGCCTCGGTGGAGTTCGGCGACGGCAGCGGCGGCGTGCGCTCGTCGATGACCGAGTTCTACGGCGGAACCCTCTTCATCGTCGAGGCCGGCGAGGGCGCCCACCTTGCCGTGGTGACCACCGAGGAAGCCGACGCCGGGCTGATCGGACACAACATGAGCGAGCTGGTGGAGCAGCTCGGCGAGCACCTGACGGCCCCGCCTCGCACCGCATGAGCCGCCCCGGCAGGGACGACGCCCCCGACCGCCTCTACACCCTCACCGGCGGACGCAGCAGACCCGGACCGGACAGCCCCTTCGATCTGGTCACGCTGGTGGTGGCCGAGTGCGAGCCGTCGGCCGGCATGCAGTCGGAGCACGCCACGATCCTGCGGATCACGCAAGCCCCCACCGCCGTGGTGGAGGTCGCCGCGGAACTCGGCCTGCCGGTGAGCATCACCAAGATTCTGCTGTCCGACCTTCTCGCGACAGGCCGCGTCAGCGCACGCCATCCCCGCGGATCGGCCCTTCCCGACCCCGACCTCCTGGAGCAGGTGCTCGTTGGACTCCGCAATATCTGACGTGCGCACCCCCCTGGGTGCCACCGCCGACAACGGTCTGAAGATCGTCATCGTGGGCGGTTTCGGCGTCGGCAAGACGACCATGGTCCGTTCGGTGAGCGAGATCCGCCCCCTCAACACCGAGGAGACGATGACCCGGGCCGGCGAGACGGTGGACGACATCAGCGAGGTGCGCGGGAAGAGCGCCACCACCGTCGCCTTCGACTTCGGCCGCATCACACTCGACGCGCGCAACATCCTCTACCTGTTCGGCGCACCGGGCCAGGAACGCTTCTGGTTCCTGTGGGACCGGCTGTTCTCCGGCACCCTCGGCGCGGTCGTCCTCGTCGACACCCGCCGCATCGACGACTCCTGGTACGCGATCGACCGCCTCGAACGTCACGGGACACCGTTCATCGTCGCCTGCAACGACTTCGGCGACGTCCGCCACACCCACGCCGACGTCCGTGCGGCCCTCGACCTCGATCCGCACGTGCCGCTGGTCGACTGTGACGCCCGCTCACGCGAGTCCAGCAAGCAGGTGCTCATCACCCTGGTCCGACACATCAAGAACCGTTACGCCGGGCAGACGGCCCGCGCTGTCGCCTCCCCACGGGAGTTCGCGTGACCACCGACGCCGTTCCGCTCAGCGGTCCCCGTTTCCAGACCGAACCCGCCCTGCTGTACAGGGAGATGCGCCGCGACCACGGCGCCGTCACACCGGTGCTGCTGGACGGCGGCGTACCGGCATGGCTCGTACTCGGCTACCGCGAACTGCACCAGGTGACCGGCGACCCGGTCCTCTTCAGTCGCGATTCGGACCTGTGGAACCAGTGGGACTCCATTCCCGGCGACTGGCCCCTGCTGCCCATGATCGGCCGCAAGCAGCCCTCCATCCTGTACACCGTGGGCGAGCGGCACCGCGAGCGCGCCGCCATGATCAGCAACGCTCTGGAAGGGACCGACCCGTACGAACTGCGCGGCCACGCCGAACGGTTCGCCGACGAACTCATCGACTCCGTCTCCCCGCTGGGTCGAGCCGACCTCATCGGCCAGTACGCCATGCTGCTGCCGGTACGCGTCCTGGCCCAGTTGTACGGGTTCTCCGACGAGGACGGCCCCGGGCTGGTCACCGCGCTCAACGACATGATCGACGGCCGGGAGCGGGCCCTCGCGGGTCAGTCCCATCTGGCCGCGTCCATGGCGGAGTTGCTGGCCGGACGCCGGGCCGAACCCGCCCACGACGTCGTCTCGCGCATGCTGGCCGACGACAGTGGGTTCTCCGACGAGGAGATCGCCCAGGACCTCATGGTGATGATGGCCGCCGGGCACCAGCCCACCGCCGACTGGATCGGCAACTCCCTGCGTCTGATGCTCACCGACGACCGCTTCGCCGCCTCCCTGTTCGGCGGCCGCCACAGCGTCGCCGAGGCCATGAACGAAGTCCTCTGGGAGGACACGCCCACCCAGAACGTCGCCGGCCGCTGGGCCTCACGCGACACCCACCTCGGCGGCCACCACATCCGGGCAGGAGACCTGCTGCTCCTGGGCCTGCAGGCCGCCAACTCCGACCCGCAGGTACGCACCGACGGCTCCGCCCTCACCGGCGGCAACAGCGCGCACTTCTCGTTCGGTCACGGCGAGCACCGCTGTCCCTTCCCGGCTCAGGAAGTCGCCGAGGTCATCGCCCGGACGGGTATCGAAGTGGTCCTCGACCGGCTGCCCGACATCGATCTGGCGATTCCCGCCGAATCCCTGACCCGTCGCCCCTCGCCCTGGCTGCGCGGACTGACCGAGCTGCCCGTGCATTTCACACCCACCCCCGCCCTGGGAGGAAACCGAGCATGACGACCGGCACCGAAGCATCACGGATCGCACTCGACCCGTTCGTCAACGACCTGGACGGCGAGAGCGCGAAGCTACGCGCCGCGGGCCCCCTGGTCGCGGTCGAACTGCCCGGAAACGTTCCCGTGTGGGCCGTCACCCACCATGCCGAGGCCAAGGCACTGCTGACTGATCCGCGCCTGGTCAAGGACATCAACGTGTGGGGTGCCTGGCAGCGCGGAGAGATCCCGCAGGACTGGCCGCTGATCGGACTGGCCAACCCGGGCCGTTCCATGCTGACCGTGGACGGCGCCGACCACCGCCGGATGCGCACACTCGTCGCCCAGGCACTCACCCCACGCCGAGTGGAGGCCATGCGCGCCCGCATCGCCGAGCTGACCGAGCAGCTGCTGGACCGACTGCCCGCGGACGCTGACGTCGTCGACCTGAAGGCAGCCTTCGCCTATCCGCTGCCGATGTACGTCGTGGCAGATCTCATGGGCATCGACGAATCCCGACTTCCCCGGCTGAAGGTCCTGTTCGAGAAGTTCTTCTCGACTCAGACCCCGCCCGAGGAGGTCATCGCCACCCTCGTCGAACTCGCCGGCATCATGGCCGAGACGGTAGCGGCGAAACGCGCGGAACCCGGGGACGACCTGACGAGCGCGCTCGTCCTCGCCTCCGAGAACGGCGACCAGCTCACCGACGAGGAAATCGTCTCCACCCTGCAGTTGATGGTCGCCGCCGGCCACGAGACCACCATCTCTCTCATCGTCAACGCGGTCGTCAACCTCTCCACCCACCCCGATCAGAAGGCCATGGTCCTGTCAGGCACGGTGGACTGGTCGGCGGTGGTCGAGGAGACGCTGCGCTGGTCGACGCCGACCTCGCACGTGCTGATCCGCTTCGCGACCGAGGACGTCCCCGTCGGCGACAAGGTCATCCCGGCAGGAGACGCGCTCATCGTGTCCTACGGGGCGCTGGGCCGAGACGAACAGGCACACGGTCCCACCGCCGGAGACTTCGACGTGACCCGCGACACGCGTACCCGCCACATCTCCTTCGGCCACGGCCCCCACGTATGCCCAGGAGCAGCGCTCTCCCGCCTCGAGGCCGGCGTGGCGCTGCCCGCCCTGTACGCCCGCTTCCCGCAGCTGGACCTGGCAGTGCCCGCGTCGGCGCTGCGGAACAAGCCGGTCGTGACCCAGAACGACCTCTTCGAACTGCCGGTACGGCTGACCGCCTGACATCCCGTCCCACTCCCTGTCCGGGCTTCGGCGCGATGAGCCCACCGCGCCGAGGCCCGGAACCATCTCGAACCGGGCCGCGACGCGTCCGCGGGACGACCTCGAAGTGCCCACAGGTTCCCAAGTGGCCGGCAACGGCAGGCCATTGCGGCTCCCGCCGCGCATCCGCCGCTCACCCGAGGTCGCGCACCAGCCGGAGGGACTTCCCAGGTGAGCGCGAGGTTCGTAGTCGGGTGGCCGTCGACATCCTGGTGAGGCGGGGTGGTCGACCGCCGGCAGCACCGATACGGTGAGGCGTGGACAGGGACGAACGGCTGCTTCACGCCTCGTCGTTCGGCGCGGCGGCGGTGGCGTACGACGAGCACCGTCCGGACTACGCGCAGGCCGCGGTGCGCTGGGCGCTCGGGCCCGCGCCCGGCCCGCGCGTGCTCGACCTCGGCGCAGGAACCGGCAAGCTCACCGCCACTCTGGTCGCGCTGGGTGCCGAAGTCACCGCGGTCGAACCCGACCCGGCGATGCTGACCGAGCTGCGCCGCTCGCTGCCGAGTGTCCGTGCCCTGCCGGGCAGCGCCGAGGCGATACCGCTCCCGGACGCGTCCGTCGATGCCGTGCTGGCCGGCAACGCCATGCACTGGTTCGACATGGCCGTCGCAGGACCCGAGATCGCCAGGGTCCTCGCACCCCGTGGTGTGCTGGCCGGCCTGTGGAACGTCATGGACGACCGGGTCGAGTGGGTCGCCGCGCTCGCACGGGTCGGCGGGAGCGCGGCCGTCGGCCCGCGTGACACACCCACCAGTTGGCGCGCGGAGACGGCCGGCGCGCACCTTCCGAAGGAGACCGGCGTGGCCGGCCGGTTCGGCTCGCCGGAACAGGCCGAGTTCCCGCACGGGCAGCGCCGCACCGCCGACTCTCTCGTGGCGACCCTCGCGACGCGCGCGGGGGTGCTGGTCATGCCGGCACAGGAGCGAGTAGCCACACTGGGCCGGATCCGCGCATTCCTCGCGAGGAGACCGGAGACCGCCCTCGGCGAGTTCACTCTCCCGATGCTGACCGGAGTGCTGCGCGTCCGGCGGCTGTGAGGTGGCGCGACCGACCCGAGGGTCGGCCGACGCCGGACCAGGTGGGTGACGGCCCGGTTCAGGCTGTCGTAGGCAGGGCACCGGGCAGCGCCTGCAGTCAGCGTGTGGCTTCTTCGAGCAGTTCCAGGATGTGCCGGTACGGCCTGCCCGTGGCCCGGGTCATGCCCATCTCGCAGGTGCGGTTGCACGAGGCGTAGGCGTCGTGCTCACGTTCCGTCACCTCCGCGGCCTGGGCGGCGGTGGCACCGGCGGTGATCTCGGGATGGAGCAGTCCCCTGTCTCCGGCGAAGGCGCAGCAGCTCCAGCTGTCGGGCACCATGACGTCGGTGGACACCGCGTCCGCGAGTGCCCGCAGCGCGCCGTTGATGTCCAGGTGCACGGTGGAACACGTGGGATGCAGCGCCATGGAGTCCAGTCGGCGTGGCTCCGGCAACGCCGGGAGGAGATGTTCGACGGCGAACTCCACGCTGTCGACGATGCGCAGACCCTGATAGCGCCCACGTTCCTCCGGTGGCAACGCGCCGGTGAGCTGCTCCAGTCCGTGCGTGCAGGAGGAGGCGTCACAGACCACCGGCAGCCTGCCGTGGCCGGTCGCCTCCCAGAGGACCTCCAGGGTGCGTTCGGCCATGGCCCGGTGGCCGTCGGTGAAGCCCTTGGACTGCCACGGAGTACCGCAGCACAGCCCGTCCAGTCCCGCGGGGACGGTGACCGGGACGCCCGCCCGTTCGCACAGAGCCAGGAACGCTCCGGCGGCTCCACGTGGACGGTCATCTCCCGCTTGCTCGCCCTCCGGGGCGAACACGGTCCCGATGCACGCCGCGAAGAACACCGCCCGCGCTTGCTCAGGCTCACGGGCGGCGGGGCGCGGCTCGCCGCTGCGCGGCACGTCCTTGGTCCAGGCCGGCACCAGTTCGGACGCGCCGAGACGGCGCATGGCCCCGGTGGCAGCGCGCGTCACAGGGGTGGGCATGGCGTGGGCGGCGGTGAGCCCGAGCCGAACGCCCTTGAGGGCGGTCCCCCAGTGGTTGGCGGTCGCCTTGCCGACGGACTGGGCGAGGGTGCCGTGCCGTTCGCTGCGCAGTCGCTTCATCACCGCGCCGGTGTCGATGACCACGGGGCAGGCGGTGACACACAGACTGTCGGCGGCGCAGCTGTCCACGGCCGCGTAGGTGTAGTCGGCTTCGAGCTCCTGACGGCGCTTCTCGTCGCCGCTCGCGACGGCAAGGGCGATCTCCCGTTGCAGGACGATGCGTTGGCGCGGTGTGGTGGTGGTGTCGGCGGTGGGGCAGACCGGCTCGCAGTACCCGCACTCGACGCAGCGGTCGAGCTCGGGGTCGACGGGGGGAACGGCCTTGAGGTGCCGCAGGTGAGCGGTCGGGTCGTCGTCCAGGACGACCCCGGGGTTGAGGACGCCCGACGGGTCGCAGAGCTGTTTGACCTCGCGCATCACGCCGTACAGCTCGTCGCCGTACTGGCGCCGGACGTAGGGAGCCATGACGCGGCCGGTGCCGTGCTCGGCCTTGAGTGTGCCGCCCGCGTCGAGGACCAGGTCGACCATGTCGTCGGTGAAGCGGGCGTAGCGGTCGATCTCGGCGGCGGAGTCGAAGTCCTGGGTGAGCATGAAGTGCACGTTGCCGTCGCGGGCGTGGCCGAAGATGACCGTGTTCTCGTATCCGTGCCGGTCGAAGAGGCCGATGAGACCTTCGCAGGTCTCGGTGAGCCGCGGCATCGGTACCGCGACGTCCTCCAGGAGCGCCGTGGTGCCGGCCGGGCGCGCGGCGGCGACCGCGGTGTAGAGACCCTTGCGCAGGTGCCACAGTCGCGCACGGGCCTTCGGGTCGCGGGTGAGTCGTCCGCCACCGGCGACCGGGATCCGGGACAGGGCCGGGCGCGCGGCTTCCACCACCGACTCCAGTTGCTCGGCGGAGTCCTCGGCGAATTCGACCAGGAGCGCTGCGTGTCGCTCGACCCGCAGGCCGCGCAGCTCCTCGTCCGCGTCGGCGTCGAGCTGCGCCACGCGCAGGGCGGCCGCGTCGAGCAGTTCGGCGGTGCGGGCACCTGCCGCGAGCAGTGCCGGCAGCGCGTCCGTGGCCTCGGCCAGGCTCGCCAGTACAAGCAGTCCGGTGGCGGCGTGCGGGAGGACCGGGACGGTACGGAACACGGCCTCGGACACGAAGCCCAGGGTGCCTTCGCTGCCGATCATGAGATGGGCCAGCACGTCGACCGGACGGGTGTGGTCGAGGAAGGAGTTGAGCGCGTAGCCCATGGTGTTCTTCATGGAGAACTGGTGCTCGATGATGGCTCGGGACTGCGCCGAGCCACGGACCCGGTCGCGCAACCGGACCAGCCCGGCGTGGAGTTCGGGCTCGCGGGCGAGCAGAAGGTCGTCCGCGTCCTTGGCCCCGGAGTCGACGACGGTGCCGGAGGGCAGGACGAACTGCAGCGACTCCAGCGTGCGATAGGTGTTGTCCTGGGTCCCGCAGTTCATGCCGCTGGAGTTGTTGGCCACCACCCCGCCGATGGTGCAGGCGGACTCGCTCGCGGGGTCGGGGCCGAGTCGGCGGCCGTAGCGCGCGAGCCGGGCGTTCACCTGGCGGACGGTCGTCCCGGGCTTGACCCGGATGCGCAGACCGTCGTCGAGTACCTCGGCGCCGCGCCAGTGGGTGCGCACATCGACCAGGACGCCGTCGCCGCCGGCCTGCCCCGAGAGGCTGGTGCCGCCGGAGCGCAAGGTCAGCGGAAGGCCCGCGGTACGTGCGGCGGCCATCAGCGCCCCCACCTCGGTGGCGGACGCCGCGCGTACGACGGCTTGCGGGTCGAGGAGATAGTGGGACGCGTCGTGCGCCGCGGCGGCCCGCTGGGGCACACCGGTGCGCACTCTGGCGGGGTCGCTGACACAGCCACGCAGCAGCTCAGCCAGGTCGGTCGCGCGGTTGCCGTCGGCGGGCGGCGGAGGGATCACGGCTGAGGGGCTCATGGGTCCTTCGAAACAACTCGGGGCGGTCCGGGGACCACCGGCAGGCTGGAGAAACAGGCGAGGGTGCGGCATCGCGGCATCGCGCGGGTCCGTCCCGGCGAAGGGGCGGCATCGCGCGGGTCCGTCCGGGCGGCGCTGTCCGGCTCGCGGCCCGCCCGGACAGGGGTCTAGCCGACGACCCGCAGAGTTCGCGGCTGAGTCGCCGCCACGGGCAGCTGCAGTGGCCCGCGGCCCGGAGTGATGCTGCCGAGTACCGAGGAGTGGCGGGCACCGGTGCACGAGGGCACCACGCCCGGCAGTCCGTGGGCTGTCAGGAACCCCAGGACGGCGAAGGCCAGGGCTTCCTTGGCGGTGGACGACACACCGAGGTCGTCACTGACCAAGAGTCGCACGCCGGGCAGTTCTTCGCCGATCATCGCGGTCATCACGGGATTGCGGACGCCGCCGCCGGACATGACGAGTTCGGTGACGCCGAGGGCACGGCAGGCGTCCGCGACGGTCACGGCGGTGAGCCGGGTGAGCGTGGCCAGGACGTCGTTCTGGTCCGGTACGGGTTCAGCCGCCAGGGCGTCCAGCAGATACGGCAGGTGGAACAGCTCCTTGCCGGTGCTCTTGGGTGCCGCTCTGCGGTAGTACGGGTCGCTCAGCAGCCGGGCCAGCAGGCCGGGATGCACCCGGCCCGAGGCGGCGCCCCTGCCGTCCTCGTCGTAGTCGCGCTCCCCGTCGGTGAAGTGCCGTACGGCGGCGTCCACCAGCGCGTTGGCGGGGCCGGTGTCGAAGGCGGTCGGATCGGCGTCGGGCGCGACCACTGTCACATTGGCGATGCCGCCCAGGTTGAGCGCCGCGGGGACGCCGTCCCGGCCTCGCAGCAGCAGGGCGTCGACCATGCTGACCAGGGGCGCGCCCTGGCCGCCGGCGGCGACGTCCCGGCTGCGCAGGTCGAAGACGACGGGCAGTCCGGTGGCCTCGGCGATCCAGGCGGGCTGGCCGATCTGGAGTGTCCCGCGCACCACACCGTTCTCGACCCAGTGGTGCATGGTCTGGCCGTGCGACACCACCAGGTCGGCGCTGCCGGAGCACAGCTCTTCCACGCCACGAACCGCGGCGTCCGCGAAGGCCTGGCCGAGGGCGGTGTCCAGGCGGCAGACGTCCTCCATGGTGGTGGCCGCCGGAGGCAACGCGGCACCGATCCTGCTTCGTACGTCGTCGCGGTACGGGAGGCTCAACGCGCCGAGGGGGCGCATCACCAGCGTGTCGCCCTCAAAGGTCAGGTCGGCTGCCGCGGCTTCGATGGCGTCGTAGGAGGTGCCGGACATCAGGCCGATCACGCGCACGATGCCTCCCTGTCGCCGTGCAGCGAGTGGCCCGCGGGAGCTGCGGCGGTGCCGCGCACGGGTCCGGGCAGGGGAACGCGAATCATGGATCCTCCAGGTCGTGTGGAAGGTGCGGAGGGCGGTTGCGGTGCAGGTGCTGCACCGCAACCGCCTCGGCTCAGGGCCGGTGTGAGCGCCGCTGTGTGTCAGGCCACCGTCACGGTGTCCTGCTCGGCCTCGTCGCGCACCAGCGCGGGCTTCGGGGCCGGCGCCTGGTGGAACAGGCTCATCACGCTTCCCACCACCAGGGTGATGATGACGCCCAGCGGGACCAGCCACTGCGCCGCGATGGCTGTGGGCACCGTGGCCCCGGCCACGGTGACGTCGATCTTGACGCTGCGCACCACATAGGTCATCACGCCGATGGTGACCAGGAAGGCGACCACGGCATCGATCTCGTTCGAGCGCTTGACGAGACGGCCGAGGAGGAACGCGCCGAGCAGTGCGCCGTAGGTGTATCCGGCGATGGTCAGGCCGGTGACGTAGACGTTGCCGGTGCTGGTGCTGAAGGCACAGGCGAAGATCGCCATCAGTACGGCCCACACCAGCGTCATCACGCGGGCCAGCTTCAGCAGCGTCTCGTCGGAGGGAGCCCGCTTGAAGAAGCTGTGGATGATGTCCGAGACGGTGGAGTTGGACATCGAATTCAGTGCGGACGACAGCGAGCCCATCGCCGCGCCGAGGATGCCGGCCACCAGCAGGCCCGAGACTCCCACGGGCAGGTCGTGGAGGATGAAGTTCGGGTACAGGTTGTCCGCGCTCTGCAGGCCCATGTCCGCGAAGGTCTTCTGGCTGTTGTAGCTCCACAGCAGCGCGCCCACGAGGGAGAACGCGGCGAACTGGATGGCGACGAAGATACCGGAGCCGATCATGGCCTTCTGGCTGTCACGCAGGCTGTTGGTGGCCAGGATGCGCTGGACGATCAGCTGGTCGGAGCCGTGGCTGGCCATCGCGAAGATCGCACCGCCGATGATCGCCGTGGGCAGGGCGAACGAGCTGGTCATGATGTGAGCCAGGTCGAAGTCGGTGTCGAACAGCTTGAACCGGCCGGCGTGCAGGGCGTCGGAGAAGCCGCCGCCGCCGACGTGTCCGCTGAGGACCACGATCGCCAGGATCGCACCGCCGATGTACAGGACCATCTGGATGGCGTCGGTCCAGATGACCGCCTTGATGCCGCCCATGTAGGTGTAGAGGACGGTGATCAGGGTCAGCACGATGATGATGATCTTGAAGTTGGTGTGCACGCCGAGCTCGTCGAGCAGGAGCTTGATCGGGATCGCCGAGGCGAACAGGCGCACCCCCTCGGCGAGCAGCCGCGTGAAGACGAAGGTGATCGAGGCAAGGCCCTGCAGCTTCAGACCGAAGCGGTCACCGAGGTACTGGTAGGCGCTGACGAAGCCACCTCGCTTGTACAGGGGGATGAGCACCGTGGCGACGATCACGCGGCCGACGATGTAGCCGAAGGCCAGCTCGACGTTGCCGAAGCCGCCGCCGGTGTAGGCGGCGCCGGGCACGCTGATGACCGTGAGCACGCTGGTCTCGGTGGCCACGACCGAGAAACAGACGGTCCACCAGGGCATCTTGCCTTCGCCGACGAAGTATTCCTTCGCCGACTTCTGCCGCCCTGACAGGCGCAGACCGATCCAGGCGATCGCGATGAGATACGCGACGATCACCACGAGGTCCAGGTGACGCACGGGCTCGCTCCTTTGCGAGGGGCCGGTGCGTTCACACCGGCTGTGAGAGGCCGATGCCGGAGCATCAGCAGGGGGACTGTTAGCGGAGTAGGTCGGTGTCCCGCCCTGCCTCAGGGCCGGACGGGGGATGTGGCGATCACCGCGGTGGGGCCGCCGGGATCGTCGTGTGATGTCTGATACGCGTGATAAAGGACTCGTGAGGCAAGTCACTGCTGAGGGCGAGCCGTCGCGCCCCGTCGAGCGGATCACCGAGCGGCGCCTGCAGGGTCAAGGACAGGCCGGACTCGGCGATCACGGCGCGGAGCGGATCCAGCAGTGGACCGCCGACCCCGGCGAGTCCGCCGGTGATGGCGACCGGGACCGGGCCGGATGCCCCGATCTGCCGCGCGGCGGCGATCACCGCCTCCCCCAGCGCGGCCGCGGCCGCCCCCATGATCTCGGCGGCGACCCGGTCTCCGGCAGCGGCCGTGCGGCCGACCACGGGAGCGAAGGACGCGGCGGTCCGGGCGGGGTTGTTCTCCTCGGTCAGAACGAGCGGCAGCCGGCCGAGTTCGCCGAACATGTCGATCGCCGCCTGATGCAGCGCGGTGTCCGCTCCCCGGCCGTCAAAGGCGCGCAGCGCGGCGCGCAGTCCGGCGAGGCCGATCCACGCGCCGCTTCCCTCGTCGCCCAGCCAGGGGCCCCACCCGTCGACCCGGGCAAGCACTCCCCCGTCACCGACCCCGACGGCGACCGCCCCGGTCCCCGCGGCGAGCACGACACCGGTGCCGGCGCCCAGGGCGCCCGCATGCGCGGTGATCGCGTCACTGGTGACGGCGACCTCGTCGGTGGGCAGCCGGTCCAGCAGACGATCGGCCAGAGCGCGGGCGGCGTCGGGGGCGGCGGCGGCACCCGCCGCCCCCACGCACACGGCGTCCAGACGGCCGATCTCCGCGTCTTCGAGCAGCGATGCGGCGGCGGCGACGACCGCGACCGCCGCCGATGTCACACCGTCGGGGACGGCGAGTCCGGGGGCCCCGGGGACCTCGCGCACGAGTCGGGGTTCGTCGGCGTGGCCGGTCCAGATCGTGGCACGGCAGCCAGTCTTACCCAGGTCCACAGCCAGCACAGCCGTCATACGAGCGCTCTCCTTTCGAAGACGGGGAGCGGACCGCTTCGGATTCACCGCACGGTCCGCTGAAGGTCGTCCAATGTGCAGCGAGTATCGGAAGGTCGACCTCCACATGTCAATAAGTTACGGAAGATCATTTGTTCCGTAGCTTTTTGACCTAACCCTGGACCGTGGCTACGCTGGCGCCCACCCACTCAGGAGGACCCCATGGCGCACCCGGTCAATCGGCAGGACGCGGCCGAGCCGGCACCGGAACCGGCCGCCGACATCCTGGTGCGCATCCGCGGGGCCCTGCCGTCGCTGGCGCCGTCCGAACGACGCGTGGGCGAGACGGTCCTGGCCGACCCGGCCGAAGCCGCGAGCCTGTCGATCGGCGCCCTCGGCGACCGTGCGGAGACCTCCGGCGCCACGGTGATGCGGTTCTGCCGAGCCATCGGACTGGCGAAGTACGCCCAGCTGCGCCTGGCCCTGGCAAGCGCGGCCGCACGCGAAGACGCGCTCGGCGGAGACCGTCCGTCCCCGAGCACGGACATCAGCGCCACCGACTCGCTCGCCCAGATCACCGAAAAGATCATCTACAACGAGGTCCGCGCCCTGCAGGAGACCGGCAACGGCATCGACATCGAAGCACTGGGCCGGGCCATCGACGCGGTCAGTCAAGCCCGCCGGGTGGACATCTTCGGCGTCGGAGCCAGCGGCTTCGTGGGCCAGGACCTGCACCAGAAGCTGCACCGCATCGGCCTCATGGCATTCATCTGGACCGACATGCACGCCGCCCTGACCGCGGCCGCGCTGCTCGGGCCCGGCGACGTGGCGATAGCCATCTCCCACTCCGGGAGCACCCAGGACACCATCGAGCCTTTGAGGGACGCGGCCGAGCGCGGTGCGAGCACCATCGCCCTCACCAACTACGCACGCTCCCCCCTCGCCCAGAGCGCCGATGTGGTCCTCACCACCAGCGTCCGGGAGACTCCGTTCCGCTCCGGCGCCACCGTCAGCCGCATCGCGCAACTCGCGCTCATCGACTGCCTCTTCGTCGGAGTGGCGCAACGCTCCTACGACGACGTGGCCACCGCCCTCCAGAACACCTACGGCGCGATCCACCGACGCACCCGGCAGCCGGCTCCCCGCCGGTCGCCCGCCGACAGCTGACGCGCTCTGCCCCCACACGAAAGGAAGCCCGCACCGTGGACCTCAGTGCGCTCGGCACCGAAACCCGCAACGACCGGACGGCCGAACTGGACCGCATGCCGGTCGCCGAACTGCTCGACGTCATGAACGCCGAAGACCAGTCGGTCGCTCTCGCCGTACGCGCCGCCCTCCCCCAGATCGGCGCCGCGGTCGAGCTGATCGCCGACTCACTGCGCCAGGACGGCCGGCTCATCTACCTCGGCGCGGGAACCAGCGGCAGGATCGGCCTGCTGGACGCCGTCGAGTGCCCGCCCACCTTCGGCACCTCCCCCGACCAGGTGATCGCCCTGCTCGCCGGCGGCCCGAACGCCTTCGTCGTCGCGGTCGAGGGCGCGGAGGACGACCCTCAGGGTGGCGTCACCGAACTGGAAGGCGTCAAGCTCACAGCGCGCGACACCGTGGTCGGGCTGGCCGCCAGCGGCAGAACCCCCTACGTGGTCGGAGGCCTCGACTACGCCCGCTCGGTCGGAGCCAGCACCGTGTCGGTGGCCTGCAACGCGGACGCCGTGATCAGCCGGCACGCCGACGTGGCCATCGAGGTGGTCACCGGTCCCGAGGTGCTGACCGGCTCCACCCGCCTCAAGGGGGGCAGCGCCCAGAAGATGGTCTGCAACATGCTCTCCACCGCCGCCATGGTGCGCATCGGCAAGGCCTACCGCAACCTGATGGTCGACGTCCGCCCGAGCAACGACAAGCTCGTCGAGCGAGCCCGGCAGATGGTGGCGGAGGCGGCGAACACCGATCTGGAGACGGCGACCCGTGCCCTTGAGATCACCGGCGGCCACGCCAAGACCGCGATCGTGATGCTGCTGGCGAGCTGCGGCCACGACGAGGCCAAGGCCCGGCTGGAGCGGTCCGGCGGCGACGTGCGCACCGCCGTCACCCCGGGCTGACCCGTCGAGGCGGTACCGAGGCCGTCCCCCAGGGGACGGCCGCCGTGCCAGGACTCCGGACCGACACCCGCGTCGGTCCTGGGGCCCTGACCGACACCCGCGTCGGTCCTGGGGCCCTGACCGACACCTGCGCCGGCCCTGGGCCGTGACCGGCGCACGAGCGTTCCACTGACGGCCCCCGCTCTTCTTCCCGCTGATCCCGGTGCCTCATCCTCCCGGGCTCGCCCTGCTCCCCGGCGCCGCCGAGCACCGGCATGCCGACCGGGGCGACCGGCATCGAGGCGGCGTCCGGCTCCCTGCCGCCGCGGAGGGTGGTCGCGGTGCAGGTCC
>NZ_JBHWCC010000069.1:0-39611 GCF_042735715.1 Streptomyces sp. NPDC059582
GCTGTACGCGGTCCGGGCCCGGAGTGCAGAGCGTGCTGTCCGCGCGGACGTTTGCCCGGTGGGTCAGGACTTGCCGCGGCCGGTGACGAAATCCCGGGCACGGTCCACCAGACCGATGCCCGGAGCGAGGAGCTTGTTCGCCGGGGGCGTGTCGGGGGCGGAGGGGTGCGGGCGGGTGGGGGCCATGGCCTTGGCCCGGCGGACCTTGTCGCCGAGCTCCTCGAGCATGTCGGAGGAACAGGCCTGGCGCAGCATCGGGAAGAGGTTGTCCTCCTCGTCCCGCACGTGGGCCATCACCTCGTCCATGAGCTGCGGCAGCAGCGGGTTGCCCGCAAGGTCGTCCGTGTCCGTCTTCTCGAGCTGCTTCAGGATCTTTTCGACGCGTCCGTGATCCGCGATCTCCTTGTCCGCGATCCGGTCGCCGCCCTCGATGTGCTCGCGCACCGCCGGGTACAGATACTGCTCCTCGGCGACCGAGTGGCGCACGAGCTCGATGGTGACCTCGTCCACGAGATCACGCAGTTCCTGTCCCCCACCGGTCATCGCCTGGATCTGGCCGAACATCTCGTCGACCTCTCGGTGGTCGGCCATCAGTTCCTCGACCACATTTCCGCCATGCCCCATCGCACATCCACCTCTCGCTGATCACGTCAGAGCCGAGTTCTCGGCCCGGCAGAAAGTGATTCCCTCTCGAGTCGGACCGTGTGGGTGCTGCTCATGTTCCTCATCCGATCGGACGCACTCCCGTGACCTCGTTGTCCGAGTGACCGGGCCAGTGGCGGTGCTGCGCCGCGGACCACCGGGAAGAGGTGAGCGATGTCCGGTCACCCGCCCCGGAACGCGAAGGAAGTGGTTGCCGCTCGATGGCAGCTCTCTGCCTGCACCGGTGAGCACACATGCCTGGAGAGCTCGTCGTCGTTTCGCGCGGTGCGAGGCATTCGGCAAGCGGCATGCGACGTTGAAGTCGAGCATGACGGCCCATCGCCCCGCCGTCCGGCGCGACGACGGGCCCGAGGCGGTGGTGCGGTCAGACGGCGGTGGGGAAGCGGTCCCAGACCCGGTGTCGGGCCAGCAGCGGGGTCATTTCGTCCAGCACCGCTTGGCCGCTGTCTGCGAACACGACTCCAGGAGCGTTGACGGGTAGCCCGGCCGCTTCCAGGACGGCTTCGGCGCCCGCCCAGCCGCCGATGGCCTTGGCGTGCCGGAAGGCTTCGGAGATGAGGAGCAGCAGGCGGGGGTCGAGCGCCGTCTGGCCTTGACCGGGTGCGCCGGCTTTGGCGTCCCGTGCGCCGTAGGCGTCGCCACCCGGAACAGGTGTCGGTGCTCCGGCGATGACGAGGACGTCGAATTCCACCGAGCGGGCGGTGGCGAAGGTTCGCTGGACGGTGATCGCGTCGTCGCCTGTGCCGAGCTTCCCGCCGGCCGGTGCGATGACCAGCGGGACCATGCCCGCCTCCAGTACGGCCTGGCGCAGGGCACGCACGCCGTCGGCATCGGCCAAGCCGTCGGTGACGATGCCGACGGTCCGGCCGTCGGCAGGCCATTCCTGGCCGATCTGGGACAGGGCCGGGCTCGGCTGCACGTCGGCAGCCGGTTCGGTGGCCTGCGGGGCGGGCAGTCCGAGGCCCTCGGCGACCCGGGCGCACAGTTCGGAGTCGATATTGGCGAGCGCGCGCAGCTGCCGTTCCTTGATGGCGTTGCTCCAGCATTTGCCGAGCTCGAAGGTGTAGGCGGCGATGATGTGCTCGCGTTCCACCGCGGTCATGCTCAGCCAGAACAGCCGGGGCTGGCTGAAGTGGTCGGCGTAGCTGGCAGGGGCGTCACGGACCTTGCGGCCGGCGGGCACCTCGACGGGTGTCTCGATGTAGGCACCGGTGTCCGCTCCGGCGAAGAACGGGCAGCCGCCGTCCAGCGAGTTCGGCTTGTACGGCGCCACCCCGGTGTGCACGGCCTGCTGGTGGAACCCGTCGCGCAGCATGTCGTTGACGGGCGCGTGCGGCCGGTTGATCGGGATCTGGTTGAAATTGGGACCGGCCAGGCGCGTGATCTGGGTGTCCAGGTAGGAGAAGAGCCGGCCGGCCAGCAGCGGGTCGTCGGTGACGTCGATGCCAGGGACCAGGTGGCCGACGTGGAAAGCGACCTGCTCCGTCTCGGCGAAGAAGCTGCTCGGGTTACGGTCGAGGGTCAACAGGCCGATCGGCTGGACCGGGGCCAGTTCCTCGGGGACGATCTTCGTCGAGTCGAGCAGGTCGATGCCCTCGAAGGTCTGCTCCGGGGTGTCCGGGAAGACCTGGATGCCCAGCTCCCACTGCGGGTAGGCGCCGGTTTCGATCGCGTCGGCGAGGTCGCGGCGGTGGAAGTCGGGGTCGACGCCGCTGGTGATCTGAGCCTCCTCCCACACCAGGGAGTGCACCCCGAGCTTCGGCTTCCAGTGGAACTTCACCAGCGTCGTGTCGCCTTGGGCGTCGACGAGGCGGAAGGTGTGGACGCCGAAGCCCTCCATCGTCCTGAACGACCGCGGAATTCCCCGGTCGGACATGTTCCACAGAGTGTGGTGCTGGGCCTCGGTGTGCAGCGAGACGAAGTCCCAGAAGGTGTCGTGGGCGCTCTGTGCCTGCGGGATCTCCCGGTCCGGGTGCGGCTTGCCGGCGTGGATGACGTCGGGGAACTTGATGGCGTCCTGGATGAAGAAGACCGGGATGTTGTTGCCGACGAGGTCGAAGACACCCTCCTCGGTGTAGAACTTGGTGGCGAACCCGCGGGTGTCGCGCACCGTGTCGGCGGATCCGCGTGAGCCGAGCACCGTGGAGAAGCGAACGAAGACGGGGGTCTCGGTGTCCTTGCGCAAGAACGCCGCGCGCGTGACGTTCTCGGCGGTGCCGTAGGCCTGGAAGATCCCGTGGGCGCCGGCGCCGCGGGCGTGGACCACGCGCTCGGGGATGCGCTCGTGGTCGAAGTGCATGATCTTCTCGCGCAGGTGGTGGTCCTGCAGCAGCACCGGTCCGCGTGCACCCACCTTGAGGGAGTGATCGGTGTCGTACAGCCGAGTGCCCTGAGCAGTGGTCAGATAGGCGCCGCTCTGCGCCTTGCGGGTGGGCTCCGCACCGGTCGGCTGGCCGGTGGGGCTGACGGTCTCGGGGGTGCCCTGGTCGGGCTTGGGCAGGAGCGGCTCGCGTGGCTCGACCGGCTCCTCGACCGTCACCGGCTCCAGCGAAGGCGCTCCGGGGACGCCTTCGGCGGGACCGTGGTCACCCAGGACCTCGGTCAGCTTCTCGGCGGCGGCTTTGAGCGGATGGGGTTTCGGCATCGTTCCTCCGTGCTCGGGACGGGACTACCGTCATCACGAGCCATGACCACTGCGGGCACCGGCATAACGGGCACATGAGAGAGATCCGTCCAACGAAGCACAGCCCATCCGGCCGTCTCCGGTCGCGACGACCAGGCGCCGCATCGGCGGCAACATCGCGCTCCCGCGCGGCATGTCCGAGGCTGACCTGGGGCCCTAGCGGTCGCGGAATCCAGTTGGTCCCCTGTCGGATGGTCCGGCGCAGAAACCACCCGCCGTCCGAGACCGGGTCTTCGCCGGTCCCGGCCTGCGGAAGGCCACACGGTGGCGTGGAGAGCCGGGGCGCTGGGGCGCGTGTGGATCTGCGGGGTCTGGGCACCCAGGGAGGCGCTGGAGATCGGCATGGATCCGGAGCTGATCATCGTGAAACGGCGCCCGTCGCGGGTGTCGCCCTGGCGAACGGAAGTGGTGCGATGGCGGCGGAGACGTGGGCGCCTGAGCCACCGGTAGTGACCTTCGCGCCGTCAGGCGTCTATGCACCGCAATGGGACACGGGACTGCTGACGCGCGCCCTGCGCCGGGAACACATCGGGCCTGCGACGACGGTGCTGGACCTGGGGACAGGCAGCGGAGCCCTCGCCATCCTGGCATCGCGGCTGGGAGCGCGCGTGACGGCAGTCGACATCTCGCGGCGCGCTCTTGTCACCGGGTGGGTCAATGCCCGGCTGGCAGGCCAGCGGATCCGTTTTCGCCATGGTGACCTCGTGGCCGCAGTGCCGGGCCGCTCCTACGACCTCATCGTCAGTAACCCGCCGTACGTACCCTCGCCCGACAGCCGGCTGCCACGGCGTGGCCGGGCCCGGGCATGGGACGCGGGCCGGGACGGAAGGGCTTTTGTCGATCGCATCTGTGCGGCGGCTCCGGCCGCACTTCGCCCTGGTGGCGTGTTGCTTCTCGTGCACTCCGGTCTGTGCGGCCCTCGGGCAACGCTGGACCGGTTGGCGCAGGCGGGACTGCACGCCTCGGTCACTGACCGGATCACCGTGCCCTACGGCCCGGTGCTGCGCTCACGGCGGCGGTGGCTTGTCGAAGAAGGCCTGGTCAAGGGCGATGAGAACCGTGAGGAACTGGTGGTCGTCCGTGCCCGCCATGTCTGAGCATTCGTGGCGTGCCGGCGACCGGTCTCATACCGCCGCTGAACACGGGGAACGGGCGCCGCTCGTGATCCTCGCCAATTTTGTGTCCCCGCTGGCCGTGGACCTCAGCGAGAGGTCGGTACTGCGCGGGTGGTCGGAGCAGGCGGCGCGCAAGCTGTGGCTCACCCGGCCCGGTGATGTACTGATCACCCCGGCCCCCCTCAGCGACGCTTTCCGCCGTTACGCCTTCGAGCGGCTGGGGATACCCGACGGTTCCGTCACCGTGGTGACCGTGCCGGATGCCCCCTTGCTGCCGACGGCCCAAGCTCTTGCCGCTCACGGGTTGCTGGAGCCGTTGCGTGCTCTCGTTCGCGAGCGTCCGGGTGCGTGTCTGCTCCCGACTGCCCTGGACGCGGCGTCCGTTGCCCTGGCCGGAGAACTCGGCGTGCCCGTCGTCCCCTACGAGACGAGCCCACCGCCGCCCGCAACCGTGAAGGCTGTGGCACGCCTGAACACGAAGTCCGGCTTCCGTGCGGTCGCCCATGAGCTGGGCATCCGGCTGCCGTACGGCCGTGTGTGCACCGGCGCGGAACTCTTCCGGGTCACCGACGAAGTCCTGTCCGTACATGAGCGGGTGGTGGTCAAACCCGACCGGTCAGCAGGCGGCCACGGCCTGTACTTCGTGACACGCGACGATCGGACGTCGCAGCCGATGCCGTCGGTGGACACGCATTGGGTTGTCGAACAATACGTGGGGCACACCACTGCGGTCAGCGCGCAAGGCTACGTCACCGCCGGCGGGGCCGACGTGCTGTACGACGGCGAGATGCGGATGAGTGGCGGCTCCTTCGTCGGCTACCGCTCACCGCTGGACGACCTGTCCGACCTGACACGCGCGGAGCTGGCCGACTGGACCCGGGTGCTGGGGCGCCATCTCGGCGCCGAAGGCTACCGAGGGCCCTACAGCCTGGACGCGGTGCGTGCGCAGGACGGGACCCTGCACGCGCTGGAGTGCAACGTACGGCGCACCGCGACCACCACGGCCCACGCCCTGGTCACCCGACTGGTCCACGGCGGCCGGCCGGTATGGTCCACCGGGGTAGCCGGCGCTTCGCTGCCGTCCTTCGACTCGGTGCTGGCGCGCCTGACCGGCTCATGCCTCGACTTCCGGCCCGCAGACGGTGAAGGCGTGCTCCTCTATACCGACCGCCCGGTGAACGGCAGCGGCTGGCGGTATGTGGCCATCGCCGCGGACCACTCACGGCTCGCCTCGCTGGAAGGCCGACTGGCCGCGACCCTGAAACCGGCTGTCCTCTGATTTCAGGCAAGGGGTCGTGCCGGTAGCGGCGCCCCCCGCTGTACACCGCATCGGGGCCGAACCCATTGACCGTCCACTGACACCCCCGGTAGGCGAATGGAGCAGCTCATGGGCGACAGTCCTCTCGCAGAGCGCACCATCGTGGTGACAGGCGCCGCGCGCGGCCTGGGAGCGGCCCTGGCGCGCGAACTCGCCCGGCGCGGCGCGCGCCTGGCGCTGATCGGTCACGAAAAGACGCAGCTGGAGGCGGTGGCCACGGACCTGCCCACCCGGGCCCTGGCCATCGAGGCGGATGTCACCGACGAGTCAGCCCTTGAAGAAGCGGCCGCGCAGATCCGTCGGCAGCTCGGCCCGCCGTCCGCCGTCGTCGCGAACGCCGGCATCGCCCAGGGCGGCCCATTCACCGCCACCGACATGGCCTCCTGGCAGCGGGTCATCGACGTGAACCTCACCGGCAGCGCCCTGACCGCGCACACCTTTCTGCCGGATCTGATCCAGACAGCCGGCTACTACCTCCAGGTCGCTTCCCTCGCAGCCTTCGGAGCCGCCCCGATGATGAGTGCCTACTGCGCCTCGAAAGCCGGCGCCGAGGCCTTCGCCCACGCCCTGCGCGCGGAGGTGGCCCCGCACGGCGTGGCGGTCGGCGTCGCCTACGTGAACTGGACCGACACCGATATGGTCCGCGACGCCGACCAGCACGCCGTCCTGCGCGAGCTACGCGCTCACATGCCCCTCCCCGCCCGGCGCATGTACCCCGCAGACGTCGTCGCACAGTGGCTCGTACAAGCCGTGGAACGCCGGCGCACGGCCGTCTACGCCCCCGCCTGGCTCCGTGTCGCCCACGTCTTCCGTGCCGCACTCCCGCCCCTGGTCCTGCGCCGCTCCCGCCGCCTCCTGCCGCGCCTGCAGGCCGAGCAGACCTTCTCGCCCACCGGCTCGCTCGGTGCCGGCGGCCGAGCCGACGACACCGCCCGCCAGGAGCGGTGACAACACACCATCCTCCACGGTGCCTCCGCGACCAGGCCGCTTCGCGGGCGCCGTCAAGGCTGATCTGCCGGGCGACATGGCCGGCACCAGCCAGGTCCTCGCCCTACAGGACCAGGCCGGTGAGCCGGCCGCGCTGCAATACGGCCCGGCCGGTGAGCCGCCACGCTGCAATACGGCCCCGTCCGTCAACTGGTAGGCGAGCGTGCGCAGGTCGTCGTAGTGCGCGGACGGCTCCCTCGAGGGGCCCCTCCGCTGCCGGCTACTGCCGCCGAACGAAGATCGCGCGTTTGATTTGCGAGGCCGAGCGAGGGTGGGTTACTCACGGTGACGGCCCAAGGTGCTGCCCTGTCGAGGGTCCGCCGGGCCGAGGCCATGGCCCCCACGCCGGTCAGCGAGGCGTCGCCGAACGCGACCGCCCGGGCCACCGCACACCGCCGTCGGTGGCCACGGCGGCGAAGAGCCACCGCGGCTATTCGGCAGGGCGGCCTCGCCGGCCCGCGATACGAGTCACCGTGACCGCGACGGTCACTCTCTCCGCGGCGTCAAGAGCGGCGAGGTGGGAGATGACGGCGGCCTCCACCCGGTCGTGGACGTTCCTGGCGGTGTCCAGCGTCCGCGGGCCTTCGGCCAGGACGCAGCGCACCTCGATGCGCCATCCCGAGCCGTCGGGCGCCCGGTCGGCGCGGACGCCTGCCTCGGGCGGCGTGCGGTGTGGAGTGGTGTCCGCTCCGGTGGGTGTGACCGCCGCCGCGAGACGGTGGGCGAGGCGCGGCTGCAGGCCCGCCACGCCTGGCACGGTGAGGGCCGCCTCGGCCGCGACGCTGAGCACGGTGGTCGTGCGGACAGTGGTCATCACGTGCCACCACCGGTTGGGAGGCCGGGGACGAGGCGTTGCGACACTGTCTCCAGCACGTCGACCACGGTGATGTCGACGGCCGTCACCGTGAGCCCCAATTCCTGTCCGGCCGAGTGGAGGACCGTTCGGCGCACTTGGTCGGCCAGATCGGGCAGGGGGCGGTCAAGGGCCACGGCCAGGGTCATGGTCACCCGCACGCCCGTGCTCTGGCCTTCGGGTGCGAGCTTGCAAGCTGCGGCCCTCGCGCCGGGAACTGAGTCTGCCGCCTGCCGCAGTACCTGCGCGGCGGCGGTTTCGGCGATCCGCAGGTCCCGGTCCGGGTCGGCCAGGGGCAGCAGCCGCCCGAGCCGGGCCTCTGCCCTGACGGCGTCCATGACGCGGTCGGTGAGCGCGCGCAGGCCGGGAGGGTCCTCGGCACGCAGCGCCTGGGCGGCTGCGTTTACTGTCGCGAGCCCCTCGACGGCTTCGCGACAGTGGGGGCAGGACATTGTGTGCGGCTCCACGGCCCGACCGTCGTCCTGCGCCTGCTCCCAGACCTGGCTCAGTAGGCGGCCGCAGGGCAGCACCTCATCGTCAGCGAACGGCCGCGCCCCGGCGGCCGGGCCGGTACGGGGCCTGTTTGCTCCGGGCGGTGCGGAAGGCCGCGTGTGCGCGTTGTTCATCGCCATGGGCCCATCGCCTCCTGCAGGGATCGGCGTGCCCTGAACAGTCTGCCGCGCACCGTCTGCTCGCTGGTCCGTGTCACGTGGGCGATCTCCTTGTAGGGCAGGCCCTGCAGTTCCCGCAGGATCCAGCAGATTCGCTGTCCCGCGTCCAGTTCGGCGAGCGCGCGGGACAGCGCGGCGGTGGCCGCGTCCTGCTCGGCGGCCCGGGCGGGCTGGCTCGATGCGTCGCCCATAGCGGGTTCGCCGACGGTGTCCAGGGAGAGGGCCGGGGATCGGCGTCGGCGCATGGTCAAGCAGCGGTTGACGGTGATCCGGTACATCCAGGTCCGGAACTCGGCGTCGTGGCGGTATTCGGGCAGGCGCCGCCAGGCGCTGACGAAGGCGTCCTGAACGGCTTCTTCGGCGTCCTGGGGGTTACCGAGCATGCAACGGGCCAGGGCCAGGAGGGGCCGGCTGTGCCGCTGGACGAGAACGGCAAAGGAGTCTTCGTCTCCCTCTGCCGCCCGTACGGCCAGCAGCCCGTCCGGCAGGTCGCATCCCGGCCATGCTGAAGCAGTTCGTTCGATCATGATGTTCCCGCGCAAGGCTCGGAATGTGCGCGTACCCCGACTCGAAGGCGTGATGCACGTCACACCTGATGTGTGTGAGGAGTATGCCGCCGCGGGTGTCCAACGTTCGACGGGCACCACGCAGGTGCCTCTCCAACCGATCGAGGCGACTGCCATGACGGACAACATCACCAGCGTCGGCGGGAGCAACGGACCCGGCTCCGGCGTGAGCGCGCTCAAGAGCCGTACCGGGGCCACCGCTCCGGCCGAGACACGGGGGAAGACCACCATCGCGGACGGCGTGGTGGCCAAGATCGCGGGCACGGCCGCCCGCGAAATATCGGGCATCCACAGCCTGGGAGCGGGGATGGCCCGTGCCTTCGGCGCCATGCGTGAGCGCGTTCCCGGCGCGGGCGAAAACGTCACCCAAGGAGTGAAGGTCGAGGTCGGCGAACGCCAGGCGGCCGTGGACCTGGACGTCGTCATCGAGTACGGCGTCTCCATCGTCGACGCCGCCGGCGACGTACGTGCCAACGTGATCAGCGCAGTGGAGCGAATGACGGGGCTGGAGGTCGTCGAGGTGAACATCACCGTCGACGACGTCCACCTCCCCGACGACGACGAGGAGGAGCAGCCCGGACGGGACGAGGGCCGCGTGAGGTGATCCACCGCGTCCCTCGGCGACACGGACGACGACGCTCGTGAGACGTGAGAGGGGTGAGTCAACGATGAACACAGCAACCACGGGCCTCGCGGCCGGGATGGCCCTGGGCTTCGCCGCCTACTTCGGCGGGTTCTGGGCATTTCTCCTGGTCCTGGTCCTGGGCGCGGTGGGGCTGGTCGTCGGCCTCGTCATACAGGGTGACCTCGACCTGCACGCGCGGAGGCAGCGGTGAATACCCGGCCCGGTTCCCCACCCCTGGGGGAACAGTCAGGCCTGCCACCGCCGGCCGATCGGGGCGCCACCGTCATCCGGGACAGGGCGGTCGCCCGTATCGCGGCCCATGCCGCACACACGGCCCAGTCATGGCGCGCCCCCATACCGTCCGACCTGGGCGAACCGGCAGCACCCAGCGCCTCCGCCGCCGTCGCTACTGGATCGGCCCGCCTGCACCTGGAGATGGACCTGCCCTACCCCATCGACATCCCCCGCGTCTGCGAGGGGATCCAGCACGACGTCGCCGAGCAGGTGGCTCAGCTGACCGGCTTCGACGTCGGGGAGGTCACCCTCACCGTCCGGCGGCTGGTGACCGCCTTCTGCGCGAACCGGGCACGGGTCCAATGAGCCGCCGCGCGGCCCGGGCCGCCACACGCACCGCGCAGGAAGGAGAACCGCGATGAGACCCGACCTGGACCTCCCGACCCGCGGCCCCGCGCGTCACGCCACTGTGCCGCCGTCCGAGGGGGACCCGCCCCCTTCACCGGAGTCGAGGGCCGGCGAGCATGACAAGGGGTATCGGGCCCACCGACCGTGGTCGGCCCGCCGCCTCCCCTCCGCGCTGGTCGCTATGGTGATTCTCGTGGCGGCGGCCGTAACGCTGTTCGACGTGGTCGCCGTACGGGCGGGCCGCCCTGCGGCAGCCTGGCGACGGCACCTGACCGCCGAACTGGCCACCCGCCCCGTGAATGACATCTGGATGCTCACCGGTGCGGCCGTGACAGCCGTCGCCGGCGTCTGGCTGATCGTCCTGGCCCTCACCCCCGGCCTGCGCCGCTGGCTGCCCCTGCGGTCACCGGCGCCCCGACTGCGCGCCTTCCTGGACCGCGACGGCGCCGCCGGCCTGTTGCGAGATGCCGCCATGCGGGTACCCGGGGTCAGCAAGGCGCGCATCACGGTGCGCCGCCACCACGTCAGCGCCCGCGCAGACGTCCGCTTCCGCGACCCCCGACACGTGAAAGAGGACCTCACCGCCGCCCTCGACGATGAGCGCCAACGACTCGCCCTCGCGAGCCCTCCCCGCATTGTCGTCGCTCTACGGCGACGCAACTGACCGAGAACTTAAGGACCGGAGCCTCCACCATGACGCCGCGACTCGTAGCCAACCGCAGCCTGCTGGCTCTCGCTGGACTCGTCCTGCTCGGCGGTGGCCTGCTCATCCTCTTCGCCGGGCTCGACGTCTACCGGCACTATGATCTGGTCACACCCGTCGGTTGGCCCCTGACCACGCAGGACGACGTCCTGCTCAGCTCCGCCGACCGGGCCCGCTGGAGCAACCAGGGCTGGTGGTGGTGGCCGACGGTCATTGCCGTGCTCACCCTCGTCCTCCTGCTCGCCCTGTGGTGGCTGCTCGCCCAACTGCGCCGACGCCACCCCGGAGCGCTGCCCGTCGCCGGCACAACCGCGCGGAATGGCATCGAATTGCGCGACCACGTGCTCAGCAACGCGATCGCCGCCGAAGCCGGCGCCCTGCCGGGGGTCGAACAGGCCGCCGTACGAATCACCGGGCGACCTGCCCACCCCCGGACCCGCGTCAGCCTCACTCTCACCCCCCACGGGGCGCCGAACGCGGCCCTCGATGCCCTCTGCGAGGGTCCACTGCGCACCGTCCATCATTCCACCGGCTCCGACATGCCCTTCGAAGCCCGCCTGCGCGTGGCACGCCACAAACCGCACCGCACCGAATAGGGAGACGACTGGCCACACTCGTGCCCATACCTCCCGGGGTTCTTCGCAGTTCACTGCCGAACGGCCCTACTTTCCCCGAAGGAGAGGTCATGATCATCCTCGGCGTTATTCTGCTCATCGTCGGCTTCCTCACCGGGATATCCATCCTGTGGACCATCGGGATCGTCCTCGTGGTAATCGGCGCCGTCCTATGGATCGTCGGCGCAATGGGACACGCTGTTGGCGGCCGACGCCACTATTGGTGACCGATCCTGCAGCGCAGCGGATGGGTCGCTCCGCACCCCCGAGGCCGAACCGCATACCTTCGCTCCGGCCCGGCATCGCACTAGAGGACTATTTCGCCCAAGGCAGCACTGGCGCGCGAGCGCCATCCCTCGAAAGACAGCAGGCCAGACCATGACCAAGAAGCCGAAGGCATCCCGCACTACGCAGGGCAAGGCTCAGAGCCGTCACGAAGGCACTGAGCAGCACGGCTGGTCACCGGATGTAGACACGACCTCCCAGCAGGAAAACCCCAGCGCCCACCGTTCCTTCCACGCGGACGAGTACGCGCCTCCCAAAGGCCCAGGACGGACGGTCTCCAAGGAAGAAGCGGGAAACCCCCACGGAAAGCCCACCAAGAGCACCAGCAGGCGCGGTGAAGATCAGAGTAAGACCTCAGCGGAGAAGGGCATGCACGACACCGGCCCTCAAGGCCGGTCCCATCGGCCCAGCGGAACGAAGGACGCCTCCGCCACCACGGGCGTGGACCCCCAAGACCCGCCCGGTAAGCGCAGTGGAGGCTAGCGCGTAAGCCGAGTGATTTCGCATGCCGTCCGACTGGTCGCTGCAACGGGGCCGCCGCCGCGGGCGAGGGCACGTCGGCCACTTCTCGGTACGTCCGCAGCACAACGTCGTGATGCGCGCCGCCGGGCTCGAATGGCACGAACAGGGAGATGTCTGGCACCGTGTCATCACGAACGAGCACCGCTCGGCCATCAGTGACATCCCGGCAGAGGCGTGATATCCAGACGTCCATGCCGGTCAGGGCGGAACAGTGCTCGGAAGCTGTGGATCGGGCCGGGGAGGACGTACCTTCCCTGGTGATCGATCAATAGGCCATCGAGCAAGGCCGATGTCGGCGCGTCGGTCGGGAAGGCACGTCCGCGCTCACCGTAGTCAACGCCGACGGCACCACCAGTGGCGGGTTATCGCTGCTGGACGAGATTGTCCGGGAGGGCGCGCGCCGGATGCTGGCCGCCGCGCTGGAGGCCGAGGTCAACTCCTACATAGCCGAGTTAGCCGACCAGCGGGACGAGAGCGGTCGCCGTCTGGTGGTGCGCAACGGCTACCACCAGCCAAGGAAGGTCACCACCGCGGCCGGATCGGTCGCGGTGCGGGCGCCGCGGGTCAACGACAAGCGGGTGGACGCAGCCAGTGGGGAGCGCAAGCGGTTCTCCTCGGGGATCCTGCAGCCCTGATGCCGCAGGTCTCCGAAGATCGCGGAGGTGCTGCCGCTGCTCTATCTGCACGGCCTGTCCACCGGGGACTTCGTGCCCGCGCTGGAGCAATTCCTCGGCTCCACGGCGGGCCTGTCGCCGGCGACCGTCACCCGGCTGACCGCCCAATGGCAAGCAGACCACGCCGCATTCCAGGACCGCGATCTGTCCGGCACCGACTACGTGTACGTCTGGGTCGACGGCATCCACCTGCGGATCCGCCTGGAAGAGGCCAAGGCCGCCGTTCTGGTCGTGATCGGCGTCCGCGCCGACGGCACCAAAGAGCTGGTGGCCATGACTGACGGCTACCGCGAATCGTCCGAAGCCTGGGCCGCCCTCCTGCGTGACTGCGCGCGCCGCGGCATGCGGGCCCCGGTGCTCGCGGTCGGCGACGGCGCGCTTGGCTTCTGGAAGGCCCTGCGCGAGGTCTTCCCCACCACCCGCGAGCAAAGGTGCTGGGTTAACAAGACCGCCAACGTGCTGGACGCCATGCCCACGTCCGCGCAATCGGCGGCGAAGAAGGCCCTGCAGGACATCTACAACGCCGAAGATCGCGAGCGTGCCGAGCAGGCCATCACGACGTTCGCGAAGCTCCACGGCGCGAAGTTCCCCAAGGCGGTCCGGAAGATCACCGATGACCAGGACGTGCTGCTGGAGTTCTACCACTTCCCGGCCGAGCACTGGATCCACCTGCGCACCACGAACCCCATCGAGTCGACCTTCGCCACCTTCCGCCTCCGCACCAAGGTCACCAAGGGCGCCGAAAGCCGCGCGGTAGGACTGGCGATGGTCTTCAAGCTGGTCGAATCCGCCCAGGCCCGCTGGCGGGTCATCAACGGCTCCCATCTCGTCCCGCTCGTCCGTGCCGGCGCCCGCTTCGAACGCGGCCAGCTGGTCGAGCGGCCCGCAGCTGCTGTTGCCTGACACTGAGTTCAACTGATTGACGAGCCACCCATTCAAACCGCAGGCGGCCAACTGACCAACCTGAGATTCGCCGAATCCGGATTTCTGTCCAGGCATCGCAAGGTGAGCTGCTTGCGACGTTGCCGAGGCGTCCAGCCGTGGTGAAGCAACGCATCTCGTATGACTCCCGCAACCAACCCAGGTGCGATCACCACACCGTGCTCAACCCACGTCGCCATGCGCTGTCCATCATTTTCCTCGTGCAGGACAACGATTGCCAGACCGGGCTCATCATTGGGCGCGACTACCCAGCGATAGCGTTCCCCGTCGACAACAATTACCCGCGTGCCCCTTTTCGCAATGGCCATGCAACTCAACCTTCCGCACCACGCACGGCCGCACCAACTCGTGCGCGTAGACCGACAGTGTGCCTCTTGTCGGGGGCGTCGTGGAACTCTGCGGCGGCCTCAACCGATTCCGCGCCAGACGTCGACTGAGGGGGAAGTTGCCCCGCTCGCCGCAGGCTCCGACCTACCCACCACCGGCTTCGCGACCCTGACCGAGGTCAGCTGATCCACAGGTATTGACAATTGCTCGTCAGGGCGCTGGCAGCAGCGGTGCCTGGCTTGCGGGCTGCCGCTGCCGCCGACTGCACCGCCCCTACGAACGCAAGGCGTCGTCGGGCCGACCGGCGACTTCGACTGGACGCCGCCCGACGAGGAGGTCTATCACGGCCGCAACCACCAGAGGCTTCACGTTGGTCACCTACATCGCCACACTCGATGTCCCGCGCCACGTCGTGGAGTACCTGGCCCGGTTGTTGGCCCTGCGCCGTCGACGGATCGGAACCCCGAAGGGGGCACGGGCGCTGGTCCCATTCCGTCAGGCGGTGCTGGTGCTGCGCTGGTTCCGTGAGCGAGGCTGTGTGCACTGCCTCGCCCGGGACGCCGGTGTATCCCAGGCGACCGGCGACCGGCTACCGCTACCGCTACCGCTACCTACACGAGGGCATCGACGTCCTCGCAGACCAAACCCCCTACCTCCATGCGGTGTTGGACCGTTGCCGCGCCGTGGGCATGACACACCTGGTACTGGGCGGCACATTGATCGCATGCGACCGGGTCGCCGGTGTCCGCGAGAACGGCAATGACCTGTGGTTCAGCCAGAAACACAAGAGTCTTGGCGGCAACATTCAGTTTCTGTCCGCTCCGGACGGCACGCCTTTGTGGATCTCGGATGTGGAGCCGGGCCCACGCCGGACATCACGGTCGCGCGACTGCACGTGCTGCCGGCGCTGTACAAGGCCGCCGCCGGTGGCCTGCCCACCCTGGCAGACAAGGGGTGCATAGGCACCGGGATCGGCACCGTGTCCCTGTTCGCCGCCCCAAGGGCCGCTCAGAGAAGGCTCTGGACATCGACATCCGCATGACGAACGCCCTGATCAGACACGTCCGAGCCCTCGGCGAACGCACCGCCGCCGAACTCAAGGAACGCCGGCGCACTTTGAAGCGCATCAGCCTCAGCCCCACACTGATCGGTGATATTGCCCGCGCTGCCTTGGTCCTCAACAACCACTGGAGGTGCTCTTCATTGAGAAACCCTCATTGGCCAGTAACGACGGAGTTGAAGGCACCTCGCCCACGTGCGCGCCGCAGGTCTTCGGCCGTGCTGGAGCGGGCGATAGGCTTGGTCACTTACCTACCCGTGACGTAGCCGCTGCATCAGCCCCCCTGGGCCTGCCACGCACCCCTCCAAAAATGCGCGAACCCGCCCACCTGGCCATCCGGCTGCTGCCGCCGCGGCCCAAAATCGCAGTCCGTCGTGAGAATCGAGGGGTGCAATATACGCCGATCGCCTCTTGGGAGAGTTACGGGAGTTGCAGCATGGTCGCCCGGATGGACCTTCCCTGCACGCCTGAGCGCGCAGCAAGGGCGATCCGCACGACGAGGACCTTGTTGGCTACCTGCGCAACGGTTCGGCGTTGACTACCACGGGGTCAGCTGTTGATGACGTTCTCAGCCCGACCAACGAGCTGCTCTGTGCTCTCCACCTGTTCACGGACGGCGAGTGGTTTTGGCACACGGATCTCGCCCACTACGTCGAGCGCTACCACGTACCACGGGATGACGACCTTCTAGACGACGCACGCCTCCAGGGATGGTCACCACCAGAACTGAGCGAGGGCGAACTGATCGCGATCCAAGGTGCCTTCTTCCCCGAGGACGAGGTCTGAGAGCGAAGCGAGTACGGTTCGCCGGCCTTCCACACCCTGACGGTGTCGCCGAACACCATGCCGGCGGCGACTGTCGAGCGGCCCGGTGACGCGTGGCCAGTTCAGGCAGCATTCATTTTGCCGATGATCTTCCGGAGAGTGGAAGGCACTGTCGGGACACGACTGATCTCTAGGTTGCGGGGGTTGTCACTTATGGAGGACTGATGATCACCCGTGCCCGCCTGGGCGTCATACTTGCCGCCGTGTTGACGACGGTCTTCACGACCGCCGTCGTGCCGAGTGCCGTCTCGGCGCAGCAGCCGAACCCGGCCGCCGCGAGCGCCACCGCGCACTCCGGCAAGATCCGGATGAACGAGATCCAGTTCATGGGCGCCCACAACGCCTTCCACCGGGAGATGCAGGGCGTCGAGCTGGCCGAGTCGATCAAGATCGACCCTGGTTACCCGTCGTGGGGTTTCTACTCGCACGCGTCCGTATCCGATCTGCTGGGCCGGCAGAACGTGCGCGCGCTCGAGTTCGACCTGCTGCCCGACCCCGACGGCGGCCTGTACCAGCACCCGCTGGCCCGCAAGCGGGCCGGTCTCGGCCCGATCGACGACCCGGCCATGGCCGCACCCGGCATGAAGGTCATCCATGTCGCCGACCAGGACTACAACTCGACCTGCCGTACCCTCGTGGTCTGCATGCAGCAGGTGAAGACCTGGTCGAAGGCCAACCCGCAGCACGTGCCGATCATCCTGCAGTTGGAGCTCAAGCAGACCGACGACCGCTGGGAGCAGCTCGGCGGCGCGGTCAGCCCGGCCTGGAGCGGCAAGCTGCTCGACGACGTCGACAAGGAGATCCGTTCGGTCTTCTCCGAGTCGCAGCTGATCACCGCTGACGACCTGCGCCGCCCTGGCCTGACGCTGGAGCAGTCGATCCTGCAGAACGGCTGGCCGACCCTGGACTGGGCGCGCGGCAAGGTGATGTTCTTCTTCGACAACGGCGGCCCCGGCGCCATCCGTGACATGTACCTCGACGGGCACCCCAGCCTGCAGGGCCGCGCGGTCTTCACCCGCGGCAACCCCGGCGACGCGGATGCGGCGATCACGATGGTGAACGACCCGCGCGGCGCCAACGAGGCGACCATCAGCGACCTGGTCAAGCGGGGCTACATCGTCCGCACCCGCTCGGACGAGCCGCTGAAGACGGTCATCAACAACGAGTTCAGCCGTGTCCAGACCGCTCTGGCCAGCGGCGCGCAGATGGTCACGACGGACTTCCCGAGCGTCGGCATGGCCGCCCGCTACAACAGCGACTTCGTCGCCGAGCTGCCCGGCAACGAGCCGGTTCGCTGCAACCCGGTGACCGCGCCGCGCAACTGCCACGACGGCAGGTTGGAGCCCTCGTCCACCCGATGAGCGCGTTGTGAAAGGCGGCCGGCCGATCCCGGACGGCCGCCTTTCTTTGTGGCAAGCCCCCCGCCCCGAAGTCATCCGCGTGGTCAAGGAGTTCCTCCAGGTCCATGAGGTGCCTGTTCACGTTGATGCCGAGGATGTGCAGTTCCGCGTCGAGGGCTTCGCGGCTGGTCGCCGCTCTGGCCGCCAGTATGGCCTCTGACCTGCGGACAAGCCGATCCGCTGGGCCTGTCGAGAGGGTCCGGCCGCACCCGTGGTGACCGCTGTTCTCCGCCTTGAAAGGCACGGATGGGGCACGTGCCCGGTCCCCGGGCGAAGTCCACAGCCTTCGAAGTCTCGAGCTGGCAAGGTACTGCGCAAGGGCGATAACCGCCGCACGAGCGGCATCCAGGGGAGGGCGAGCATGGACTTCTTCGACAAGTTGTCGAGCAGCATCGGCAACCCCTACTGCGTCGCGTCGCAGCTCTCGCAGCGGCTCACAGCCGCCCGCTCGGTGTTGCCCTCGGTAGCACGGAGCGGGCTGGAGGGAGCAAGACGACGCCAAGCTCCGGGGAAGCATTCCGGTCGGCGTGGGCGACGACCCCGCACCCCCGGCAGATGAAGAGCCCCTGGTCGACACGGTTTCGCTGGTCGACGTGGCCGCACCCGGCGCACGTCTGCGACGTGTACGCGGGATCAACGAAGACCAGGGGCACCCCGGCCCGCTTGGCCTTGTAGACGATGAAGTCTCCGAGCTGGGCGAAGGCCCAGGAGTGGAGTGCGACCCGTTGGGGCTGTGCGGGCGACTACGGTTGAGGTACCTGCAGCGGAGCCTTGGCACCCCGCAGGGGCCCCCTCACCCCAAAGGGCCGAGCCCATGAACGAACGTCCGGCCAGCCCGGAGACGACCCGATACAGTGCGCGAGACGGCAGCCCGGTCAAGAAGGGGAAGCGTGACCGACACCAGCAACACCCGCCCCGCCGACAGTGAAGCGCAAGCACCGCGGCAGAGCCGGCTGCACCGCCTGATGCGCTACATCCCCCTGATCGCCCCCGTCCTGCTGTGGGCCGTGCCGTGCTGGGTGCTCCTGCACACCGGCCAGCACTGGCCGCTGCCCCTCACGCTCGCCGGCACCGCCCTGTTCGCCCTCGGCCTCGCCACTATGCCACTCGCCATGGGGCGCGGCCACGGCCGACGCCAGCAGGACCGTGCGGCGATCGTCGGTGACACCCTGCTGGGCATCAGCTGGGTCCTGTTCACCTGGTCCGTTCTGCTCGGCGTCCTGCTGCGGCTCGCCCTGAGCGCGGCCGGCGTCGGCGAGGGCCAGGACCGGGCCCGGATCGTCACTTGGGCCGTCCTCGGTGTGACCGCCGTACTGCTCGCATGGGGGTACGCCGAGGCCCGCCGTGTACCGCGCATACGCAGCCTCGACGTCCAACTCCCCCGCCTGGGCGCCGGGTTGGACGGCACCCGCGTCGTCCTCATCACCGACACCCACTACGGCCCCCTCGATCGCGCCCGCTGGTCGGCACGGGTATGCGAGACGGTGAACACCCTGGAAGCCGACCTGGTCTGCCACACCGGCGACATCGCCGACGGCACAGCCGAACGCCGTCGCGCGCAGGCCGCGCCACTCGGAACCGTGCAGGCCACCCGCGCCCGCGTCTACGTCACCGGCAACCACGAGTACTACAGCGAGGCCCAGGGCTGGGTCGACCTGATGGACGAGCTGGGCTGGGAGCCGCTGCGCAACCGCCATCTGCTCCTCGAGCGCGGAGGCGACACCCTCGTGGTCGCCGGCGTGGATGACGTCACCGCCGAGTCCTCCGGCCTGGCCGGCCATCGCGCCCACCTCGCCGGAGCCTTGGACGGCGCCGACCCCGACCTACCCGTCCTGCTCCTGGCGCACCAGCCCAAATTCATCGACCGGGCGGCGGCCAGCGGCATCGACCTCCAGCTCTCCGGACACACCCACGGCGGCCAGATCTGGCCCTTCCATCACCTGGTCCGCATCGACCAGCCCGCCCTCGCCGGCCTCAGCCACCACGGCCCCCGCACCCTGCTCTACACCAGCCGCGGCACCGGCTTCTGGGGCCCGCCGTTCCGCGTCTTCGCCCCCAGCGAGATCACCCTGCTCGTCCTCCGCTCCCCGCAGCAGCCCACCTCGCCGTAGCACCGGTCAGGCCGACCGCCGTGATGATTCGCACCGCCCGCTGACAAGGTTGGCTGACGCCTGCGGTGCCGACCGACGTCGGACTCCAGAGTCACAGGACGCCAGTTCGTCTCGAACGGGTCTCCTGGCCTGGCACCCGTTCCGACGGGCGCCATGTAGGCCAACCGGGCCCGGGACTCCACCGTGATCCCACCGCTCGCGGCCGCTTGCCGGCACCCGCGCTTGCGCACCCGGGTCGTGCTCGGGTGACGCCAGGCAATGCCGGTGCGGTCGACGTAGAGCATGGCATCCATGACGCGGCGCAGGTCATGCTCAGGCGGCCGACTGATGTCGAGGCCCTTGCGTCTGCGGGCAGGACCGTGTCGTGCTCCCGCTCCGGCGCCGTGATCGGGTGCAGGCCGCCGCGGCGGCGGTGGTGTGTCCGAGCTGGGCGCCGGGTGCTGTCACCATGTGTAGTTCGGGTTCACCGGCATGCATTTGTCCTTGTCGGCCCCGTTGAGGGCGTCCGCCGTGTCCGGGAGCCGATCGTCCTCTTTCGGCGCCTTGTACGTGGTGCCCGAGCGCCAGTCCGCGCCCACGACGAGGGTGACACCCGAGACGTCGGTGGACTTCGTGACCGAACTCGGCGGGATTCCGATGGACTTGGCCACCTGCTGTGCGTCGCCCTCCAGCCCGGCGTTCGGATAGCGCACCGTCGTTGTGTCCTGGGCAACCGCCCCCGAGGTGTCAGCCGTCGCCTTGGTGAAGCCTTCGCCGGCCAGCAGCCGGGTCACCGCGCTCGCGCGCCCGTCGACTGGGGCCAGCGTATTTGTGCGGGTGCCGTTGCGTACCAGCACGCTGATCTGGTCGTCGTCGGCAGCCGGATCGTCGGACGCCATCGTCTCGGCCGTTGCCCTTTTCCTGTTCTTGCCGGTGAGTGAGATGTCCTCGCGCACCAGGCGGAACAGCGTGAAGGCGTCCTGGGTGGGTTTCACCCGGACACCGGCGTACTGGTTGGGCATCGTCGTCATCGTGATGCCCTGGGTCGGTACTTTGCGCAGCTCGACGGCGAGGTCGTACAGCTTCTTGACTGTGCCGAGGCCGTCGTCGACGGTCAGCGCCTTGGTGGCGGTCTCGGCGAGGAAACGCAGCTTGCCCGGGTTGGTGAGTGTGGCGTTCTCGCGCAGCCGGCGGACCATCGAGTTCATGTACATATGCTGGGCCCGGGCGCGCATCAGGTCACTGCCGTCCCCGAAGCCGTAGCGGGTGCGCAGCCACTGCAGGGCCTGCTTGCCCTTGATCGGGTGGGTGCCCCTGGCGAGCTTCAGGCCTGAACCGTGGCCCTGCCTGTCCCTGGAGAGGATGTTGGCGTCGACGCAGACCGGCACGCCGCCGATCGCGTCGGCCATGGACACCATGCCCGAGAAGTCGATCTGCATGAAGTGGTCGATGCGGATGCCGGTGAGCTTCTCCCATGTCGCCACCGTGCAGCCGGGGCCGCCGCGGCCGAGGGACTCGTTGGCCGGCGTGGGCAGGACAGTGGCCTGGTAGCTCTTGCCGTCGTCGGGGTCCGTGCACTTGGGGATCTGCAGCAGAGTGTCGCGCGGCATGCTGACGACCGACATGTTGGAGCGGTCGGCCGAGACGTGCAGCAGCATCTGGACGTCCGCGAGGGGCACTCCGTCAAAGGTGCTCCTGGCGGCGCCGAGTTTCTGGTTCTCCTTGGTGTCCCGGGCGTCCGAGCCGATCAGGAGGATGTTCAGCGGCGTCTGACCCACCACGTCGGCCTTGGCCTTGGCGGGCCTTTCCTTCTCGTCCCCGAGGTTCAGGGTGTCCTTTTTGATGTTGCTGTTGAGTTGCCGGTAGTAGAGACAGCCGGCACCCGCAGTGCCGAGTATCAGGACCGCCAGTACCGTCGCGGACCAGCGAAGGGCCCGGCGTCCGCGCCGCGGCCGGGAGATGCGCCGGCCGCCCTTGGGCCGGCCGCCGTGCCGGTGCTCGCCCGTGGTCCAGGCCGCCGCGCTGTCGCTTCCGGCCCCCCGGGCGGCGGCCTCTCCGTCCGCTGCGGGTGCGTCCGCGAGCCGCACTGGAGTGCTGTCCACGCCGTACGGGCTGTCGTCCCGACCGGATTCGCCGGCGTGGCGGGCGCGTGGTCGTGCCCTCTTCCCGCGCGCTCTCGTTGCCATGCCCTATGCCTCCCCTACCGTGCGCGTGGTGCCGGTCCGCCCGCGTCGTGCGGGTCGCACCCGCCCGGTCGGCGCACTGAATTCGTGTCCGTCGTGAGTGTGTGTGTCGGTCTCCGGCGCCTTCGTCGGAGGGGTCAGCGGGGCCTCACCCCGTCGCACGCCCGGTGTCCTAGCCCAGAGTCAGCGGGATGGCGAGCAGGCCCTGCCGCCTCGTCACGCTCCTGCCCTCGTCACCGCGGCCTGGGAGGGTGCCATGAGGTCAGTTCGGGGTCGGAGGAACGCGGGCCGGCAAAAGACCGCTGGCGAGCGGGACGGCGAAGGTCGCGCGGACTGCGTCGAGGTGGCTGCGGCCGACGAGGGAGCGGTCATCCTGCTCCTGGCGCACGGCAGGATGACCGGGGTGGCTCTCACCTCGCGGGCAGGGTGGCGGGGGCAGCTCGGCCTCACGGCCGGCCTACCGAGTACGCCGGTGCCCCGGCCGGCCGAGGCACCAACCCCTGTACGGCGCCTCGGCCGGCCCGGTTCCGTCACGACAGCGTCCGGGCCCAGTACTTGTCCTGGTCGGAGTCGTAGAGGAGCTTTCCGGCGCTGTCGTACCCCTTGATACGCGGTGCCTGCGTGACCTGCCGGCCCAGGAGGCCGGAGGCGACGAACCAGCCGTGGTCCAGGACGGCCCGGCGGTTGGCGCCGCCGTAGGAGACGTACACCTCGGCCACCGAGGGCTCGACCGTTCCGACGACCCCCCACCGGAAGGGGAGTTTCCAGCTGCCCTTGCCGGCGGCCGACTGCTGGAACAGCCCGACGGAATTGGCATCGGGCACGACCGGGCCCGCGTCGGGTGGATCAGCTTCGCTGGTGCCGGTGCTGAAACCGGCGGCCTCGCCGTCCTCGATGTCGCAGACCACCCTCATGCCCGCCGGGCGCTCCCGCACGCCGACGACGTGGAAGCTGTCGCCGGGGAGAGAACCGCC
This sequence comes from Streptomyces sp. NPDC059582, assembly GCF_042735715.1. NCBI lineage: Bacteria > Bacillati > Actinomycetota > Actinomycetes > Kitasatosporales > Streptomycetaceae > Streptomyces > Streptomyces sp. NPDC059582. The sequence continues at coordinate 22,723 of NZ_JBHWCC010000069.1, forward strand.
GGTGCTCTTCGCCGCCAGGATGATCCGGTAGTCCTCGGCCTCGCCCAGCGCGTTGTCGCGGGCGGACGGCGCCCCGCGCTCCGCGGTCAGGCACTTCTCCAGCCCGTCGGATGCCTGGGCGAACGTGATCTTGTCGAGCAACTGCCCGTCGGTGGCGGGCCGCGCGGGCCCGGACGCCGTGGCGGCCGAGGTCTGCGGGGCGCCGTCCGAAGGCTGCCGTGCCGCTGGTTGCGCGCCTCGCTCCCCGAATCCCCCGGCCAGGGCGTACGCCCCCGCCGGCGCCGCGATCAGCGAGGCCAGTACGGCCCCCGCCACCGCCGCACGCCGGCGCCGCTCGTTCCGGCCCCGCTGCCGGATTGCCGTGTAGGGCACCGGTGAGGGCCTGATGGTGTGCGCGTCCTCGGCGAGCAGCTCACGCATACGCTCCTCGAAGCCGGACTCCCGCGCGTCCTCTGACCGCTCCGCCCGAGAACCGGACTCCTGCTCGTCACCTCGCCCGTTCACCTGCTGCCTCCCTGCCCGGACACCGTGCGACTGGCGGCCAGCCCCGGATACGTACGCAACTTCGCCAGCCCCTTGGACGCCTGGCTCTTGACCGTGCCGATCGAGCAGCCGAGCACTTCGGCCACCTCCGCCTCCGACAGGTCCTCCCAGTACCGCAGCACCACCACGGCCCGCTGGCGCGCGGGAAGTTGGGCCAGTCCGGCAAGCAGGGACCCGCGCTCCTCCACCCGGGCCGCGCCCTCGTCGCACCCCGCTGTCTCGGGTACCGCCGCGGTCAGCGACTCGGTGACCCGCCGTTTGCGGAATCGGTCGCTGTTGCAGCTGACCAGCATCCGCCGGACGTACGCCTCCGGGTTGTCGGCACGCGAGATCCGCCTCCACGACCGGTACGCCTTGGCCAGCGCGGTCTGTGTGAGGTCCTCCGCATGGTGGACATCTCCCGTGAGCAGATACGCGGTCCGCACAAATTGCGGCCACCGCGCTCTGACGAAGTCCTGGAACCGGTCTTCTTGTTCGGCCTGCATCGAGCACCCTCCCTCGCCCTCCAGACCACCGTTCCGGCGCATTCGGTTGCCCGCTGCCCGAGAGGAGATCCCGTCGGGGGGTCCGTCAAACGACAGGCTGCGCCGACCGGTCGGGGCTGACTGAACGAACCCTTCCGCCCGCTCCGGCGTCGCAGTACCGAGCCACAGAGCGAAAGGGACGGAGGGGGCATATGAAGAAGCGGACAGCGACGGTGGTGGGCCTCGGTCTGCTGGCGGGGATGCTGGTGGGGTGCGGCAAGGAGACGGTGTCCGTCGAACCCGCGGCGACGACCGGCACCGGCACACAGGGGACGTCGTTGTGCGTGGGGCACAAGCCGGTGGGCAGTCCCCCGGCTGTCGACGAGGACTCCCTGCTGGGGAAGGTCGCCGCGCATGTCGACACGCTGGTGCGCGAACGCTACTCCGACGTGTACACCGGGCTCTCCGTCGACGAGGACCACCAGACCGCCGACATCTGGCGCATACCGGCCTCCGCCTTCGACGACGAAGTCTGCGGGGCGGCCCCGATGGGAGTGACCCTGCGACTGCACGACACGGACGTGAACCGGAAGACGCTCGACGCGCTGGCCGACCGTGTCAGCGACGACATGAAGCGCTGGGACGGCACCTTCGAGATGCGTGAAGTCGGCGTGGACGCATGGGGGGTCGTCCTTGTCGGGGTCGACGACCCCGACAAGGCACGGCCGCTCCTGGAGAAGGCGTACGGGGAGAAGACGAGCCGGTACATCAAGGTCGAGCGGGTCGGCGAGGCTCAGGCGCTCGTCGGATGACCCTTCGTGCGCCGCAGTACCGCGCTCAGCCCGGCGTAGAACACCGCGTTCAGCACGAAAGGGACCTGTGACTGAGTCCGGTAGCCGGCCATCCTGTGCATCACGGTTGGCCACGCTCGACTGAGCTGCGCAGAGACCGAGCCGAGGCACTGGGTGTGCAGCCACTGCGCGGTGCGGTCGGGGCGAGCGGCATGGGCGAGCGCACTGGATCGTTGAGCGAGGCCATCGGCGGACTCGAGGTCCTTCGCCGGGTGAGTCACACCTTCTACGACCGGGTCCTCCTCCATCCGCGGGCGTCCGTGCTTTCACGATCAGGTTGGACTCCCCGTTCGTGTCCTCTACGCGCCCGGGCCACGGTCCCTCACGGCTGGTACTCCTGACGTGCGAGCACCCCGCCCGAGGTGCCGTAGACGGTGACTGTCCAGGGAGCCGCGGACGGGGTGTCGGGGGTGTCCTGCAGCCGGGTCATCGCGTACCAGGCACCCCAGCCGGGCCTGCCCGCGAGAGTCAGCGCGGTGGCCTGCACGATCCCCGCCTCGGTGGTGACCTCCACTCGAGCCGGCTCCCCCGGGCCATGGAAGATCCCGGAGAGGAACGTGCGGCCGTCGGCCCGGGTGGAGAGCTGGAGCGAGACACCGGGGCTGCCCAAGTCGAGGTTGCCGTCGACGACACTGCGGGACTGGGTGGGCAGATCCGGCTCCGTCCAGTGCGAACCGTCCCTCGTCAGCCACATCTCGGTGCCCTGCGCCACGCGCACCCGCTCGCCCGGTGCCACCACCCGCACCCGCCCGGCGGACTTCGAGGCCGACGGGCTCACGTCGGCGCCGCGGTCAGCGGACGGCCGCACCGACCTGCCGGATTCAGAGACCGCGTTGTCGCGCAGGCCGATCACCGCGAACAGCACCAGTAGGGCTGCGCAGGAGGCCCCGAGCACAGCGGTTCCGCCACGGCGTCGACGGCGTCGGCCTTCGCGCTCGATGGCGCCCAGCGGCACGGCGGAGGGCGTGACGTCGTACGCGGCGTCGGCGAACACCTCGCGCAGCCGCTGGGCCTCGGCCGAGGTGGGCGCGGGAGGGGATGAGTGGTTCATCGGCGTGCTCCGGAGACGGGGTGGCGGCCGGCGAAGAGGGGATGGGCGCGAAGCGCCTCCAGGCCGCGGCGCGCGTGGGTCTTGACCGTGGCGACCGAGCAGCCGAGGAGCTGCGCCGTCTCGGCCTCGCTCAGGTCCTCCCAGTAGCGCAGCACCAGGACGGCCCGCTGCCGCGCCGACAGCCCGGCCAGCGCCTCGTGCACAGCGGCGCGCTGGGTGACAGCCTCGGCGTGACCGGGCTCGCGCTGGTGCGCCCGCTCAGGCACGAACGGCATCAGGAGCTGCGCGACGCGTCTCTTGCGCGTGCGGCTGATGTTGTTGTTGACCAGCGAGCGGCGTACGTAGAAGTCGAGGTCGTCGCCGGGTATGCGCCCCCACCGGGCGTACATCTTGGCCAGCGTGGTCTGCACGAGGTCCTCGGCGTCGTGGAAGTCGCCGGTGAGCATGTGCGCGGTGCGCACCAGACGGGGCCAGGCGGCCGTGGCGTAGGCGGCGAAGTCGCGGCTGTCGGTGTGGACTTCGGAGGGGTCAATGGGGTGGTGCGGCACGACCGGCGGTCCCTCGGGTCGGGTGCGTGGGGGCTGGGGGCGGGCAGGGGGCCGGGTCCGGACGGCCCGGCCCCCTGTCCGTGCTCAGTTCAGGTCGAGCCGTGAGTAGACCTTGCCGTGGGTGTCGCGGACGACGACGTTCTCGACGCTCAAGCCGTCGTTGCCCGCCGGCACGTCGGTGCTGACGTACCAGGCGCCCCAGCCGGGCTCGCCCGCGAGTTCCAGGAGCTTGCCGTGCAAGGTCCCGGCCGTGGTCCGCACCGTGACTCGCGAGGCGGTGCCCTTGCCGCCGTAATACACGCCGGAGAGCAGGACGTGGCCGTCGGCGCTGGTTTCGACGTGTGCGGAGACACCGGGCGAGCCCAGGTCGATGTTCCCGTCGACCACGCTGGTGAACTGCGGATACGGGTTGTCGAGCGTGGTCCAGTGCTTGCCCTCGGTCGTCAGCCAGAAGTCGGCGCCGCCGGGCTCCGTGACGTGTTCTCCCGAAGCGACGATCCGAGGGGTCGGGGCCTTGCGCGCTGCCGACTGGGCGCTGACGTGCGCCGATGTCCCCGCTGAGACGGCGTACGCCGCCGAGGGCGCGCCGATCAGTGCGACCACGACCGCGGCGGTCGCCATGTACTTGTGAGTTCCTGCCATCAACGGACAACTCCTTGTGCTGCGAGCGACGTTCATACGGTGGGGAGGGCGCCTCTCCCCCCGTACAAACTCCCGGCGCCCACGATCCGGATGACACCGGCCGGAGAATTTTGGACGCCACCGCCTTCCCCCCGTGAGATGCAGCTCGCATCCGGGCCATCGGTGACCTGGGGCCCGACCTCGCACAGGCTTTGGAGTGGGCGATCGATTCACTCAGGGAGCGGGTGTACTCGGCTTCGGCGCCGACTGCGAGGTCAACGGTCTGCAGCGTGCCGAAGCCCGGGTGACCCGCGTGGATACCGACGAACGCCGATGCCGCGCCCTGGCCCAGGATGTTGGGGGTTCGCTGACGGATGATGGGCTGGGCACGGGTCAGCCGCAGGGCGGAGCATAGTCCCGTTCCGGAAGGTACTGCTGCCACTGGTTGCGCGTGATGCGCGCACCGATCCGGGTGCACAGCCGGTCCTTGATATCGGCGACGTCCAGCGCCCAGAAGCTGACGGCGTGTTCGAGTGAGCCTGCGACGAGAAACCTGCCGTCGGGACTGAACTTCCAACCGGAGTTGTTCGAGGTGACCGTGTGGATCACCGCCAGGTCCGTCGGTCTGTGGATGTCCTCGACGCTCCAGATGTGCGCTACGAAGTCCTCTCCCTCTGCGACCATCAGGTTCCCTGCGGCGGAGATCGTGAGCCGGGCGCCGCGCGGGAGTGATCCGGCGAGGTAGGCCGATCCGCTCGAGTTGCCCGGATCATTCACCTTCCATATCCGCCCAGCACCATTGCCACCGGTAAGGACCCATTTGCTGTCGGCGGAGAAGGCGAGTTGGGTGGCGTCGGACGGCTTGGTCTTCCGGCCGGGCAACCGGACAGGCTTTCGGGGGTCCGCGATGTTCCACAGGCTCAGCAGGCCCTTGGCGAAGTCCAGGCTGGCAACCACGCGGTTGTCCGGGCTGATCGCGGTTTCAGCCAGCGAGTAGGTGTCGGAGACGCCGGGAAGGGTGGCCACGCGCTTCGGCCGCATGGGATCTGTGAGGTCCCAGAGAGCGAGTACGTTCTGTCGGCTGCTGACGGTCCCTTCGGTGGGTTCGGCCGCGACCAGCAGGGTGCCATCAGGACTGAACCTGTACGAGAAGGGATCGCCTGGCTCGAACTTCTGGACCAGGGTGGGTGCGTTCAAGTGGCTGACGTCCCAGATCGCCACGTAATTCTGCTGACTGGTGGTGAACAGCACCTTCCCGTCCGGGCTGAACGTCGGGTTGAACGGCGTGCCGAGCGGATCGTCGGGAAGGACACCGACCTGCTTGGGCCTGCGCGGATCGCGTACGTCCCAGAGGCAGATGGTCGAGCCTCCGCACTCGACCGCCATGCGCGTGCTGTCCGGGGAGAAGGCCGCACCGCCGCCCCCCGCCTGGGCACGGAGTGGGTCGGGATCGGTGGCCACTGTGAGCGCGCCAGGCTGCTCGGGCACGGAAATGTCCCAGATCCGGACCGTGCCGTCGATGGTGGAGGCGGCGACTGCGTGGCCGTCTCCGGTCACGTCCATGCCGTAACCGTCGACGCTCCCGCTGCCGGCTGAACGGTCCAGCGATACCAGGAAGTTCGGGTCGTAGACGAGACGTCCGTCGTCGAGCCGGACGAGCCGGCGCAGCGCCACGGCGTTGTTGTGCGTCGTGACCAGGTACCGGTCGCCCGCGCTGAATCTGACGAATCCCTCGCTGTCCGGGATGGCGGTCAAGGACCGGGGGTGCCGCCCGTCGGCGACATCCCATACGGTGATCTGGCGCTTTTCCTGGTCGAGGGTGGCGAGCAGGGTACCGCTGGGCGCGTAGGCGACAGCGTTCAAGCTGTTCTTGCTGGACTTCATGGTCGCGAGTCGGCGGCCGTCGAGGTCCCAGATCGACACCTGTCCTGCTGTGTGCCAGGCGAGCTGACGGCCGTTCGGGGCGAAGGAGACGCTGCTGGAGTCCGCGCTTCGGGCGAACGTCGTCCTGAGTTCGGGGTGTTCCGGCCGGGCGATGTCCCAGAGTTGCATCGGTCCGCTGACGCTGCCGGTGGCGAGCAGACTTCCCTTCGGATTGAACGCCAGAGCGGTCACGGAGTCCCGGGAGGCAAGGGTGGCAACGCGTCGTGCGTGACGGGGGTCGGCGACGTCCCACAACTGGATCTGCCCCGGGGAGATTGTCGCTCCGTAGTCGCCGAATCCGCCGCCCACAGCGAGTATCCGACCGTCCGGGCTGAAGGCCAGCGCGCCGATGTCTCCGATCGCGGCTTCTTCGAGGCCGGCGACCGGCTTCCCGCTCTGGATGTCCTGCAGGGCGACAGCACCTTGGCCGCCCACCGCGAGCAGCTGTCCCGACGGCTGGAAGGCGAGCTTGGGGGGTTGGCCTTGGGTTCTCAGATCATGTGTGAAGGAGCCTGGCAGGGTGAGGCTGCGCAGAAGCGCGCCTCGAGCCTGCGCCGTCGGCGAGGTGGCGTATGCCATCAGCAGCAGTTGGCGTGACAGTCCGGGGTCGGTGCGTTCCAGACCGCCGGCCTCCTCGACGAGTTGCCTCGACCGAGCGGTGTTCTGCCGCTCTTGGCTGCGGTCACGTTCCTGCCGGAGGCCGAACAAGGTGTAGGCGCCGGCTGCCAGCGCTCCCACCAGCAGCAGGGACAGCACGTCCCGCACAACGGTCCTGATGTCCTTGCGGCGGGCCCGTCGGGCGGCCTCGGCCCAGGTTGCCGCGGGCTCGATACGCAGGGCGCGCGGCGCGTGCTTGCCCGCTTCCTCCTCGTCGACGACCGGGACGACCACCCGGGTGATCTTCTTGGCGGACTCGAGCTTCTCTCGGTAGCCGCCGACCGAGCGCAGGTTGCCGATGCTGTCGACGCGGCCCACAACGGCGACGTCATCGGTGAGCCGATTCACCGCCCGCAGCGCCGATGTCCGCGGGGTCATCCGCCGGACTTCGTCGAGGACTGTGGCGAACGCGGCACCGAACGACTCGTCTGCCACATGGCGGACGGGGCCCTCCTCGTTTTCCAGCCACCACAGCACTGCGGCGTCGATGCGTCCACTGGCCGCGTGCGACCAGGCTCGTTCGAGCGAGGTCAGAAAGCGAGTGTCGGCGCTGAACTGACTCATCCGCTGTGGATCGGGGACGAGCCCCGCCGGGGCTCCGGGTTGGAGACAGGCCGCCAAGGTGGCCTGCCGTCCCTCGCTGCCCCGGGACAGCAGTACCCTCACTCGCTGCGGCCGCCTGCGTCGGGGAGTTCTTCCGGCGAGGTGCTGAAGGGTGAGGGCGGCTATGAGGCGAGCATCGTGCGAGTGGCCGTCCTCGTCCGACGCCCCTGGTTCGGGCAGGGCCGCGAGGGTGGTCAGGCAGCGAGCGAGTTCCGCGTCCCCGGCGGCGATCTGGACCAGGTCCCAGGAATGGGACGGCGCTGCGGTCGGGGCGGCGATCCCCACCGCCCGGATCCGCCGGAGGGCCGCGTCGAGGGCGTGGGGCGCCGAGTCCGGATCGACGAGTGCGAGTCCGAGCGACCCCAGGCTGCGTGCCGCGTTCACGGCTGTGCCTTCGCCGGGCCGGAATGGGTCGCCCCGGGCTTCCAGCGCGGGCGGTAGCCGTCTGGTCGCCAGGTCGTCGCCGAGTAGCCGGTGCAGCGGGGTTACGTCTGCGGACAGCCTGCGCAGCGCGGTGACGTCGTTGCGGGCCACGCAGGCCGCAGTCAATGCCACAAGGGGCTGTGTGGGGCCGAAGAGGTCCTCGCGCAGCTCGTCCGCGTCTTCTGGCGGCGGCTCCTGGATGAGATGGCGGGCGTAGTCGCGCGGTGGGTTGCCGGGGTGGGTCATTGGGCTGCCCGCTCGATGACATCACGCAGGGGATGGGTTGCGGGCAGGCTCCGCGCGACGAGTTCCCACTGCTGCAAGGCGCTGTACGCCGTGACGGCCGGCACTGAGCGCTCTACCTCGTCCGTGTCCAGCGTCCCTGCGTCCGCGATGCCGGCCGGGGGTCCGTCCACATCGGCTTCGACGAAGTCACCGGTCGGAAGGGGCAGGCTGATCGTGCCGCCGAGGTACGTGCCGGAGGCCTGGAGAGTGAGCCAGTACCGGTTGCTGCTCTGCGCGTCGGTGATCCTGACCGGCAAGAGGACGACGCCGTAGTCACGCGCGATCCGGGCCTCCTCGTCGGATGCCAGCAGTGTCCGCGCGCTCAGCGTGACTCGCCCTGTCGCTGAGACGGTCAGCCGCAGGGTGAAGGGGGGGCGTTCGAACTCAGTGCTTTCCCGCCGGACGTGGGACGAGCTGTCTGCGGCGTCCACCAGGTGGGTCGCCATGCGGACCCCGTGGCGGCTGGAGCGGTCTTCTCCGTGGCGCAGTCGGGCCGCCGCACGGGCCGCCGCATGGCCGAGGAATCGGTTGTCCCTGGCGAGCGTGTCGGTCAAGGCGGCCAGCGCTTGCCGTGTCATCACCGGGAGCCGGGCCGTATCAAGTTCGCCTAGCCGCGCGCACAGACTGGTGGCTGCGACCCGGATCAGGCCGCGGTCGTGCTCGCGTACGCCTTCGTCGAGCTGCTCCAGCGACGCGGTGAACCGGGAGCCGACCGGGCGGAACCAGTGCCGGAGCTGGATCACTGGTGTGGTGTCGGTCGTTTCGGCTTCTTCCAGAGCGTTCGTGAGGTTCTCAGCCAGCTGGCCCACCAGGTGCCAGGGCAGCAGGTGGAACAGCTCGGCGGGAGGCCGTGCCTCGTCGGCCAGGCGTGCCAGCAACAGCCGCCGTATGTCAACCGGTTCGTTGCCGAGGACCCGCAACTCGGCCGCGTCGGGCACCACGTCCGGCCAGTGGCGTTCGATCCGGGAGAGCACCCGCAGTCCTGTCTCGCTGATCGCCAGGGGTACCGCCATCTCGTCGAGCTCCACCACGGTCTCCCCGGTCGCGGTGTGCACCAGGCCGAGTGCGGAGCGCTCCGCGTCCACGGGGACCGCTCGGCGCTGCCAGCCGTGCGCGAACTTCGCGAGATACCGGGCGTCGGCCCGCTCGTCACCGTCGTTCACCACGAAGACGTGCGGCCAGGAAGACGCACTCGCGCCAGGAAGTCGCACCGTGGCTGTCCAGACGCTCAGCGGCCGGTGATCCGTCACGCGGTCCGCTCCAGAATCGCCGCAACCAGAGCCGCAGCTACCGGGCCGAGTCGGCGGGCGAGGTCCTTCTGCCCTGTGTCGCGGTGGCGCGGTTGCACACAGGAAGCCCACGTGGTGAGGATGCGCGGCCAGCCCTCCGCGGGTATGCGCGCCGTGAGATCCGCGGGCAGCCCGCCGATCCATTTTGTGGCACCGTCGATGTCGGCGTCCGGCCAGCGCAGACCGAACTTGAGGCAGCGCAGGATGACGCAGGCGCAGGCGACAGGGGCGTCGTCCCTGTACGCAATCGCCATGACCAGCGGAACGGCCCGCAGGTGGGTATGGCCCAGTCCGGTGGGGTCGGCCACGACGCCTCGCCGGGGGTCGTAATAGAGAGCGTTGACCGTCAGGTCCCGAGTCCCGGCGTCGGTGGCAAGGCTCCCGCCGTAGGCCGGAAAGGCGAAGCCGTCCAGGGCGAGCGGCCGGTATTCCATAACCCGTCTCTGCGGGAACTCCTGTGGGGATATGGACCACACCAGCTGGGGGGAGACCCGCCAGTCGTAATCGCCGAAGCCGTCTCGCCGACGTCGGCGCCAGAAGGCCACCTCATTCAGTTCCCCGGGACCTGCCGTGCCGGTGAAATCGAGGTCGTGCACTTGAGCTTCGGCACCGTCGGCGAGCAAGTCCCGCACCGCACCTCCGACAAGCCAGGTCGAATGCTCTCGTTTCGCCAGCTCGTCGAGCACGCCCCGCAGCAGTCCGCCATGGTCTCCCATACCGTCGACCACTCGTTCGTAGCCTGCGCGGAGTCCGGGAGGAGGCACCGTCAGCGCGTCCTCGTCGAGACCGTCGGCCGGCGTCGGTCCGCAACGTGTGATGTCGACCGACGACGGATCAAGCACCGAGGGGACCGGCCGCGCGGGAGGACGGGGCAGATCCTGATCCCCGTCCAGCAGCAGCCGGTCGCCCGGTTCGCCGGCAGGGGGGTCGTGGTCGAAAGTGAATCCGATGACCGTCCGCCCCTCGACTTCGTCCCCCCGGGCAACAGGCGACTGCGGCGAACACGCATAGACGTCGAGCTGATGAGCGATGCGTGCGGACACGAACCATGCCCCCTTCGGCCGATCGGGGCTGTGACCGGGACGTCACTCTAAGGGGTCGACACAGCGCAGCGCAGCGGTTCGGCGTTCCGGTCCGCGACGGCCTTCCGCAGGTGCAACGAAGCCGCAGGCGGCGCCGACCAAGCGGGTAGGGGCGACCGGTTCCCGGGGCAGCGCGCCCCGTGCGCCCCGTCGTGGGCCCTGACCAGTCTTGCCGGTCATCGCCCCTCGGCCAGTTTCGGCGCCGGCTGGGGCAACAACGGCTCCACCGGTCCGGCGATCACCCTTCATCCGACACGGTCCACGGCCGCGGCTGACGTCTCTCCCCCCACGACCAGGCCGCGCAGCAGTCGCCTGATCAACGGCTTTGGTGGAGCCCGCTACTCTTCGGGAGTGCACCCGTATGCGGAACTTTCCTCAGCAGAGCGACAGTTATGGGATGCCTATCCCGCGGGCCATTCGGTGGACTTCCGTACGAGGCGTCCAGAGGACGGTCCCGAGCACGGGGACAGCTGGGGCGGCGAGCGGACGGTCAGGGCCGGTGTCGTGAGCGCCCTCCTTCTCGGAGAGAACCCTGGGCAACCGGGGAGCGTCCCGGCGCTGCGCCTTGCGGGTGCCCGAATCAGCGGCCTCCTCGACCTCAGTGGGGCCGAGATCGGGCACGGCATCTGGTTCGAGGAGTGCTGGTTCGAGCAGGGCATTGCACTGTACGGAGCGGCGACCCGGACGGTGGAGATCAAGGGCAGCAGGCTTCCGGGACTCGATCTCACCATGGCCCGGATCGAAGGCAGCCTCAACCTCCGCCGCGCGGTCGTGAACGGCAGGTTGAAGCTGATGAACGCGCGCATAGCCGGCGAGTTGCTGCTCAGCGGCGCGGTCATTTCATGCCCCGGCGACTGGGCTGTCTTCGCCGGCGGACTCGTCCTGGAAGGCGGAGCGTTCTGCCGTAGAACTGTCGTGGACGGCGGCATACGTCTGGTGGGGGCGCAACTGCCAGGTGGCCTGCACATGGAACAGGCACGGCTTCGGCATGCCGAGGGTGTCGCACTCCTCGCCGACCACGCGGTGGCGAGCAGTCTGGTGATGTCCGAAGGCTTCAGCGTCGAGGGGGCGATCAGTCTGCGCGGCGCGCAGATAGCGGACCAGGTGACGTTTGACGGCGCCGTCTTCCGGACTCGTGGCGCTGCACTGGACTGCGCTCGCATGCAGGCAGGTGTTCTCGTCTTCACCCCGGCCCAGCCGCTGTCCGGCCTCGTAGACCTGCAGGACGCGCGAGCGGCGGCCGTCCACGACCGACCGGGCGTCTGGCCGGACACCGTACGGCTGCAAGGATTCACCTACGGATCCCTCCACGAAAGCAGCGGCCCGCTCGGGGCCTCGGTGGAGCGTCGCGTGGCGTGGATACGCCGGCACCCGGGCTACGCCGCCCAGCCCTATGAGCAATTGGCTCTCTGGTACCGGCAGATAGGACATGACGACGACGCCCGCCGTGTCCTGCTGGCCAAACAGCGCCATCGCAGGAAGGCTCTGGGCCTGCCCGCCCGGCTGTGGGGACACCTCCTCGACGCCACGGTCGGCTACGGCTACCGCCCCTGGCTGGCGGGTGTGTGGCTCACGGCGCTCGTGCTGCTCGGCACCGCGGTTTTCGGTGCGCACTCGCCCCAGCCGACCGAACCCGGTCAGGTGCCGCCCTTCAACGCATTCGTCTACACGCTCGACCTGTTGATCCCCATCGGCGGCCTCGGCCAACGCACGTCCTGGTACTGGCAGGCGGGAGCCACGGCCTGGCTGGCCTACGCGCTCATGGCCGCGGGGTGGATCCTGACGACGGCGGTCCTCGCCGGGATCACGCGTACCCTGAACCGGAGTTGACCCCTCGCAAGGGCCTGTCGAGGCGACGCACTTCGGTCTGATACCCCCGATCGAGGCACCGGTTCCGCGTCAGGCCTCGCCGACACCGGTATGACGCGGTGTCGGCGAGGCCGGACCGGTGGGGTCAGGGCTGGAAGCCCTCGACGAAGACCGCAGTCCCGTAGGTGTGCCCGTCCGCCTTCTCGGCCTGGAATCCCGCCGAAGCGAGGATTCCAAGCAGAGCGTCCCGCATACAGACCTGGACGGTTTCGTAATGGCGTATCGCGTAAGGCAGATCTGACGGATCCACTCCGCCCGCCAGAGCGTTCACAGCGTCAGTTGCCAGTTCCGCCTCCGTGTTCCACTCCACCAGCACACCGCCGATGACGAGAGGATCCACATGAACCTCTGCCCCAGGCCTGCCTTCGGGCTCGGCCCCGAGGCCGACCCGGTAAACGGGAATTCCGGCCTGCGCCAGTGCCCTGCAGGCTTCGTCAGCCAGCGCGTCGCGCTGCGCGATGACATCCGGCGGTGCTTTCGGCGGCAGATCGAATCCGTGCTCCGTCATACGTCCTTCACTTCTCTTCCTGCTGTCCACCTGGCACAGAGCGCGCCAAACGCCCTCCGCCGGCCAGCTTGACGTATTTGGCCAGCAGTTGCTTCGCCGCACTCTCGATGCCCGCGTAGTAGGGGACCGACCACGTCACTGGTGTGCCCGCCTTGAGGGCACCAGCCAATTCGGAGGCGCACTCCCCACAGGGTTGCCGCTCACTGTACAGAGCGGTGATGTCGTGAGGATCGAACCCCTTTGCCTTCAGCTTGTCCAGGAGCGCTGTCTCCGAGTGACCCGCGAAACCGCTGCTCGCGACCACGAGGTCCCCGGTCTTGGGGTCGTTCCACCCCGGCACCTTGGCGACGGCGACATTGTGCGACGCCCCGTAGAAGCCGGACTCCGTCCTGAACTGGTAGGCCATGCGGCTCAGCTCGTCGCTGTTGTAACGGATCAGACCCGTGGGGCATCCCTCGGCCGCCACGGACGCCCGTACGGTCAGAGGCGCCCGGGCCCTGCTGCAGAACTCGACGAATTCGTCGATCGCCCGGTACCCGATTCGAGCGATGGCGTCCTCGGCCACGCCGAGGGTACGCAGCGCGTTGAGGGCGTCGGCGAAGCCGATGCCGGTCCTCGCGGCGGCATCCGCCGCCCTGACGGCGTCCGCAATCGGGCGGAGGATCTTGCCCGCGAACAGACTTGCCACATCCACAAGCGCCCAGGCGCAACCACCCCAGCTTCCGTTCTCACCGCCGGGGGTGAGCTTCTGGGCGCATTTGATCCAGCTGCCGAAGAGGATGTCGACCGGGTCGAAGCCCTCCTGGTACTCCCCGATCGTGATGGTGTGCGTAACCTCGGTGGACAGTGCCTTGGTCGGGAACTCGCCGAGGTACACCGTCGCGTCCGAGGGGCATGTGTACTGCGAGGAGCCCATGTCCTCGGTGGTGCACAGGTACAGGTCGAGGACGGCCATGTACCCGATCTTCTCGGTCATCGTGCAGTCGCCGTCGTAGAAGAGCTGGTCCCACCACCCTTCGCAGCCGTCGCTCTTCTCCAGAACCTCCGGATCGCCGACCTGGTCCATGTGGTCGACGACGTAGAACATGCCGCCGATGGACGCGCCGAATCCGCCCAACAGGCAGCGGACGAGGCCGAGCAGGCGGCAAACGCCGACCAGATCGAGACCGGCACGGTTCCCGACGGCACCGCCCTTCCCCCGACGACGGCTCTCCCCTGCCGTACCGAATCGCGCACCGACGCGAACGTGCCGGCCTCGGCGGGCACGAGGCCTCATTCACGCACGCCTCAAGATCACGGCACAAGATCACCGCAATTGTTTGACCGAAAAAATAGCCAACAGCCAGTGATTACACAGAGGTTGAGGAACCTGCGCCTCCTGCGCCATACAGATCGTCCCGGGAGTCCGTGTCTGCGGCTGTTGTTCGGGGCGTGGCGGCGTGTGATGGTTGCCGGGTTTCGTCGTGTGATGTCGTCCCGCGCATGTTGCGGCGCTGCGGTGATCTGCGGCTCCGGGCTGCCTCCGTAGGGGGTCATCCGTGGCGGTTGGTATCAGACGCGTCGAGTTGTTGCCGCAAGGGGTCGGAGGCGTTGCCGCGCTGTCGAATCGACCTGTTCCGGCCCTTCAAAGTGAACCGCTGACGACTCGTGGCCCGGTCCGGGCCCACAGCTGGGGCGTCTCTTTCGGATCATGTTGCTGCGCTGGTCGAGGTCCGGGCGCCCGTGGGGTGCGACGCGATGACCGGCCAGTCGGTCCAGTAGGCACTGTTCAGGGCGGCGGTCAGCCGTTCGTCTGTGAGCTCGACATCCAACCACTCACCCTTCGAAATGGCTTCGGTGGGCTGGGTAGGGCTCGCGGTGGTCACGCCCGAGATCTTCGCACGCAGTTCCGGTACCGGATCGTCGAGAATTCCGGCCCGTTGCTCTGCTGTGTCGTTGACAGACGTGCAGCGGACCAGGATTGAGCCGCTCGCGCCGGACCGGACGCCGCGGAGAGGTGGCCGATGGCGTGATCACCGGATCTTTCCGCAGTCCCGCAGCGACTCTCCCAAGGTAGAACGGCAGCACGGCCCGTCCGGCCTGATGACGTCGAGGGGCTCGCTTCGCCCCCTCAGTTCCAGGACCAGTTGCGGCTGTCGGCCGGGGGGCCTGGCGACGTGGTGTCCTGTCCTTGATTATGTTGTTACGGGTGGTGGACGCTTCTCTCGGGGGAGGGAACGTTGGGCGTGTTCGGCGCAGACCGGCGTGGGTGGGCCCTGGTAGGGGCAGCTGTCGTGCTGACGTTGTTGTCCGGAGCGCTTGTGCCTTTATGGCTTCCGGGTGCCCTCGTCGGCGGTGCTGGAGCTGCTGTCTCCTTGATCGCAGGGGTTTGGGTCACGCGTGGAACCGTGGCCCTTCAGGAGCGTGACGCACGACGCCGCGCGAGCAGCGGCGATATCTGGCTCGATCACCGAGGGCGGTTGCCGGCTATTCGTGATCTCGATGATCCCGTGCGTCTGGGGGTGCATCCCGCTGTCGAGCGCGACGCGCGGCGTGGTGTGCCTCCCGCGTTCATTGTTCGCGACTTCGACGCTCAACTCGTTCAGGCTCTGCATCGTGATCGTTTCGTCCTGCTGGTCGGCGAGTCGACCGCGGGCAAGTCGCGAGCCGCCTACGAGCTGATCCGGGCTGAGTTGCCCCAATGCCAGTTGGTGGTGCCGGTGCGCCGCGAAGCCACGCGGTCGGCCGTTGAGGCCATGGTTGCCAAACAGCACCGTGTCCTGTGGCTCGACGATCTGGAGCGCTTCCTCGGAACCGGCGGTCTGTCGGCCGCCGCGGTGCGGGCCGTGCTCGATGCCTCGCACGGTTCGGGATGGATCGTGGCGACGATGCGGTCCGAGGAGTACTCCACGTTCACGGGCGGAACGCTGCCCGGAGCGGACGGGGCGGCCCGCGACGCCCAACGCCAGGGCTTGGATGCGCTCCGCATGGCCGTGCGTATCGACGTACCGCGCCGCTGGTCGCGGGAGGAGATCGCCGAGGCCCGCACCCGCATCGATGACGCGCGGCTCGTCGATGCGGTGCGTCACGCCGACGAGTACGGGGTGGCAGAGTACTTGGCGGCCGCGCCCCAGCTTCTGACGGAGTGGCGCGATGCCTGGGCCCCTGCGCGACATCCGCGTGCCGCCGCAATGGTCTTGGCCGCCGTCGACGCACGACGGGCTGGGGTCCATCGTCCCTTGCCTCTGTCGGTGCTGCTGCGTTTGCATGAGCCGTATCTGTCCGCGCGGGGCGGGGTTCGACTGCGTCCCGAATCAACCGACGCGGCGATCTCTTGGGCGACTACTCCCCTGCACGCCACCAGCAGCCTGTTGATCCCCGCCGATGACGGTTACCTGGCGTTCGACTATCTCATCGATGCCGTCGGCGCCGAGCGACCCGGCCCGGCAGCGCTGGATGCGCTTGTCGCTTTCGCGACTCCGGAGGAGGCCCTCGACCTGGGGGTGCAGGCCCAGTACTGGTCCATGCTCGACCAGGCCGAGGCAGCGTTTCGCAAAGCGGAGGGCGCTGGGCTGTTCGCTGGAACCGCGCACCGCTGCTGGCTGATCCGCGACGAACGCGGAGACCTCGCCGCGTCCTTGAGATTCGCCGACGAGGCAGCCACCCGGATCGCCGCCGCTCATGGGCCCAATCACCTCAAGGCCTTCGAAGCGCACTTCCTGGTCGCCTGCGAAACAGGAAACAGCGGCGACGCGGCAGGCGCCGTCCGCCTGCTCGGAGACCTCGCCGTACGTGCAGAGCGGGTGCTCGGTGGCGACCACAAAAAGACCCTGGAGATCAGGGACGCTTTCGCCGAATACACCGGTGACACCGGCGACGCCGCTGAGGCGCTCCGCCTGCATGAGACCATCCTGCGCGACTGCTGTCGCGTCCTCGGTGAAGCAGACGGCCTGACAATCAGCACCAGAGAACGGATCGCGTTCTGGCTGCGGGAAACAGATCAGCCGGCCCGGGCAGCGACCGTCCTCAAAGATCTTGAGTCGGACATGCTGTCACGCTTTCGCACTCCGAGCTGGGACGCCTGGTGGATTGGTACGGCTTAGACACCGTTTCTGATGGCGTGATCGTTCGTTGATCCGTGCATGACGGATCTGGTTGAGCGGCTGGTGCCCGATGAGTTGTGGGTGCTGTTC
>NZ_JBHWCC010000070.1:0-39556 GCF_042735715.1 Streptomyces sp. NPDC059582
GTCCGCCGCTCAGCGGCGGACCATCGTCGTCCGGCGCCGGCGCGGACGTCGTGCCGAAGCGCCTTGGGAGACGGTCCGTGCCTCCCGCGTCGCGGCAGGCCGGCCCGAGCGGACGGGCGGCGCGGCGGACCCGGCCGGGCGCCGGGCCGGGGACCGCGAGGACGTCGCCCCGGTGGTCCAGGACGACCGTCCGACGAACATCTGAACGTCCCAGGTCTGTACCGGCGCGAACAACCGGGCTCCGGCATGGCAGGCTTGGGGCATGGCCGCACAGATCAACCCCAGCATCCTCTCCGCCGACTTCGCCCGCCTCGCGGACGAGGCGAAGGCGGTGGAGGGAGCCGACTGGCTCCACGTCGACGTCATGGACAACCATTTCGTCCCGAACCTCACGCTCGGTGTGCCGGTCGTAGAGTCCCTGGCCCGTGCGACGGACACGCCGCTGGACTGCCATCTGATGATCGAGGACCCCGACCGGTGGGCCCCGCAGTACGTGGAAGCGGGGGCCTCCTCGGTCACCTTCCATGTGGAGGCGGCCGCCGCGCCGGTTCGGCTGGCCCGGGAGATCCGCGCCAAGGGTGCCCGCGCCTCCATGGCGCTCAAGCCCGCGACGCCCATCGAGCCGTACGAGGACCTGCTGCCCGAGCTCGACATGCTGCTGATCATGACGGTGGAGCCGGGCTTCGGCGGTCAGGCGTTCCTCGACATCATGCTGCCGAAGATCCGCCGCACCCGTGAGCTCATCAGCAAGCACGGTCTTCAGATGTGGCTCCAGGTCGACGGCGGCGTGTCGGCCGAGACGATCGAGCGCTGCGCCGACGCCGGAGCGGACGTCTTCGTCGCCGGTTCGGCGGTGTACGGGGCATCCGACCCGGCCGAAGCGGTACGTGCGCTGCGCAGCCGGGCGGAGGCGGCCACCGCCCAGGCGTCATGGGCGTGCAGCCACTGAACGAAGGGAACGTGAACGGCGGCCAGCAGGGCTGATCAAGTGCGCCGGATCTGCAAGGATGAACGGCGAATCCAGAGTGTGAACAGCAGTGAGGAGATCGCCGTGTCGGGTATGTCGGCGGGCCGGTCAGCCATGCGGATGGGACCCGCTGAGCTGGTGCAGGCGGCGGCCATGGCCCGCCGCTTCTACCTCGAGGGCAAGTCCAAGATCCAGATCGCGGAGGAGTTCGGCGTCAGCCGCTTCAAGGTGGCCCGGGTCCTGGAGACGGCCCTCGAACGGGATCTCGTACGCATCGAGATCCGCGTGCCGGCCGAACTGGACGCCGAGCGCTCCGACGCGCTCCGTGCCCGGTACGGCCTCAGGCACGCCGTCGTGGTCGAGTCCCCGGCCGACGCCGAGGAGACACCCGACCCCGAGAACCTGGGAGAAGTGGCCGCCGACCTGCTCGCCGAGCTCCTCAACGAAGGGGACGTGCTGGGGCTGGCCTGGGGCCGGTCCACGATCCACATGGCGGCGGCTCTCGACCGGCTGCCGCCGTGCACCGTGGTGCAGCTGACGGGCGTGTACGACGCCGGGACCGCGGAGCGCGGTTCGGTGGAGGCCGTGCGGCGCGCCGCACAGGTGTCGGGCGGCGACGCCCATCCGATCTACGCGCCGATGCTGCTGCCGGACGCGGCCACCGCCGCCGCGCTGCGCAACCAGACCGGCATCGCCCGCGCCTTCGAGTACTTCGACAAGGTCACGGTCGCCTGTGTCTCCATCGGCTCCTGGGAGCCCGGCATCTCGACGGTGCACGACATGCTCAGCGACGAGGAGCGGGCGCACTACGCCTCGCTCGGTGTCGCCGCCGAGATGTCCGCGCACCTCTTCGACACCGAGGGCCGCCGGGTCGGCCGGGACCTGGGCGAGCGGTGCATCACGGTCAAGGCGGACCAGCTCCGCCGGATCCCCGAGGTCGTCGCGATCGCGGGCGGGCAGCGCAAGGCGTCCGCGATCGACGCGGTGCTGCGGTCGGGCCTCGTCACCAGCCTGGTGACGGACACCTCCGCCGCGGACTATCTGTTGACGGCGGGGCCGACGCCGAGGCCCGCGCTCAACCGGGCGGACCCCGACGGGCCCTGACGGCCGCGGACAGGCACGGACGAGTACGGCGGACAGCACAGCACAGCACAGCACAGGGCGGGCCGGGCCGGGCCCGGACGGGCACCGGGAAGTACGCGGACGAGCCCGCAAGGGCACGGACAACAGGTCATGACGGGGACGGCCGTGACAGCATCGGGGCATGCTGCTGCGGTTCGTCCCCCGCGTGTTCGCGGGGGCACTGGTCTGTCTCACCGTCCTGCTGGCGGGCTGCGCCTCGACGCAGACCCCAGCCGGTGGCGCCACCCACGCCGCCGCCACCCCCACCCCTTCGTGGGCCGGCTCCCTGGCCACCGTCCAGGAGTCCCGGCTCCCGGCCGAGGCCCGGCGCACGCTCGACCTCATCGACCGGGGCGGCCCCTTCCCGTACGCCAAGGACGGTGTGGTCTTCGGGAACTTCGAGGGTCTGCTGCCCCCGCACAAGCGGGGCTACTACCACGAATACACCGTCCCGACGCCGGGCTCGCGCGACCGCGGGGCCCGGCGCATTGTCACCGGACAGGGCGACGAGTTCTACTACACCGACGATCACTACAACTCGTTCCGGGCGGTGCTGAGATGACCGACGACCTGACCGGCCGGCACGTCGTCCCGCTGGACCTCGACGGCGTCACGGACAAGGCGGGCCTGATGGACCGCTGCGCCCGCGCGCTCGACCTGCCCGACTGGTTCGGGCGCAACTGGGACGCGCTCGCCGACAGCCTCGCCGACCCCTCCGTCTGGCCCGAGGCCGCCAGGGAGAAGGGGCTCCTCGTCGTCGTACGGGGCTGGCAGCCGTATGCGAAGACCCGACCGCGGGAGTGGGAGACCGCCCAGGAGGTCTTCGCCCAGGCGGTGGACACACTCCCGGCGCTCTGCGTGGCGCTGGCCCTTGGAGGATCCTCCTAAGGCATCTCTGACCAGCCTGGATGTTCTGTCGGGGGATGAGACGGCCGACGGCATGGGACAATGAAGTACGTGCTCTTTCCCCCTGGCTGACCTGTCCGGGGGCCACCTCTGATCGACTGGGATGTGCAGCACGTGCGTTTCCTCAACGACATCCAGCCCCCGTACGACCTGACGTACGACGACGTCTTCATGGTGCCGAGCCGCAGCGCCGTCGGCTCGCGACAGGGCGTGGACCTCAGCTCCCCGGACGGCACGGGCACCACGATCCCGCTGGTCGTCGCCAACATGACCGCCATCGCCGGCCGTCGCATGGCCGAGACGGTGGCCCGGCGCGGCGGACTCGTGGTCATCCCGCAGGACATCCCGATCGACGTCATCACCGAGGTCGTCTCCTGGGTGAAGGGCCGCCACCTGGTCCTCGACACCCCGATCGTGCTGAGCCCGCACCAGACCGTCGCCGACGCGCTCGCCCTGCTGCCCAAGCGCGCGCACAACGCGGGCGTCGTCGTGGACGAGGACGCCCGCCCGGTCGGCGTCGTCACCGACACGGACCTCACCGGCGTGGACCGCTTCACGCAGCTCGGCGAGGTCATGTCCCGTGACCTGCTGCTGCTCGACGCGGACATCGACCCGCGCGAGGCCTTCAACCGCCTCGACGCGGCCAACCGGCGCTACGCTCCGGCCGTCGACGAGGACGGCAGGCTCGCCGGCATCCTGACCCGCAAGGGCGCCCTGCGCGCCACGCTGTACACCCCGGCCGTCGACGGGCAGGGCAGGCTGCGCATCGCCGCCGCCGTCGGCATCAACGGCGACGTCGCCGGCAAGGCCAAGCAGCTGCTGGACGCGGGCGTCGACACGCTCGTCATCGACACCGCGCACGGCCACCAGGAGTCGATGATCAGCGCGATCAGGACGGTCCGCGCGCTCGACCCGCACGTCCCGATCGCCGCCGGCAACATCGTCGCCGCCGAGGGGGTACGGGACCTGATCGAGGCCGGCGCGGACATCATCAAGGTCGGTGTCGGCCCCGGCGCCATGTGCACCACCCGGATGATGACCGGCGTCGGCCGGCCGCAGTTCTCGGCCGTCCTGGAGTGCGCGGCCGAGGCGAAGAAGTTCGGCAAGCACGTCTGGGCCGACGGCGGTGTCCGCCACCCGCGCGACGTGGCGATGGCGCTCGCGGCCGGTGCGTCCAACGTGATGATCGGCTCGTGGTTCGCGGGTACGTACGAGTCCCCGGGCGACCTTCAGCAGGACGCCGGCGGCCGCCTCTACAAGGAGTCGTTCGGCATGGCGTCCGCGCGCGCCGTGCGCAACCGCACCTCGGACGAGTCGGCGTACGACCGCGCCCGCAAGGCGTTGTTCGAGGAGGGCATCTCGACCTCCCGGATGTTCCTCGACCCGGCCCGTCCGGGCGTCGAGGACCTGATCGACTCGATCATCGCGGGCGTCCGCTCCTCCTGCACCTACGCCGGTGCGGGCTCCCTGGAGGAGTTCGCCGAGAAGTCCGTCGTCGGCATCCAGAGCGCCGCCGGCTACGCCGAGGGCAAGCCGCTGCACGCCAGCTGGAGCTGACCGGCCCGGTGGCCGAACCGGTCGCGCGCAACGAACGCCCGCCCGGCCGTGATCAACGCAATGATCTTGCGGAGACGCGCAAGGTTGCCGCATTACGGTCGTGACGGCCCGGCTCATAGGGTCGAGCGCTGTACGTGGCGTGGCAGGGACCCCGCTCGGTGGGTCCCTGCCCGCGCAGGGTGGCCTCCGGTCCCTGTCGCCCTCACCGCAGCGACGAAGGAGTCAGCGCGTGCTCGACCCAAGGCGCACCGCCGTACGACCGCGACCGGACCACCCCCACGTCCCCGGGCCTCGGCGCGCGTCTGATGCGTCGCAAGCCCGTGGAACGCCTGGTCGCCGAGGGCGGACAGGGCGAGGGAGGGGCCCTGCGCCGGACCCTCGGGCTGTGGCAGCTCACCATGATCAGCATCGGGGCCACCCTGGGCACCGGCATCTTCGTCGTGCTCGGTGAGGCCGTCCCCAAGGCCGGTCCGGCGGTCACCCTGTCCTTCGTGATCGCCGGCTTCACGGCGCTCTTTTCGGCCCTCTCCTACGCCGAGCTGGCCGGCACCATCCCGGTCGCCGGGTCCTCGTACTCGTACGCCTACGCGACGATGGGCGAGCTGATCGCCTGGATCTGCGGCTGGTGCCTGGTCCTCGAATACGGAGTGTCGGTCGCCGCGGTGGCCGTCGGCTGGGGCGAGTACCTCGACGAACTGCTCGACGGCACGCTCGGCGTGACCGTCCCGGACGTCCTGTCCGCCCCGCCCGGCGACGGCGGCGTCTTCAACCTGCCCGCGCTGATCGTGGTGCTGCTCGCCATGGTCTTCCTGCTGGGCGGCGCCCGCGAGTCCGCCCGCGCCAACACGGTCATGGTCGCGGTGAAGATCGCCGCGCTGGTGCTGTTCTGCGCCATCGGCGTCCAGGGCCTGCGCACCGGGAACTACGAGCACTTCATGCCGCTGGGGATGGCCGGGGTCAGCGCCGCGGGAGCGACGCTCTTCTTCTCGTACATCGGCTTCGACGCCGCCTCCACCGCGGGCGAGGAGGCCAGGAACGCCCAGCGCGACCTGCCCCGCGCGATCATGCTCTCGCTCGTCATCGTGACGGCGCTGTACGTCCTCGTCGCCGCCGTGGCGGTCGGCGCCAGGCCCTGGCGGCAGTTCGACGACTCCGAGGCCGCGCTCGCCCAGATCATGCGGGACGTCACCGGCCAGACCTTCTGGGGCACCCTGCTGGCCGCCTGCGCGGTGGTCGCCATCGCGAGCGTCGTCCTGACCGTCCTCTACGGCCAGACCCGCATCCTCTTCGCCATGTCCCGGGACGGCCTCGTGCCCAAGGTGTTCGGCCGGGTCCACCCGGAGACCGGCACGCCCCGCGCCAACACGGTGATCGTCTCCCTGTTCTGCGGTGTCCTCGCCGCGGCCGTACCGCTGGGCCGGCTGGCCGACGCGACCAGCATCGGCACGCTCTTCGCCTTCGCACTGGTCAACATCGCCGTCGTGGTGCTGCGCCGGACCCGCCCGGACATGCCCCGGACCTTCCGGGTGCCGCTGTCGCCGCTGACGCCCGCCCTCGGCTTCGGCTTCTGCGTCTGGATGATGGGCAGCCTCTCGGCCGTCACCTGGGTGGTCTTCGGAGTCTGGATGGCGGTCGGGCTCGTGTTCTACTTCGTATACGGCCATCGCCGTTCCCGACTCGCGACCCATGAGAAGTGATCCACCCGCAGTGCTGAACGATCTCGACGAACGCATCGTGCACGCCCTCGCCGAGGACGCGCGCCGCTCCTACGCGGACATCGGGCAGCTGGTCGGCCTGTCCGCGCCCGCGGTGAAGCGGCGCGTGGACCGGCTGCGTGCCACCGGCGCCATCACCGGCTTCACCGTACGGGTGGACCCGGCCGCGCTCGGCTGGGAGACCGAGGGGTTCGTCGAGGTCTACTGCCGGAGCAACACCTCGCCGGAGACCATCCAGCGGGGTCTGGAGCGGTACCAGGAGGTCGTGGCCGCGTCCACCGTCACCGGGGACGCGGACGCGATCGTCCAGGTCTTCGCCTCCGACATGCGCCACTTCGAACGGGTGCTGGAGCGGATCGCGGGGGAGCCGTTCGTGGAGCGGACGAAGTCCGTGCTCGTGCTGTCGCCCCTGCTGCGACGGTTCTCCTCGGGTTCGCCGACGTGACCTGACCTGACCTGATGCGACCGGACCTGGCCAGACTCGACTCGGGCTGAGCGGGCCAGACCCGACGCGACCCGACCTGGCCCGGCCTCCGGGATCCGCCGTGACCTATCCCGAATCCGGGGCGGACCGGACCCTCGGCCGGCGGTCGGGGCCGGGCCGCCGATCGCCCATGGAGCCTGGAGGCAGCCTCAGCCGGCCGTCTTCCGGGCCAGCGCGTTGTTCCCTATCGAGTTGTGCACGCTGAAGCTCACCGCGTCCGAACGGTAGCGGTCGTCCGACCACTCCACCGGACGCCCGTCCCGGGTGGTCGTCACCCGGCGGACCCTGAGCAGCGGGCTCGTCCGGCGGATGCCGAGCAGTTCGGCGTCCTGGGCGCCCGCGGCCACCGCGTCGATGACGTGCTCGCCGTAGGCGAAGACCAGACCCGTGTCGTCGAAGAGGCGTTGGGTGACGGACGGGCAGTCCGGCTCGACGGCCTCGACCGCCGGGGAGATCCAGTCCGCGTACACGGTCCGCTCCAGCAGCACCGGCTCGCCGTCCAGCCCGCGCACCCGCAGGACGTGCAACACCCGCGTCGACTCGCGCAGTTGGAGGCGTACCGCGTCCTCCTTGCTGGCCGGACGGTACTCCTGCGCGACCACCTGTCCGGTCGCGACCCGGCCCATCGCGCGGGCCCACTGGGCGAAGCTGCGCAGTTCCTCGAAGCTCTGGCTGCGGCGGCTGGCCAGGACCACCCGGCGGGCGCCCTGACGGGACCCGATGAGGCCTTCGGCGGTGAGGGCCGCGACGGCCTGGCGGACCGTGCCGCGCGAGACGCCGTAGTGGGCCGCGAGCTCCGTCTCCGCGGGCAGCAGGCTGCCGACGGTGTACTCCTCGCGGTCGATCGCCTGCCGCAGTTCCTCGGCGATCTCCTCGTGTCGTGCCGCCATACGTCCCCTCTGAATCGACCGCTGTGCACAGCGTGAGCAGCCTAATCGACTTATTGCCCCGTCGGCCGCACGGCACGAACGTGCAGAAAATCAGGGCCCAGGGTTTCGACACTGTTTACCGTCACGACACCGGCGACGGGCGTACTGAGGCCAACTTGTTCAGACAAGTTTGCCGGACAAGCTGCTGCTCGACTGCTCGTTCCTCCTGAACCCTCGTGCGTCCCCTGGAGAAGCTGTGACCGTGTCCCTGTCGAGAACCACCGCCCTCGGCGGCGCCCTCGCCGTCGTCGCCGTGCTCGCTCTGAGCGCCTGCGGCGCCGCTCCCGACAACGCGTCGACCACCACCGACGGCAAGAACGCCGCCACCGCCACCTCCGCCGCCGACTTCGGCGGCATGTCCCAGCTCGTCGCCGCCGCGAAGAAGGAGGGCACGCTCCACGCCATCGCGATTCCCCGCGACTGGGCCAACTACGGTGCCCTCATCGACGGCTTCCAGAAGAAGTACGGCATCAAGATCGAGGTCGAGAACCCGGACGGCTCCAGCCAGGACGAGATCACCGCGGTGACCTCGCGCAAGGGTCAGGACCGTGCGCCGGACGTGCTCGACGTGGGCAGCTCCTTCGCGCTCAGCGCCGCCCAGCAGGGGCTGCTCGCGCCGTACAAGGTGGCCTCCTACGCCGACATCCCGGCCGAGCAGAAGGACGCCCAGGCCCGCTGGTACAACGACTACGGCGGCTACATCTCCATCGGTTGTGACGCCAAGCGGGTCAAGACCTGCCCGACCACCTTCGCCGACCTGCTCAAGCCGCAGTACAAGGGTCAGGTCGCCCTCAACGGCAACCCCACGAAGTCGGGTTCGGCCTTCGGCGGCGTGTACGCGGCCGCGGTCGCCAACGGCGGTTCCTTCGACGACATCCAGCCCGGCCTGGACTTCTTCGCCAAGCTGAAGAAGAACGGCAACTACACGCCCGTCGAGTCGACCCCGGCGACCGTCGAGAAGGGCGAGACGCCGATCAGCATCGACTGGGACTACCTCAACGCCGGCTACGCCGACGAGTTCAAGTCCAAGGGCGTGGACTGGAAGGTCTCGGTGCCCAGCGACGGCCAGTTCTCGCAGTACTACTCCCAGGCCATCAACAAGGACGCCCCGCACCCGGCGGCCGCCCGCCTGTGGGAGGAGTACCTCTACAGCGCCGAAGGCCAGAACCTGTGGCTCAAGGGATACGCCCGCCCGACCCTGATGCCCGCCATGGACAAAGCAGGCACGCTCGACTCGGCCTCCGCCGCCAAGCTCCCGAAGGTCACCGGCACCCCGTCCTTCCCGAGCGAGGCCCAGCAGAGCAAGGCCAAGACGGTCCTCGCGCAGGGCTGGGCGAAGGCCGTCTCCGGATGACCGCCACCCTCACGAGGGCGGACGTGGCGCCCGCCGCTTCCTCACCGAAGCGGCGGCGCCACGCCCCCGGCTGGCTCGCGGTGGTCCCGCTGCTGGTCTTCACCGCGATCGCCTTCGGGATCCCCGCCCTGGCGATGCTGAACGGCGCCTTCACGGTCGAGGACCGGACGACGGGCGCCACGTCGTACACCGCGGAGAACCTGACCACCTCCGTGCGGGGCGCCTACCTCACCGCGCTCCTCGGCAGCGTCAAGCTGTCGGCCCTGTCCGCGGGCATCGCGACCGCCCTCGGACTGCCGCTCGCCCAGGCCGTGGTGACCTCCCGCTCCCGTGCGCTGCGCGAGGCCGTGCTCACCGCCTCCGGTGTCCTCGCCAACTTCGGCGGGGTCCCACTCGCGTTCGCGTTCGTCGCCACCCTCGGCAACGCCGGTGTGCTGACCACCCACCTGGGCCTGAAGGACAAGGGCTGGGACCTGTACAGCTTCTGGGGACTGATCCTCGTCTACCTGTACTTCCTGATCCCGCTGATGGTCCTCACCATCACACCGGCCCTGGAGGGCCTGCGCTCCCAGTGGCGCGAGGCCGCGCAGAACAACGGCGCCACCGGCGTCCAGTACTGGCGGCACGTCGCCCTGCCGGTACTCGCGCCGTCCCTGCTCGGCGGCTTCGTCCTGCTCTTCGGCAGCGCCTTCGCCGCGTACGCCACCGCCGCGGCCATGGTGGGCAGTTCGGTGCCACTGGTCACCCTCCAGATCGCCGACGCCATCTCCGGCAACGTGCTGGTCGGCCAGGAGAACGTGGCGCTCGCCCTCAGCCTCGACATGGTCCTCATCGCGGGCCTCGTCATGGCGGTGTACCTGCCCCTGCAACGACGGAGTGCGCGATGGCTCGCCTGAACCCCTGGCGCTGGGTCGTCCTCGCCCTCGCCGCCGTCTACTTCCTGGTGCCGCTCGGCGCGTCCCTGGTCTTCACGGTCGACGTGCCGGGCGGGATCAGCTTCGACGCCTACAGTCAGATCGTCTCCACCGACGGCTTCGTCTCCAGCCTGGTGCTCTCCCTGGAGCTGGCCGCCGCCACCATCGCCCTGGTGCTGCTGCTGATGGTGCCCGCCATGGTCGCGCTGCGGCTCGGCGCGCCCCGGTTGCGGCCGGTGGTCGAGGTGGTCTGCTCGCTGCCCCTGGTCGTCCCGCCGATCGCGTTCGTCGCGGGCATCGCCACGGTCCTGAAGTGGGGGCCCGACCACCTCTCCCGCACCCCGTTCTTCCAGACGTTCGTGGCCGTCCAGAACCCCGACTTCCCGTTCGTGCTCGTCCTCGCCTACGTGGTGATGGCACTGCCGTTCGTGTATCGGGCCCTGGACTCCGGGCTGCGCGCCGTCGACGTACGCACCCTGGTCGAGGCCGCCCGCAGCTGTGGGGCGAGCTGGCCGCAGGCACTGGTGCAGGCCGTGCTGCCCAATCTGCGCGGGGCGCTGCTGAACGCCGGCTTCCTCACGCTGGCGCTGGTGCTCGGCGAGTTCACCGTGGCCCAGTTGCTCGGCTTCCGGCCGTTCGCCGTGTGGATCTACAGCGTCGGCGGCTCGCAGGCCCAGCTGTCCGTCGCCGTCTCCGTGCTCAGCCTGCTCGTCACATGGGCCCTGCTCCTCGCGCTCGCCGGAGTCGGCGGCCGCTCCCGTACCGCTTCCCAGGGATGACTCATGACCGCCACCACACTTGAGAAGACCACGTCGGAGAAAGCCGCCACCGTCGAGTTCCGCGGCCTGCGCCGGGAGTTCGGCGCGACCGTCGCCCTCGACGGACTCGACCTGACCGTCCGCCCCGGGGAGTTCCTCGCGCTGCTCGGCCCGTCCGGCTGCGGCAAGACCACCGCGCTGCGCATGCTCGCCGGCTTCGAACACCCGGACTCGGGCGAGGTACTGGTGGACGGCCGGGACGTCACCGGTGTCCCGGCGCACCGCCGCGACGCCGGGATGGTCTTCCAGTCGTACAGCCTCTTCCCGCACCTCAGCGCCCTCGACAACGTGGCCTTCGGGCTGCGGATGCGCAAGGTGCGGACGGCCGAACGGCGCACCCGGGCCGCCGAGTTGCTGGACCTGGTCGGGCTCGGCGACAAGGCGGAGCGCTACCCGCACCAGCTCTCCGGCGGCCAGCAGCAGCGCGTCGCGCTGGCCCGCGCCCTCGCCCTGCGGCCCCGCGTCCTGCTTCTCGACGAGCCGCTGTCGGCCCTCGACGCCAAGGTGCGCCTGACCCTGCGCGAGGAGATCCGGCGGCTCCAGCTGGAACTGGGCATCACCACCCTGTTCGTGACGCACGACCAGGAGGAGGCGCTGTCCATGGCCGACCGGGTCGCGGTGATGCGGGCCGGGAGGCTCGAACAGTGCGCCGCGCCCGCCGAGTTGTACGGGCGCCCCGCCACCGCCTTCGTCGCCGAGTTCGTCGGCACGATGAGCCGGATACCGGGAACGCTCAAGGGCGGCTCGGTGGAGGTGCTCGGCCGGTCGCTGCCGGTCGACGGCGAGGCGCCGGCCGGACCGGACGTGGACGTGCTGGTGCGGCCCGAGGCGCTGACGGTGCGCGCAGACGGGGCGGGCGACGCGCGGGTGGTCGCCGGCGCCTTCCTGGGCGCGGTCGTCCGGCTCACCGTCCGGCTCGGCGACGGCACCGAGCTGAAGGCCGACCTGCCCGCCCACGAGGCCGGCCCGCTCGGCGCCGGAACCGCCGTGAGCGTGTCGCTTCCGGAGCGGCCGATGCTGGTGGCGGAACGTACCGCACGGTGACGAAAGCAGTACGACGCGTAGCACTTTGACGAAAGAGAGAAACGTGCCCCCCCACCTCCGACTCCCGCTCCAGGCCGTCCTGTTCGACATGGACGGCACGCTCGTCGACACCGAGCGACTGTGGTGGGACGCGGTGTCTCAGGTCGCCGGCCGGACCCTGACCGAAGCGGACCAGGCGGAGGTGCTCGGCCGTCCCGTCGAGCACACCGCCGCCTGGCTGAGCGCCGCCTCCGGGACGCCGGCCGCGGATGTCGCCGACGTCCTGCACCGTGAGTTCGCCGACCGCGTCCGGGCCGGCATCGAACCGCGCCCCGGCGCGCTCGACCTGCTGGACGCGCTGGCCCGCGAAGGCGTCCCCACCGCCCTCGTCACCGCGTCCCCCCGAGCCGTCGCCGACATCGTGCTGGACGCGCTCGGCGCGCGCCGCTTCGCGGTGTCCGTCACCGCCGACGACACCGAGCGCACCAAGCCCGCCCCCGACCCCTATCTCGCCGCCTGCCGCGCCCTGGGCGTGGACCCGGCGGCCTGTGTGGCCGTCGAGGACACCGAGACCGGCGTCGCCTCCGCCGAGGCGGCCGGGTGCGCGGTGCTCGCCGTGCCCTCGCTCGCGCCGATCGAGGCGGCGCCCGGCCGGACCCTGCGGACCACCCTCGCCGGGATCACCCCGCGGGAGCTGCGCGGTCTGGTCGCGTACGGGCTGTGCGTCATGAGCTGGAACCTCTGGCTCGGCGGCAGCCTGGTCGACGACCACCGGGCCAAGCAGCTCAAGACCGTCCTGGAGAGCGGCGCGGACGTCGTCGGTCTCCAGGAGACGGGCGGCCGCGCGGCCCAGGAGCTGGCCGACGCCCTCGGCTGGTACCACCACCGCGCCGGTGAGAACCTCGGCATCATCAGCCGTCACCCGATCACGGCCCGCCACGGCGACCCGGACGTCGGCTTCTACGGGGCGGCCGGGGTCCGGATCGAGCTCGACGCGGGCCGGCAGGTCGACGTGTGGACGGCCCACCTCCACTACACCCCGTACGGTCCTTACGAATCCGTCTTTGACGGGCTCCCCGAGGCCGAGCTGATCGCCCACGAGCAGGTGCGGCTCGCGCAGCTGCGGGACGCCCTGCGGCGGATCGACGAGGCCGCCGCCGACGGTGTGCCGGTCGTCCTCGTCGGCGACTTCAACTGCCCCTCCCACCTGGACCGGCCGGACGTCGCCTGGCCGGTGACGATGGCGGCGCAGGAGGCGGGCCTGCGCGACTCCTACCGGGAGGCCCACCCGGATCCGGTGGCCGACCCCGGCCACACCTGGTCGCCGGTCCACCCGGTGCACGAGGACGGCAGCGGGCGGCCCGAACCGCAGGACCGCATCGACTACGTCCTGCACCGCGGCCTGAGGGTGCTCGGCTCGCGCACGCTCGTCGCCGGGACGCCGAGCCCGTGGCCCGACGTGGCGGGCAACGACTGGCCCTCCGACCATGCGGCGGTGGTCACCGAGTTCGCCGTGCCGCGGCTCATGTGACGCTGAGTTACCTCAGGTAACCATTGCGGTCGCGGTGGCTGATCCCGTAGGTTGAGCGCCGCTCGCTACCCGCGGGTAACTCCCAAGGGTGTCCGATCGTCGCCCAGCCGCCCGACCGTACCGCCGTCCTGGGGAGACCATGCGCTGGCCCTTCGGCCGTCCCACCACCGTACGCGCGCGGATCGTGGCCCTCGCGCTCGCTCCGGTGCTCGCACTGATGACGCTGTGGACCTTCGCCATGGTGTCCGTCACCGGCGAACTGCGCGCGCTCATCAGGCTCCAGGGGGTGTACGAGGAGTTCGGCACGCCCGTCGACACCGCGGTCGGGCAGATCCAGATCGAGCGCCGGCTCTCCGCCGCCTACCTGGGCGCGGACCACCGTACGACGGCCGCCCTGGACCTGATGGCGCAGCAACGACGCACCGACCGCGCCGTCGACGCGATGCGTGAGGCCGTCGGGAACGGCGACCGCGGCCGGCTCTCCATCCGGCAGCGGCAGGTGCTGGACGCCGTGGTCGCCTCGGTCGGCCGGCTGGACGGGCTGCGCGAGCGCGTGCTGACCCGCGCCATCTCCTGGGACCGGGCGGTGCGCGACTACAGCACACTCGTGGAGCCCGGCTTCGACGTCCCGTCCGCGCTCACCGCCCTCCAGGCGGGACAGCTGGCGCGCGAGGCCCAGGTCGTCGTCGAGCTCGTCCGGGTACGGGAGTTCGTCTCGCGCGAGGACGCGCTGGTCGCCGGTGCGCGGGCCGCGGGCACGCTGACCGACACCCAGTACGACACGCTGACGGCGACGATCGAGGACCGCCGCGTCTTCGAGCGGACCTACGTGCCCGATCTGCCGTCCGACTCACGGTCGCTCTTCGAGGAGTTCCAGCGCGGGGAACTGCACCGGCAGCTGACGACGAGCGAGGACGCGTTGCTGCGGGCGGGGGCGGGCGGGGCGGCCGAGGCCGTCGCGGCCGACTCCTGGCGCACCACCACGGACCGGGCCGTCAAGCGCTACATGCAGCTGTGCACGCGCGCCGCGGAGAACTCGGCGGTGCGTGGGCGGGCGTTCGCCTACCACGAACTGACCAAGGCCGCCGTCGTGGCGGTGCTGGGGCTCGCCGCCGTGGCCCTGTCGCTGTGGTTCGCGGTGCGCGGCGCCCGGCGTGTCTCGCGCCGGCTGGAGACCCTGCGGGACGCCGCCGACCTGCTGACCACCCACCAGCTCCCCTCTGTCATAAGGCGGTTGAGTGCCGGGGACGACGTGGACGCGGTCGCCGAGGCGCCGCCGCTGGCGGACGGGGAGGGCGGCGCCGACGAGATCGGGGACGTCGGCCGGTCCTTCAACGCCGCCCGGCTCGCGGCCGTCGAGGCGGCCGTCCAGCAGGCCACTCTGCGGCGCGGGCTGTTCGCGGTGCTGCTCAACATCGCCCGCCGCAACCAGGCACTGGTGCACCGGCAGTTGAAGCTCGTGGACACGCTGGAGCGACGGACCGACGATCCGGACACCCTCCAGGAGCTGTTCCGCATCGACCACCTCACCACCCGGATGCGGCGGCACGCGGAGAGCCTGATCATCCTCTCCGGCGCGGCCCCCGGCCGCAGATGGCGGCGCCCGGTACCGGTCGCCGACGTCGTCTCCTCCGCGGTGAGCGAGATCGAGGACTACGCTCGCGTGGTCGTCCCGCCGATGGAACCGGTCGGCGTCACCGCGGACGCCGTCGCGGACGTGGTCCATCTGATCGCCGAACTCCTCGAGAACGCGACGGTGTTCTCGCCGCCCCGCACCCAGGTGACCCTGCGCACCGGGCGGGCCCGCGGCGGCTTCGTCCTGGAGATCGACGACCGCGGCCTCGGGCTCGCCCCGGAACAGCTGGCGGAGGCGACCCGCACCCTCACCCGCCCCGACGACTTCGACCCGACCCGCCACGACCGCCTCGGCCTGTACGTGGTGAGCCGCCTCGCCGCCCGTCAGGGCATCGAGGTCACCCTGTGCCGCTCGCCGTACGGGGGCACCACGGCGGTGGTGCTGCTGCCGGAGACGGTGCTGGCGGAGACGGCGTCGGTGGAGGTGGAACCGGCGGAAGCGGAACCGGCGGGGGCGCGGGCGGGTGCGGTGCCGGACGGTGTGTCGGCGCGGGCGCTGTCGGCGGATACAGCGGCGGCCGATACGCCGGCGGCCGATGCGCCGGAGGGCGCGGTGTCGGCGGCCGATGCGCCGGCGGTGAGGTCGGCCGGGACGGGGTCGGTCCAGACCGGGGCGGTCCAGAGCGGGTCGGCTCGGACCGGGTCGGCTCGGACCGGTTCGGCTCGGACCGGGTCGGCCGCTGTACGGCCCGGTTCCGGTGGGTCGGCCGCGGGAGAGCCAGCCGGCGCCCAGGCCGCACCCCCTGCCTCCGCCCTCCCCACCCGGGTCCGCCAGGCGGCCCTGGCCGCCGAGCTGCGCCGCGAGGCCCCCGAGGCCCCCGGCGGCACCCCGGAGCGCGAGGTGAGCGCCGAGGACATGCGGGCGATCTTCGGCGCCTTCCAGCGCGGGCTGGACCGCGGGCGCAGCGGAGTCGAGTCCGGCACCGGACACCTCCACACCCCCGCCCCCACCGAGCGAAGCGGCACCGACGAAGGGAGGGGCACCGACGATGCGCCCTGACAAGACCTCCGAACAGCCCGGAACGGACCTCGGCTGGCTGCTGGACGACCTCGTGGCCAGGACCGACCACGTGCGTCAGGCCGTACTGCTCACCGCGGACGGGCTGCCGCTGTGCTGCTCGGAGGGGATCCGCAGACGGGACATCGAACACCTGGCCGCGGTCTGCTCCGGATTCCACAGCCTGGCCCGCGCGGCGGGGGAGCGGTTCGAGGTGGGGAGCGTGCGGCAGACCATGGTCATGCTCGACGACGCCTACCTCTTCATCACCCCGGCGGGCAACGGCAGCCGCCTCGCCGTGCTCAGCGAGGCGGAGACCGACGTCGGCCAGCTCGCCCACGAGATGGAACTGCTCGTCCGCCGCGTAGGCCGGCACCTGGACGCCGCCGTGCGCGAGGCCGCCGCCCCCGCCGGTCCGGCCGGCGCCTGATCCTCCGGTGGCCGACGACCACTGGTACGAGGACGAGAGCGGGCCGATGGTCCGCCCGTACGCCGTGACACACGGCCGGACCCGGCCCTCCTCCGGACCTGCCATCGATCTGATGTCGCAGGTCACGGCCCTGTACCCGGAAGACGGCGGGCCGGCCCTGGACCATGCCCGGACCTCCCTGCTCGACCTGGTGCGCCGCGGGCCGCGACCGGTCGTGGAGCTCGCCGCGGACGCCGACCTGCCGCTGACCGTCGTCCGCGTGCTGCTCGGCGACCTGGCCGCGGCCGGTGTGGTGCGGGTGGACGAGGCGCGGCAGGTCGTGGCGGGCCCGGCCACCGACCCCGAGCTGCTGCGGGAGATCGTGGCGCGGCTGCGCGAGCTGTAGCACGGGCGCGTCCCGGCCCGAGCGCGGACAGGAACGGGCGCACGCAACGAATCGCCGCCGGCCGCGCGCTCGACGCAACGAACCGCTCACCCGCGCGCAACGGCTCCTTCTTGTCCGGCCCGCTCGGCCGCCCGTACCGTCTACCTGGCCCCCAAACCCTTCCGTACCGGTGAGGAACACGCATGCGCACCGCCCTGCTCCAGAGCTCCGGCCGCCCCGGCTCCGTCGTCGAGAACCTCAAGGTCCTCGACGAGGCCTCGGGCCGGGCCGCCGCCGCTGGTGCCGCGCTGCTGGCCGCGCCGGAGATGTTCCTGACCGGGTACGCGATCGGCGACGACATCGCCCGCCTGGCCGAGCCCGCCGACGGCGACTCCGCGGACGCGATCGCCGAGATCGCCACCCGGCACGGCCTCGCGATCGCCTACGGATACCCCGAGCGCGACGGCGACGCCGTCTTCAACTCCGCCCAGCTGATCTCCGCCGACGGCACCCGCCTCGCCAACTACCGCAAGACCCACCTCTTCGGCTGCCTCGAACGCGACCACTTCACGCCGGGCGCGGCGCCGGTCGTCCAGGCCGAGCTGGACGGCCTGCGCGTCGGCATCATGATCTGCTACGACGTCGAGTTCCCGGAGAACGTCCGCGCCCACGCGCTGGCCGGCACGGACTTCCTGGTGGTGCCGACGGCGCAGATGCACCCCTTCCAGTTCGTCGCCGAGTCCGTCGTACCGGTGCGCGCCTTCGAGAACCAGATGTACGTCGCCTACGTCAACCGGGTCGGCCAGGAAGGGGAGTTCGAGTTCGTCGGACTCTCCACCCTCGCGGGTCCCGACGGAGTCGCCCGTACCCGCGCCGGCCGCGCCGACGAGCTCCTCCTCGCCGACGTCGATCCCGTCTTCCTCGCCGCCGCCCGCGCGGCGAACCCGTATCTGAAGGACCGCCGCCCCGGCCTCTACGGGTCCCTCGTCTGAACCCCTCCCCGTCCCGCCGCTCTCCCCCCGCCTCCCCCCTGTTTTTCGCGCAAGGAGTCCGTACCCCATGACGTCCACCGTGCCCAACGCCGTCGAGCACGCAGACGAGCACCAGCCGCCGATCACCATGTTCGGCCCGGACTTCCCGTACGCGTACGACGACTTCCTCGCCCACCCCGCGGGCCTCGGCCAGATACCCGCGACCGAGCACGGCACCGAGGTCGCGGTCATCGGCGGCGGCCTGTCCGGCATCGTGGCCGCGTACGAGCTGATGAAGATGGGCCTCAAGCCCGTCGTCTACGAGGCCGACCAGATCGGCGGCCGGCTGCGGACCGTCGGTTTCGACGGCTGCGACCCCGCGCTCACCGCCGAGATGGGCGCGATGCGCTTCCCGCCGTCCTCCACGGCGCTCCAGCACTACATCGACCTGGTGGGACTGGAGACCCGGCCCTTCCCCAACCCCCTCGCCGAGACGACCCCCTCGACCGTCGTCGACCTCAAGGGCGAGTCGCACTACGCGACCAGCGTCGACGACCTGCCGCAGGTCTACCGCGACGTGATGAACGCCTGGAACGCCTGCCTGGAGGACGGCGCCGACTTCTCCGACATGAACCGGGCGATGCGCGAGCGGGACGTGCCGCGCATCCGCGAGATCTGGTCCCGGCTCGTCGAGAAGCTCGACAACCAGACCTTCTACGGCTTCCTCTGCGACTCCGAGTCCTTCAAGTCGTTCCGGCACCGGGAGATCTTCGGCCAGGTCGGCTTCGGGACCGGCGGCTGGGACACCGACTTCCCCAACTCCATCCTGGAGATCCTGCGGGTCGTCTACACCGAGGCCGACGACCACCACCGCGGCATCGTCGGCGGCTCCCAGCAGCTCCCGCTGCGCCTGTGGGAGCGTGAGCCGGAGAAGATCGTCCACTGGCCGTACGGGACCTCGCTGAAGTCCCTGCACATGGGGGGCGAGCCGCGCCCGGCGGTGACCCGGCTGCACCGCACCGCCGGCAACCAGATCACCGTGACGGACGCGAACGGCGACATCCGCACCTACCAGGCGGCGATCTTCACCGCCCAGTCCTGGATGCTGCTGTCGAAGATCGCCTGCGACGACTCGCTCTTCCCGATCGACCACTGGACCGCGATCGAGCGCACCCACTACATGGAGTCCTCGAAGCTGTTCGTGCCGGTCGACCGGCCCTTCTGGCTGGACCAGGCCGTCGACGACGAGGGGAGTCCGACCGGCCGCGACGTCATGTCGATGACGCTCACCGACCGGATGACGCGTGGCACCTACCTGCTGGACGACGGCCCGGACAAGCCCGCCGTCATCTGCCTGTCGTACACCTGGTGCGACGACAGCCTGAAGTGGCTGCCGCTGTCCGCGAACGAGCGGATGGAGGTCATGCTGAAGTCGCTCGGCGAGATCTACCCGAAGGTCGACATCAGGAAGCACATCATCGGCAACCCGGTGACGGTCTCCTGGGAGAACGAGCCCTACTTCATGGGCGCGTTCAAGGCCAACCTGCCCGGCCACTACCGCTACCAGCGGCGCCTGTTCACGCACTTCATGCAGGACCGGCTGCCCGTGGACAAGCGGGGCATCTTCCTCGCCGGCGACGACATCTCCTGGACGGCCGGCTGGGCCGAGGGCGCGATCCAGACCGCGCTGAACGCGGTCTGGGGCGTCATGCACCACTTCGACGGAGCGAGCGACGCGACCAACCCGGGCCCGGGCGACGTCTACGACGAGATCGCCCCGGTGGAACTCCCGGAGGACTGACCCCCTCCCGAGCCGGGGGCCGAGCCGCGCTGCCGGGCTCAGACCCCGGCCGCGCGCGCCTTCTCGTAGACCTCGGCGGCGACGTCCTTGAGTTCCCGAGCGTCACGCGTGCCGCTCTGGAGGTCGACGAGGATCTCGTCGAGCCCCACCTCGGCGTGCGCGGCCAGGTCCGCGACGATCTGGTCGACGCTGCCCTCGAACGGGCCCCGGTCGGCACCGGCGTGGCCCTTGGCCAGGTAGCGGGCGTTGGTGCGCAGCACGGTCTGGATCGGCTCGGTACGCCCGCGCTCGGCGGCCAGCTCCCGCAGCGCGCGCCACTGGACGGCGAGGGTCTCGGCGCCCATGCCGATAGGCAGCCAGCCGTCGGCGTGATCGACCAGACGGCGCTGGGCCTGCCCGGCGCCCGCGGCCAGCAGGATGGGGATCGGCCGGGCGGGCTTGGGACCGACGCCCGCCGGGGCGATCTTCGTGACCCGCCCGTCGTACGACACCGGGTCCGGGCCCCAGACCGCGCGGCACACGCCGATCAGCTCGTCCAGGGCAGCGCCGCGCTCCGCGAACGGGCGCACCGACGCGGCCGCGTACTCGTCGTGCGACCAGCCCGTGCCGAAGCCCGCGATCACCCGGCCGCCGCTCGCCGCGTCGAGCGTGGCCAGGGTCTTGGCGAGCTGGAACGGTACGTGCAGCGGTGCGACCAGCACGCTGCTGCCCAGCCGGACCCGTTCGGTGGCCGCCGCGGCGAGCGTGAGGGTGACCAGCGGCTCGGCGACCGCGCGGTACTCGTCCGGCCAGGGGAGGCCCTCGATGCCGTACAGGCCCTGCGTGGCCGGGTCGGGGACGAGGAGCCGCTCGTACACCCAGAGACTCTCGTAGCCGATCGCCTCGGCGGCGCGCGCCACGTCGGGCACGTCCCGGCCGAGGTCGTAGTGCCTGTTCTGGGGGAGGCCGAGTCCGAGCCTTGTCGCCATGCCCACTGCTCCTTCGACACCAGGTGCGGTTCTGCCGAACGTACAACGCTCGTACGGCGGTTCCTGGGGACGACGGTGCGAACCGCCGGCCACCGGCGTGGCGGATCATTCCGGCAGCGGTGTCAGCAGCATGCGGCCCGCGAAGCCGACCGCCGCGTCCAGGCGTTCGGTGAACTCCTCGGCCACGTCCGGCAGTCGCCGCAGCGCCCACAGCGCCCGCGCCGCCGACCAGGTGGCCTCCCGGGCGCGCTCCAGGCTCCAGGCGCCGAGCAGGTGCGTGAGCGGGTCGGCGATCTGGAAGAGATCGGGGCCCGGCATCAGATCCTCGCGGATGCGCTCCTCCAGTGAGACGAGGAGATCACCCACTCGGTCGAACTCGTCCTCCAGCTCGGCGGGTTCGCAGTCGAGCGTACGACAGGCGTCCACGACGGCGAGCGCCAGATCGTGGCCGATGTGCGCGTTGATGCCCGCGAGCGCGAACTGAAGCGGTCGTACTCCGGGATGACGGCGGAACTGGAACAGCGGGCGCCAGCAGGCCGGTGGGCGCCGCTCGTCGGCCACCGCGTCGACCGCCGCCAGATAACGCTCCGCGAACCGCACATCCAGCGTGATCGCGGCTCGCGCGTCGGTGAACTCCCCGGTGTCGATGCGCCGGTCGACCGCCTCGGTCACCGCGAGGTAGACGCGGTTGAAGACCGCGATCCCGTCCCGCGCGGGCAGGGCCGCGTCCAGGGCGCGCAGGCGGGAGACCACCGCGTCCACGGGGGTGGTGAACTGTTCCAATTGCGCCATGGGGGCAGGGTCCCAGTCCTAGGCTTTCCCGGGTGTCGGCGGGCCCGACGCTTCCCCGGAACGGGGGAACGGTCCCGTCACACGGGAGGGGGAACAGCACTGTGGCAGGTTTACGTGCCCGGCGCCTGGCCGTCCGCAGGGCCCGGCGCAGGCGGGCCGTCGGGCGTGGCGCGATGCTCGCGGCCGCTTCCCTGGTGGTCGCCGTCGGCACCGTGACCGGGGTGCTGTCCGCGCTGGGCGACGGCCGGGGGGCCGACGAGGCCCGGCCCGACGTGAGCGGTTCGCCGCGCCTCGCGTCGCTGCCCGCCGTGCCCTCGGTCTCGCCCTCGGCGAGCGGGACGACGTCCGCTTCGCCGTCCCCGAAGGAGAAGGCGGGCGGCACCGCCGCACCGCGCAGGTCCGAGCGGAGCCCGCAGACCGCCGCCGTGTCACCCCGTCTGTACCACCACCCCGACTCCCAGGTGACCGAGTGGGTGCACGACCACCCCGCGGATCCCCGCGCGGCCGTCATAGAGACCCGTATCGCCGAGCAGCCGGCGGCGGTGTGGTTCACCGACGCCGACTCCACGGTCACCGCGTCCCGGGTCCGGGCGGTCACGGCGTCCGCCGCCGCGCAGGGCCGGGTGCCGGCCGTCGTGGTGTACGCGATCCCGGGCCGTGACTGCGGCGGGGCCTCCGAGGGCGGGGCGGCCGACCTCGATTCCTACGACCGCTGGATCGACGACTTCGCCGCCGGGCTGGGCTCCGGCGAGGTCATGGTGATCCTGGAGCCGGACTCCATCGCGCAGGCCGACTGTCTCTCCGCCGCCGACCGCGCCGACCGCTTCGCCGCGCTGGCCCGCGCGGGCCGCGTCCTGAAGACCGCGAACCCGCAGGCGCGCGTGTACTACGACGCCGGGCACTCCGCCTGGAACCCGGCGGCGAAACAGGCGGCCCTGCTGAAGGAGGCGGGCGCCGCGTCCGCCGCCTCCTCCGACGGCGTCTTCAGCAACGTCTCCAACTTCCACCGCACGGCCGACGAGATCGCCTACGACCGGGAGGTCCTGGACGCCCTCGGCGGTCCGTCGGGCCTCGGCGCGGTCGTCGACACCAGCCGCAACGGCAACGGCGCCCCACCCGACGGGCAGTGGTGCGACCCGGCCGGACGGAAGATCGGCCGGGCCCCCACGCTGGACACCGGCGAGGCGCGCATCGACGCCTACCTGTGGGTGAAGCTGCCGGGGGAGTCGGACGGCTGCAAGGGGGAGCCGGGGACGTTCACCGCGTCGTACGCCTACGACCTGGCGCGCTGACCGCCAGGGCCGGCGCCGTCGTCACCGTCGTCGTACGACGACGTGCCCTCGTCCAGCAGCGCCGGCTGCGCCTTGAGGTGGGCCGGCGCGAACGCGCGCAGCGCGTGGTAGCCGGTGATCACCACCAGGGTGCCCAGGGCGATGCCGCTCAGCGAGAAGGTGTCGCCGAACGTCATGGTGACGTTGCCGACGCCGATGATGATGCCCGCCGCGGCCGGCACCAGGTTGAGCGGATTGCGCAGGTCGACCCGCGCGTTCAGCCAGATCTGGGCACCGAGCAGGCCGATCATGCCGTAGAGGATGACGGTGATGCCGCCGAGCACGCCGCCCGGGATCGCCGCGACGACCGCGCCGAACTTCGGGCAGAGACCGAACAGCAGCGCGAAACCGGCGGCGGCCCAGTAGGCGGCGGTCGAGTAGACCCGGGTCGCGGCCATCACGCCGATGTTCTCGGAGTACGTGGTGTTGGGCGGACCGCCCACCGCGGTCGACAGCATGGAGGCGACGCCGTCCGCCGAGATCGCCGTGCCGAGCTTGTCGTCGAGCGGGTCGCCGGTCATCTCGCCGACCGCCTTGACGTGTCCGGCGTTCTCCGCGACCAGCGCGATGACGACCGGCAGCGCGACCAGGATCGCCGACCACTGGAACGACGGCCCGTGGAAGGACGGAAGCCCCACCCAGTCGGCCTTGCCCACGGCGGAGAGGTCCAGGCGCCAGTGGTCGGTGAGCTTGCCGCTCGCGTCCACCGAGTGGATCTTCCCGAAGACCAGGTCGAAGGCCCAGGAGATGCCGTACCCGAAGACCAGGCCCAGGAAGATCGCGATCCGGGACCAGAAACCACGCAGACAGACGACCGCCATCCCGGTGAACAGCATGACCAGCACGGCCGTCCACTGGTCCTGCGGCCAGTAGGTGGAGGCGGTGACCGGGGCGAGGTTGAAGCCGATCAGCATCACGACCGCGCCGGTCACGATCGGCGGCATGGCGGCGTGGATGATCCGCGCGCCGAAGCGCTGCACGGCGAGACCGACCAGGAACAGGGCGACACCGACGACGAAGACCGCGCCGGTCACCGTGGCGCTCGTCCCGCCCTGGGCGCGGATCACCGCGGCGACCCCGACGAAGGACAGCGAACAGCCCAGGTAACTGGGCACCCGGCCGCGGGTCGCGAGCAGGAAGATCACCGTGGCGACGCCCGACATCATGATCGCGAGGTTCGGGTCCAGACCCATCAGGACCGGGGCCACGAACGACGCGCCGAACATCGCCACCACGTGCTGGGCGCCGAGCCCGACCGTGCGCGGCCAGGAGAGCCGCTCGTCGGGCCGGACCACCGCTCCCGGGGCCGGAGTGCGTCCGTCGCCGTGCAGTTTCCAGCGGACGCCAAGATCCATGGTGCGGTATCGCTTTCGTCGTACGAGCGGAGTGTCGGCACCATTGTCGGGGACGGGGCTGATCAGGGCCTTCTCGGGGCCGGGCCGGCCAGGGCCACCCGGCGGGGTCGCCTGAGCGTCCGCTTAGGATGTAAGGAGAGCGTCTCATCAGTGTCTATGGACGCATGCGTCTCAACGGTGTCCGTGAGCGCACGTGTCTCATCAGTGTCAGGAGCACCACCCGTGACCGCCGAAGCCCCGATGGCCCCCGCCCTGTCGTCCTACGGCCGGCTCATTGCCGTCACCGTCCACTTCGACGACCTCGACGCCCTCGGCCTGCTGCACAACGCCCGCTACCCGCTGCTGGTCGAGCGGGCCTGGACCGAGCTGTGGCAAGAGCGCGGGATCCGCTTCGACGGCGACTGGGCGGCGGCCGGCGACGCGTGCAACGCGGTCAAGGAACTCCGGATCACCTACGAGGCCCCGGTCACCCGGACCGGCACGTACGCCGTCCACCTCTGGCTGGAACGACTGGGCACCACCGGGCTGACGTACGGCTTCCGGTTCTGCTCGGCCGACGGGGCGGTGACCTACGCGCGCGGCGCCCGGGTCCTGGTCCGGCTCGACGCGGGGACGCTGCGTCCCGCGCCGTGGAGCGAGGCGTTCAGGGCCGCGGGTCGGGAACTGCTGCGGCCGGCGGACTGACCTTCGGCCGGTCGCGCTCGCCGGCGCGCAGCACGCCGGCGAACACCGCGAGCCCGCACGAGAGCACGGTCACCACGCAGAACGACACCATCAGACTGGTCGCCTGGGCCACTCCGCCGATCAGACTCGGCGCGACCAGTCCCGAGGTGTACGTGATCGTCGCGACGCCCGCGATGGCCTGGCTGGGGTTCGGACCGCTGCGGCCCGCCGCCGCGAAGCACAGCGGAACGACCACGGCGATGCCGAGGCCCATCAGGGCGAAGCCGCCCATCGCCACGGCCGGGTGGCCGGCGACCACGACGAGCAGGCCGCCGAGCGCGGCGAGGACACCGCCCAGCCGGACCGTGCGGACCGCGCCGAAGCGGTCCACCGCCGTGTCCCCGGCGATCCGGGCCACCGCCATGGTCAGCATGAACCCGGTCGTCGACGCCGCCGCGAGACCGGCCGACGCCTCCAGCCGGTCGCGCAGGTAGACCGCCGACCAGTCCAGGCTGGCACCCTCCGCGAACACCGCGCAGAAACCGACCGCGCCGATCAGCAGTGCCGACCGCGGCGGCAGCGCGAACCGGGGCGGCGGCTCCTCGTCCTCCGCCGGCTGGAGGTCGAGCACCCAGCGGCAGGCCAGCACCCCGAGCAGCGTGAGGGCCACGGCCGCCAGCGCGAAGTGCAGGCGCGCGTCCGATCCGAGGTGTGCGGCGAGCGTGCCGGCCGCCGAACCGATCAGGGCCCCCGCGCTCCACATGCCGTGCAGCCCGGACATGATCGACTTGTCGAGCAGCCGCTCGACCTCGACTCCCAGCGCGTTCATCGCGACGTCCGCCATGCCCGCGCTCGCCCCGTAGACGAACATCGCCAGGCACAGCGTGTACAGGTTCGGCGCCAGCGCCGGCAGGATCAGGGACACCGTCCACAGCGCGATCAGCCCGCGCAGGGCGTTACGGCTGCCGAAGGTGTGACTGATCCGGCCGGCCAGCGGCATCGAACAGGAGGCGCCGAACGCCGTGAAGGCCAGGGCCAGCCCGAGCTGGCCGGTGCTGAGCGAGGCGTGGTCCTGGATCCACGGCACCCGGGTCGCGAACGACCCGGTGACGGCGCCGTGCACGGCGAACACGGCCGCCACGGCGTACCGGGCGCGCCGCACCTCCGACGCCTCGTAGACCACTTCACTCATTCTCGGGCCCCTCCCGGACGTGGGTTTCCCCGCAGCGCTGCCGTAAACTATCAGGAACCCTGCCTGATAGATAGGGGACAAGAGGCCACGCGGTACGAGAGAGCGCAGGTCACCCACCGTGTGGTCGCGCCGATCTGGGAGGATTCCCGGCATGCCCGCATCCCCGAGCACCGCCCGGGCCATCAACGACCGGCTCGCCCTGCGGCTGTTGCAGGAAGGCCCGTTGACGGCAGGGCAGCTGAAGCAGCTCACCGGCCTGTCCCGGCCGACCGTCGCCGACCTCGTCGAACGCCTCACGGTGTCCGGCCTGATCTCGGTGGTGGGGGAGTCCGGGGAGCAACGGCGCGGCCCCAACGCGCGGTTGTACGGGATCGTCGCCGACCTCGCCCAGCTCGCGGCCCTCGACGTCCGCACGGAGGGCGTCGCCGTGGTCGTCGCCGACCTGCTCGGCGAGATCCTCGCCGAGGCGTCCGTGCCGATCGGCGGCGACACGGGCACCGGACCGGCGCTGGAGCGGGCGGTCGCGCTGGTCGAGCGGGCGGTGAAGCAGGCGGGCGCCGACCGGCTGCACACCGTGGGCATCGGCGCGCCCGGTCTCATCGCCCCGGCCACCGGCGAACTGCGCGACTCCACGGGCCTGCCCGGATGGCACCGCCGCCTGGTGGCCGCGCTCCAGGAACGGCTCCCGGACGCCCGCGTCATCGTCGAGAACGAGACCAACCTCGCCGCCCTGGCCGAGCAGCGCGAGGGCGCGGCCCATGACCGCGACACCTTCGTCCTGCTCTGGCTGGGCCACGGCACCGGCGCGGCCGTGGTCCTGGACGGCACCCTGCGCCGCGGCGCCTCCGGCGGCACCGGGGAGATCGGCTTCCTGCCGGTGCCGGGGACGGACGGCCTGCCGTCGGCCACCGGGTGCGAGGGCGGCTTCCACTCCCTGGCGGGGTCCGCGGCGATCACGGACCTCGCACGGGAGTACGGCATCCAGGCCCCGCTGACGGACCATGAACCGCCGGCCGCGGTCATCGTGCGCGAGGCCGTGGCGGCGCCCGACCCGGCCGCCGCCCGCTTCCTGGACGCCCTCGCCGACCGCGTCGCCGTGGGCGTCGCCTCGGTCGTGGCCGTACTGGACCCCGGCTGTGTGGTCCTCGGCGGCGAGGTCGGACAGGCCGGGGGCGAGGTGCTCGCCGCTCGGGTCGAGCAACGGGTCCGCCGGATGTCACCGCTGCCCACGGAGGTGCGGCCCGGCGTGCTGGGGGGCGGGGCGGTGCTGCGGGGAGCGCTGTTGACGGCGCGGGAGTCGGCCCAGGGGGACTTGTTCGGGGCGTGAGGGCGCGGCGACGCGAGGGCGCAGGCGCAACCGTCGGTCGCGAGACCTGCGACCGAGCCTCGCCCGGCCGCCCGCAAGGGAACGCCGAGCACCGCTCGTTACGGCTACGGCTACGGCTACGGCTACGGCTGTCCGAGCTGACGCCGTACGAAGTCCAGCTTGTCCGGGTTCATCACGGCTCGTAGCCGGGTGATCAGGTCGTAGCGCAGCTCGAACGTGACCACGCCGACCAGACGGTCGCCCGCCCAGGCCGCCAGTCCGTTCGCGCCGTTGATCTCGGCCACCGTGAAGTCGAGGTCCGCCGTGACCTTCCGGGCCCCGCCCACCAGGAACCGGACGACCTTCTCGCGCCCCTCCACCGGCCGCCGGGTCACCCGGACCTTGCCGCCACCGTCGCCCCACCAGATCACGTCGGCGGCGAGCAGCTTCTCCAGGCAGGCCGGGTCGCCGTCCCGGGCCGCCGTGACGAACGACGTGACCAGTTCAGCCTGCCGCTCCGGGTCGGGCTCGAACCGTCCCTGCGGCGCCGCCGCGCGTTGCACCGCCCGCCGGTGCAGCTGACGGCAGTTGGCCTCCGTCAGGTCCAGCAGCGCGGCG
Organism: Streptomyces sp. NPDC059582; assembly: GCF_042735715.1. Classification (NCBI taxonomy): domain Bacteria; kingdom Bacillati; phylum Actinomycetota; class Actinomycetes; order Kitasatosporales; family Streptomycetaceae; genus Streptomyces; species Streptomyces sp. NPDC059582. The sequence goes on from NZ_JBHWCC010000070.1 coordinate 27,744, forward strand.
ATCTCCCGATGGCCGTGGCCGAACGCCTCCCGCAGGACGTACACGGCCCGTTCGCTCGGCGTGAGCCGCTCCAGCAGCACCAGCAGCGTCATCGACACGGCGTCGCGCTGCTCGGCCGACTCCAGCGGGCCGAGCGTGCCGTCGGAGGTGAGTACGGGCTCCGGCAGCCAGATCCCGACGTACTGCTCGCGCCGGAAGCGGGCGGTGGTCAGCCGGTTGAGGCAGAGGTTGGTGACGACCTTGGCGAGCCAGGGGCCGGTGTGTTCGATCCGGGCGCGGTCGGCGCCGCTGAAACGCAGGGAGGCGTCCTGGACCGTGTCCTCGGCCTCGTCGGCGGAGCCGAGCATGCGGTACGCCAGACCGAACAGCCGGGCGCGGTGACGCTCGAACTCCTCGGCGATCGCGGTCGTCATGCGTTCACCCTGCCAGAACGCGAAGCGGGGAGGCGGGTGGGAGGAGCGGGCGGGAGCGGTGAGAGGGAATGGGGAGAGGGAGTGGAGAGAGGGAGAGAGGGAGTGGAGAGCCCGGCGGCGGGCAAGGGCCGTCGTCACCGCCGCCGGGCGTGGGCAGACCCTAAAGAGGACTAGACCACTCCGTCAATAGGTATGGACCATCTCAAGCCGCCCCAGGTGGGCCGCAGTTGGGTTCCTGACGGCCCGTCCGGAAAGTCCAGTGACACGCCCTGTGAGCGAGCCCACATCGTTCGCCCGCATGGACGCCGATCAGGCGTGGCACACTGGCCCTGTACCTAAAGCAGCGCACTCCGGGGTCGGTGAAAGTCCGAACCGGCGGTTATAGTCCGCGACCCGGTCGCTTCCAGCGGCCGGTTGACCAGGTGGAATTCCTGGACCGACGGTTAAAGTCCGGATGGGAGGCAGTGCGCGGCGGGCGGGCATTCGTGCGCGCCGCCGTATGTTCTCGTCCGAGTGGACGAGTCTGTCCGGCGTCGCCCCCGGTGTCGTAGCTCGTACTTTCTGTCGTCATCGACAGGCCCCGGAGTCCGTGCCCCTATGTGGCAGGAGGACCCGGGAAATGTTCACCGGAATCGTCGAAGAGCTGGGCGAGATCACCGCCGTCGAGAATCTCGGCGACGCCTCCCGCTTCCGGCTGCGCGGCCCCGTCGTGACCGAGGGCGCGAAGCACGGCGACTCCATCGCCGTGAACGGAGTCTGTCTCACCGTCGTCGAGCACGAGGGCGACGAGTTCACGGCCGACGTCATGGCCGAGACGCTCGACCGCTCCAGCCTCGGCGCCCTGAGCGCCGGCTCCCGCGTCAACCTCGAACGACCCACCGCCGTCGGCGCCCGTCTCGGCGGGCACATCGTGCAGGGACACGTCGACGGTACCGGCCGGGTACTGGAGCGCAGGCCGTCCGAGCACTGGGAGATCGTGAAGGTCTCCCTCCCCGCGGACCTCGCGCGCTACGTCGTCGAGAAGGGCTCCATCACGGTCGACGGCATCAGCCTCACCGTCGTCGAGGCCGGTCCCGACTACTTCACCGTCAGCCTCATCCCCACCACCCTCGCCCTGACCACACTCGGCCTCAAGCAGCCCGGCGACCCGGTCAACCTCGAGGTGGACGTCGTCGCCAAGTACGTCGAGCGCCTGCTCGCGGCCGGTCAGGGGGCAGGGAAGTGACCTGGCTGAACTCCGAGGCCTTCGTCCTGTTCGACCAGCACATCAAGTGGTCGGACATGATCGGCAACGTGATCGGCCTGATCGCTCTCGCCTTCGGCTGGCGGCGCTCCATCTGGAGCTGGCCCGCCCAGTTCGTCTCCGGCCTCATCCTCTTCGCGGCCTTCGCCGACGCCCACCTCTCCGGCAGCGCCGGCAAGCAGGTCGTCGTGATGGTCGTCGCCGGGTACGGCTGGTGGCAGTGGAACCGCGGCCGGGGCCAGGGCGAGGACGGCCACATCGCCGTCCGCTTCGCCACCTGGCGCGAGCGCGGGGTGCTGGTCGCGGCCGCCGCCGTCGGCACGGTCGCGGTGGCCCTGCTCTTCAAGGCCTACCCGTCCCTGTCCTGGGATCCCTGGCCGGACGCGTACATCTTCGTCGGCACCGTCGTCGCGATGTACGCCCAGGCCCGCGGCATGGTCGAGTTCTGGTTCGCCTGGCTGCTGGTCGACGTCGTCGGCGTCCCCCTGAACTTCGCCAACGGCTTCGCCTTCTCCGGCTTCGTCTACGTCATCTACGGCGCGCTCGTCCTGTGGGGCATGCGCGACTGGTGGCTGCGGTCCCGCAAGGGTCCCCAGCCCGCTCTGGAAGGAGCGCCGGCATGAGTGCGGCACCGATCCTGTACAGCACCGACGGCTTCGAGGACTTCGCGCTCGACCCGATCGAGCAGGCCATCGCGGACATCGCGGCCGGCCGGCCGATCGTGGTCGTCGACGACGAGGACCGCGAGAACGAGGGCGACCTCGTCATCGCCGCCGAGAAGGCCACCCCCGAGATCATCGCCTTCATGATGAGCGAGTGCCGCGGCCTGATCTGCGCCCCCATGGAGGGCGCCGAACTGGACCGGCTCCAGCTCCCGCAGATGGTCGAGGACAACACCGAGTCCATGAAGACGGCGTTCACCGTCTCCGTGGACGCCTCCGCCGCCCACGGCGTGAGCACCGGCATCTCGGCCTCCGACCGCGCGACCACGCTGAGCGTCCTCGCGAGCGGCACGGCGGAGCCGGCCGACCTCGTCCGCCCCGGCCACATCTTCCCGCTGCGCGCCAGGTCCGGGGGCGTCCTGGTCCGCAACGGCCACACCGAGGCCGCCGTCGACCTCGCCCGCCTCGCGGGCCTGCGTCCGGCCGGCGCGATCGTCGAGATCGCCGGCGAGGACGGCCGCATGCTGCGCCTGCCCGAGCTGATCCCGTTCGCCCGCAAGCACGGACTGACGATCATCTCCATCGAGGACCTGATCGCCTACCGCCGCTCCGCCGAGCCCACCGTCCGCCGCGAGGCGCAGGTCCACCTGCCCACCGTCCACGGCACGTTCACGGCGTTCGGCTACCGCTCGACCGCCGACGGCGTCGAGCACGTCGCCCTGGTCCACGGCGAGATCGGCGACGGCGAGGACGTCCTGGTCCGCGTCCACTCCGAGTGCCTCACCGGCGACGTCTTCGGCTCCCAGCGCTGCGACTGCGGCCCCCAGCTGGACGCCTCCCTGGAGCGCATCCAGCACGAGGGCCGGGGCGTGGTGGTCTACCTGCGCGGACACGAGGGCCGCGGCATCGGCCTGCTGTCCAAGCTGCGCGCGTACGAGCTCCAGGAGCGCGGCCACGACACCCTCGACGCCAACCTCGAACTCGGCCTGCCCGCCGACGCCCGCGACTACGGCGCCGGCGCGCGGATCCTCGAGGACCTCGGCGTGCGCAGCGTGCGGCTGATGACCAACAACCCCGACAAGACCGACGCGATGCTGCGCCACGGCCTCAAGGTCACCGGCCGCGAGCCGATGCCCGTACAGGCGGGCGAGCACAACCTCCGCTACCTGCGCACCAAGCGGGACCGGATGGGTCACGACCTGCCCTGGCTGGACGCGCCCACCGCGTCCACCTGCGGCAACCAGTAAGAACAGAGCACTGAGGAGAGACGTGAGCGGCAAGGGTGCACCGGAACTGTCCGTACGCAATGTGGGTGACCTGCGGGTCGCCGTCATCGCGGCACAGTGGCACGAGAAGGTGATGGACGGTCTGGTGGACGGCGCGCTGCGCGCCCTGCACGACCTGGGCATCGACGAGCCGACCCTGCTCAGGGTCCCCGGCAGCTGGGAGCTCCCGGTGGCCGCCAAGGTCCTCGCGGGCCGCGGCTACGACGCCGTCGTGGCGCTGGGGGTCGTCATCCGCGGCGGCACGCCCCACTTCGAGTACGTGTGCCAGGGCGTCACCGCGGGCCTCACCCAGGTCTCCGTCGAGACCGGTGTCCCCGTCGGCTTCGGCCTGCTGACCTGCGACACCGAGGAGCAGGCGCTGGACCGGGCGGGCATCGAGGGCTCCAGCGAGGACAAGGGGCACGAAGCGGTGACCGCGGCGGTGGCGACCGCGGCCACCCTCCGCTCAGTATCCGAACCCTGGCACTGAGGCACCGCCCGGACCGCGTAGGGTGAGGACCACCATGTCCAAGAAGACTTTCGAGGAGCTCTTCACCGAGCTCCAGCACAAGGCAGCCAACGGCGATCCCGCCACCTCCCGTACCGCGGAACTGGTCGGCAAGGGTGTTCATGCCATCGGCAAGAAGGTCGTCGAGGAGGCCGCCGAGGTCTGGATGGCCGCCGAGTACGAGGGCAAGGAGGCGGCCGCCGAGGAGATCTCGCAGCTGCTGTACCACGTCCAGGTGATGATGGTCGCCCGCGGGATCTCGCTGGACGACGTCTACGCCCACCTCTGAGCCGTACGCGCGTCCCGCACCGCGCCCTCACCCTGTTTCATCCCGTTCGAAACAAGCAAAGGAAGCCGACCTCATGCTGCGCATCGCCGTCCCGAACAAGGGTTCCCTGTCCGGACCTGCGGCGGACATGCTGCATGAGGCCGGCTACCAGCAGCGCCGCGAGTCCAAGGAGCTGCGGGTCGTCGACCCGGTCAACGAGGTCGAGTTCTTCTACCTCCGCCCCCGCGACATCGCGATCTACGTCTCCTCCGGCCGCCTCGACATCGGCATCACCGGCCGCGACCTGCTGGTCGACTCCGCCGCCGGCTCCGAGGCGATCCTGCCGCTCGGCTTCGCCCGCTCCACCTTCCGCTTCGCCGCCAAGCCCGGCACCGTGAAGGGCGTGGAGGACCTGAAGGGCAAGACGGTCGCCACCTCCTACGAGGGCATCGTCGCCGCCTACCTCGACGAGCAGGGCATCGACGCCTCCGTCGTCCACCTCGACGGCGCCGTCGAGACCGCGATCGAACTCGGCGTCGCCGAGGTCATCGCGGACGTGGTCGAGACCGGCACCTCGCTGCGCAACGCGGGCCTGGAGGTCTTCGGCGACCCCATCATGAAGTCCGAGGCCGTCGTCATCCGCCGGGCCGGCGCGGACGTCGAGGAGCCCAAGGTCGAGCAGTTCCTGCGCCGCCTCCAGGGCGTCCTGGTGGCCCGCACGTACGTGATGATGGACTACGACTGCCGGGTCGAGCAGCTGGAGAAGGCCGTCGCCCTGACTCCGGGCCTGGAGTCCCCGACCGTCTCCCCGCTGCACAACGAGGGCTGGGTCGCCGTCCGCGCGATGGTCCCCGCCAAGGAAGCGCAGCGGATCATGGACGACCTCTACGACATCGGCGCCCGGGCCATCCTGACCACGGCCATCCACGCCTGCCGCCTCTGAACCCGGGGAAGCACACAGCGATGTCCGACCAGCCCACCAGCCTTCCCATCACGTTCCGGCCGGGACGCACCCGCGCGGTGCTGCTCAGCGCCGGTGTCGCGATCTTCGTGGTCCTCTCCGCGGTCTCGCTGCTCCTGGAGCAGCTCGGCCCGGGGGACCGGATCACCTTCATCGCCACCGGAGCCCTCATCTTCGGGGTGCTGGCCCTGCTCGCCCGGGTGAAGGTCGTCGCCGACGAGTCCGGCGTCACCGTCGTGAACATCGCCGGCAAGCGGCATCTGGCCTGGGCGGAGATCCTCCGGGTGAACCTGCGCTCCGGCGATCCCTGGGTGTTCCTCGACCTCAGCGACGGCACCAGCCTGCCCGCGCTCGGCATCCAGCCGGGCATCGCGAAACAGCGTGCCATCGCCGACGCGCGCACCCTGCGGACGCTCGTCGAGGCCCGTTCCACCCACGATCCCGAGCGACATCAGGACTGACTCGGGGCCGTCCACCCTGCCGCACAAGCCGGTGTCTTGATTAATCTGGTGGCGGAGGCGTTTTTCGCTGCGCCCCCGCCCCTGTGGTGCCGCCCCGGCGCACAGGGGTTCCTGCAACCCGAGGAGTGACCCTCTCCGGCGATGGACGGATCGTCCTGTAGTACCTGCGCCGCCCCCTCCCGACATAGCCCGGACCACGTCCGCGGCACTGCGGAGGCGGCGGCATCATGACCATCCCCCTGCTGCTCCTCGGAGCGGCGTTCCTGCTCATTCTCGCCAACGGATTCTTCGTGGCGGCGGAGTTCGGCCTGGTGACGGTCGAGCGCCCGGAGGCCGAGAAGGCGGCCGCCGAGGGCGACCGACGGGCCCGCACGGTCGTCGAGTCGCTCAAGGAGCTGTCCTTCCAGCTCTCCGGCACCCAGCTCGGCATCACCATCACCTCGCTCGTCGTCGGCATGCTCGCCGAACCAGCGCTCGCCCGGCTGCTGCACGGCCCGTTCACCGCGGTGGGCGTGCCCGAGGGCGCGGCCTCCGGTGTCGCCGTGGTCGCCGGCATGCTGCTGGCGGCGGCCGTGCAGATGGTGATCGGCGAACTCGTGCCGAAGAACTGGGCGATCTCCAAGCCCCTGCAGGTCGCCCGCTTCGTCGCGGGCCCGCAGCATCTCTTCGCACGCCTGTTCAGGCCGGTGATCTCCGCTCTCAACACCGTCGCCAACCGGCTCGTCCGGGCCCTGGGCATCGAGCCCGCCGAGGAGCTGGCCTCCGCCCGCACCCCCGGCGAGCTCGTCTCGCTCGCCCGGCACTCGGCCCGGGCCGGCGCCCTGGAGCAGGACACGGCCGACCTGTTCGTGCGGACCCTGTCGCTGGCCGAGCTCACCGCGCAGCACGTCATGACGCCACGCGTCAGGGTGAGCGCGCTCCAGTCGTCGGCGACCGCCGAGGATGTGGTCAACCTCACGCGGGCCACCGGCCTGTCCCGTTTCCCGGTCTACCGGGAGAAGATCGACGAGATCGTCGGCATGGTCCACCTCAAGGACGCGCTGGCGATCCCGGCGCACGACCGGCTGCGTACCCCGGTCGGCCGTATCGACCGGCCGGCGTTGCTCGTCCCCGAGACGCTGCCGGTGCAGCCGCTGCTCGCGCGGCTGCGCAGCGAGCAGCCCATCGCGGTCGTCGTCGACGAGTACGGCGGCACGGCAGGCGTGGTCACCCTGGAGGACATCGTCGAGGAACTCGTCGGCGAGGTCCGCGACGAGCACGACCGTCAGGACGTGCCCGAACTGGCCGCCGCCCCGCCCGAGGACGGCAAGCCCGCCTGGGACGTCGACGGCAGCTGCCGGGTCGACGTCCTGCGGCGCATAGGCCTCGACGTGCCCGACGGCCCGTACGAGACCGTCGCCGGGCTCGTCGCCGACCTCCTGGGCCGTATCCCGGCCCCGGGCGACAGGACGGAGCTGCCGGGCTGGCGGCTGTCCGTGCGCCGGGTCGGCCACTACCGCGCCGAGCGGGTCCGGCTGGTCCGTACCGCGGTCGTGCGGGAGGCCGTCCGATGACCATGCTGCAACTCGTCTTCGCCGCGCTGCTCGTGCTCGCCAACGGATTCTTCGTCGGCGCCGAGTTCGCGCTCGTGTCCGTGCGCCGCAGCCAGATCGAGCCGCTGGGCACCGCCCGGGCCCGCCAGGTGCTCTACGGCCTGGAGCGGCTGCCGCAGATGATGGCCGCCACCCAGTTCGGCATCACCGTCTGCTCGCTGACGCTGGGCGCGGTCGCCGAGCCTACGGTCGCCCACCTGCTGGAACCGCTGTTCGAAGCGGTCCATCTGCCGCAGGGAGTGATCCACCCCCTGGGGTACGTCATCGCGCTCGCCGCCGTGGTCTTCTTCCACCTCGTGATCGGCGAGATGGTCCCGAAGAACCTGGCCATGGCGGACCCGGAGAAGGCCGCGCTGTGGCTCGGCCCCGGCCTGGTCGCCTTCGCCCGGGTGTGCAGGCCGATCACGGTGGCCCTCGGCGCCTGCGCCCAGGGCATCCTCAGGCTCTTCCGCGTCGATCTCAAGGACGAGGTCGAGGCCGTCTTCACCAGCGAGCAGTTGAACCGGCTGGTGGAGGACTCCGGCCAGGCCGGGCTGCTCGCCCCGGAGGAGCAGGAGCGACTGGAGGACGCCCTCGAACTGGGCTCCCGCCCGGTCATGGATGTGCTGCTGCCGCGTGATTCCCTGGTGACGGTCAGCCCGTCGGTCACCCCGGGGCAGATCGTGGAGCTCACCGGCCGCACCGGCTACTCCCGCTTCCCGATCGCGGCGGAGACCGGTGCCTTCATGGGTTACCTGCACGTCAAGGACGTCCTCGACCTGGAGGAGTCCCAGCGGGCCGTGCCGCAGCAGATCTGGCGGCCGATGACGACCCTGCGGTGCGAACTGCCGCTGGACGACGCGCTGACGGTCATGCGCCGGGCGGCGACGCACCTGGCACAGGTCGCCGACGGCGCCGGGAAGGTGCTCGGCCTGGTCGCGCTCGAGGACGTACTGGAGCTGCTGGTCGGCGAGGTACGGGACCCGGCGCACCGGGAGCTCCCGGAGGTCTGGGTGACCGAGCCCCGGGTGAGCCCGGTGCCGCTCCCGGCCGCCCTCGAGCAGGCGGGACCCGCGTCGCCGGAGGGGGCCATGGCGAGCTGACCCGGAGCCGGGGCCGCGGGGTCCGTCACATCGCCGACGGATCCTGCGGCCCCCGCCCCGACAGCACCTCGCCGTACGCCTGCATCAGGTCGGGCAGCCGCAGTGTCGACAGATCGTCCCGCGACAGGCTTCCCGGGTACATCGACAACCGCAGATCCCGGTAGGCGCAGCTCTTCTCGTACAGCGTCCGCAGGAACCGCCCGTTGCCCAGCTCGTCGATCCACCCCTGGTCGACCACGTGCCCGGCGATGGAACGCAGCTCGTCGAGTGCCTCCTCGTCCCACACGTCACCGTTCTCGGTGGCCAGCACCTCGCCGATGGAGGTCAGTTCCAGGGGGCGGTACGAGGGGAAGTCGACGCGGGTCGTGAACCGGGACGACAGCCCGGGGTTGGCGGCGAGCAGGCGGTCCATGCCCTCGGGGTAGCCGGCCAGGATGACCACCAGGTGGTCCCGGTTGTCCTCCGCCCGCTTGAGCAGGACCTGCAGGGCCTCGTCGCCGTACGCGTCGCCCTTGCCGTAACCGGAGTTCGACAGGGAGTAGGCCTCGTCCACGAACAGGACGCCGCCGAGGGCCGAGTCGATCAGCTCGTTGGCCTTCACGGCCGTCTGGCCGAGGTACTCGCCGACCAGGTCGGCCCGCTGGGCCTCCACGAGATGGTCGCCGCCCAGCAGACCGAGAGCGTAGAAGACCCGGCCGAGGATGCGGGCCACCGTGGTCTTGCCGGTGCCGGAGGGGCCGGAGAAGACGAAGTGCCGTTTGGGCGGCTGCACCGGCAGTCCCTGCCCGGTCCGCAGCCGGGCCATGTTCAGCTGCGCCGACAGTGCCTTGACCTGGCGCTTCACCGGTTCCAGGCCCACCATGCGCTCGAGCTCGGCGAGCGCCTCCTCGAGTAATCCGGGGTCGGTGGGGCCGGCCGGCAGCGGCGACGAGGGGATCACGGACTTCTCGCGCACCGCCGGGTCGGTCGCCGACGGCAGGGGCCCGGCCGGTGGCAGGTCGGCCCCGGGGAACTTCAGGTCCCGGCCCTCGGCGCCGAAGAGCGGGTCGAGGACGTCCGGGCCGTCCACCGTGTCCTGCCCGGTGCCGGCCAGGGTGATCGCCGCGAGGTCGGTGTGGTCGTCGTAGCCGTCGCCCTCGGAGATCGCCGCGAGCCGGGCCGAGGTGTCCATGAACGCCGGGTCGACACGGTGCACCGCCCGGTAGAGGGGGAGCGCGGCCGCCGACCGGCCCGTGCCCTCATGGGCCCGTGCCAGCCAGTACCGCAGCTCCTTGCGCTGCGGCTGCTCGCTGCGGCAGCGCATCAGGGCCGACGACAGCAGCGGCTCGGCCTGTCCGTACATCTCCAGGCGGACCCGGGCCATGCCGCCGAACAGGCCGGCCTCGATGCCGAGCATGGCGTCGTCGGTCAGCGGGTCGGTGTGCCGGACGAGCTGCTCCCAGTCCTTGACCAGGTAGGCGCGGCAGGCGTGCAGGAAACGGACCTGGGGATCGGCGTCGACGGGCGGAAGTCCGGCGAGCGCCCGGTCCAGCTCCGGGACATGACGGCCGTCGAGCCAGTGCGAGGCGTGCGCGAGCAGCAGGTCGCGCGGGCTCTCCAGCACCGGCTGCACCCACCAGCCCAGCCAGTACCAGGAGTTGAGCGTGCGCCGATGCCGGGTCCGCTGTTCGCCGAAGCGCTCGCGGTGCCGGAACATCCGCAGCAGCGCGGTCGTCGTGTCGATGCGCAGCGCGTGCAGGCCGAGCCAGCCGTCGGCCATCCCGGGATCGATCCGCACCGCGGTGCGGAACTCCTCCTCCGCCTGGGGGTAGGCCCCCATCGTGTAGGCGTCCACGCCTCGCAGCCAGGCGAGGTCGGCCGGTGCCTCCGGGCCCCGCGTGCCGAAGTCCATCACGTCACGTCCCCCACAAACCGTGCCCCCGTCGGTATGCCGTCGGGCCGTCGCCCGTCGGTGCCCTGGTCGAACCACTGCGCCGCGGACCGGAGTTGCCAGGTGCGCGAAGCAGCCGTCCGCAGGTCGCACCGAGGGCATCGTACCTGCGGGGGTGTACCCGTCGAAGGGTGCGGGAGCGGCCGTTTGGCGAGGTGGAAGCAGACGAGAGCGCGCCGGGGATGGTGACCGAGTGTGAGCGAATCACGCCTCGCGGCAGCCGGAAAGGGTCCGGAAAACGGTCCGAGGACAGAACGAAACCCCCGATCACGGGGGAACAACCGGGGGCTTCGCGTCTCTGGGGCGGCTTCGAATGCCGCACATTGAGAACGTAAGTCCTGTACGGGCCCTCGGTCAAGCCGAGTTGAAACACTCTCGGAAGTTCGCACATGACGGTCTTCACAAGTTCAGCACACTGCGGGCGGTCCGTCACCGTGCGTGATTTTCTGGTCCGGTCCAATCGTTTCGACAGGCCCCGCCAGCACCTCGTACCCCTTCTGTCCCTGACGCACCAGAAGATCGGCGAACGGCCGGGAGGGGTCCTCGGCGAAGTGCCGCCGTTCCGCCCTGACCCACCCGTCCCAGAAGTTCCGCTGCTCCTCGCCGTCCCGCGACCGCCCACGCGCCCAGGACTCCTCCCGCGGCAACTCCATCCACAACAGGTGCGCCAGCCAGGGGCGCAGTGCGCGACGGCCCGCGCCGACTCCCTCGACCAGGATCACGGGGGCCGGCGGCAGCGGGCGCGGCGGTCCGAAGCGCCGGGCGTGCCAGTCGTAGGGGGTGTAGCGCGCCGTCTCGCCCCGGCTGAGCGGCTCGATCACCTGGGCCGCCAGCCGCCCGGTCCACGCGAACAGTTCGTCGTGGCCGGCGATGTCGTCGAGGTGCAGCACCGGGGCGCCGCCGAGAGCGTCGGCCAACTGCCCGGCGAACGTGGACTTTCCGGAGCCGGCGTGCCCGTCGATCCCGATCAGACGGACCGGGCCGCAGGACGGTGCGAGGCGGCGGAGCCGGGAGGCGAGGTGCTGGATGGTCGGTCCTGGGGTGCGGGGTGGGGTGGGGTGAAGCGAGCGTTGTGCGTGGAGTGGGAGTGGTGGGTGAGGAATGAGGGGTGCAGGGCGGGGGGCGGGTGAGACGAGAGTGCGGGGCGGTGCGGGTTCGCCGGAGAAGTCTAGTGCCGTGGCAGGCGACGTTCGCCCGTGAAGGAGCGGCGTCCGGTGCGTGCTCCCGGCGTGCCGGCCGGAAGTCCTCGTACCGGGCGTACTCGGGCTTTCGTCCGGTGCGGCGGGAGTCCGTGCCGGGCGTCGCGACGGGGCGAACGTTGCCTGCTGCGGCACTAGTAGGACTCCGTTATGTCCGTGTGTCGGTCCTAGTCGGGGGCATGTGTAGGGGTGTGGATGCACATGAAGTGAACCGTGCTCGGGCGAAGTT
>NZ_JBHWCC010000071.1:0-38994 GCF_042735715.1 Streptomyces sp. NPDC059582
CGGCATTCACACGCCGTGTGCACGTCGGGCACGCATATGCCTCTCGCACACTCTCCCCATGCGCCCACCAGGCGAGTTGACTCTTCATGCACATGCAAGGGATGTGAGACGACTACGGAAAGGAGCGGACACGTGACCGCCGATCCCGAGCATCCCGCCGTCCATGGAGAACTCGCAGAGTTACGGCGCCGCCTCGACGTGGCGTACGCCCGCGTCGAGGGCGGACTGGCTCTGCTCACCCATCGCACCGAAGAGACCGCCAAGGAGCTCGACGAACTGAACACCCGGCTCGGCTCGCTGGAACACACGCGCTGGCCCCTGCCCTCGATCGCGGCCGTCACGGCCGTGGGAGCACTCGTCGTGACGGTCTGGCAGGCCCTCGGACACTAGTGCCGCAACAGGCAACGGCACTAGGGACGCCGTGGGGGGAGTCAGGGCAAGGTGTCCTGCCCGAGCCTGAGATGGTGCAGGAGCAGTAACGCGGCCGCCATGTTGGCGGCCGGGACCTCACCCCGGGCGACCATGTCGGGAACGAGCTTGAGGGGGACCCATTCCCGGCGGTCCGACTCGAAGTCGTCCACGGGGTGTCCGATGTACTCCCCCTCGTCGGCCCAGAAGATGTGGTGCCGGGCGTCGGTGAGGCCGTTGGACGGCTCCACGCTCATGAGGTGGCGCAGAGGCCCCGGCCGCCAGCCGGTCTCCTCCTCCAGTTCCCTGGCGGCCGCGTGGGCGATGTCCTCGCCGTCCTCGACGACGCCCGCCGCGAGTTCCCACCCCCAGCTGTCCGTGATGAAACGGTGGCGCCACAGAAGGAGGACCTCGTTGGCCTCGTTCACCACCGTGGCCACGGCGACGGGCCGCAGCCTGATGAGGAAGTGGTCGAGATGCCGGCCGTCCGGCAACTCGACATCTGCAAGATTGACGCTGAACCAGCGGTTTTCATACACAGTTTGTTCGTTCTGTTTCGTCCACTGCACGGTTCTGCCACCTTCCGCCGAGTAAGTGGCAATATCGCAGCAGGAGCGGTCTGACAGCAGGCGCACAGCGGGCCGCTTCCGGCGCAGCGGAGGCGCAGTTGTCCCGTACCCGTGGAAAATCGGCGGAATCTACAGCGGTACGCGCAGTGCGCCGTCGATGAGTTCGGCGGCCTCGGCCGTGCCGGCCACGCCGCTGCGCACCAGGTGCTCGCGTACCGCGCGAAGTCTGTCGCGCAGGCGCTGGGACTCCATCCCGCGGGCCGCCTCGGCCATCTGCACCGCCGTGGCCACCGCCTTGTCGGCGTTGCCCTGGCGAAGTTCGATCGTGCTGAGCATCGCGAGCCGGTGCACCCGGCCGCGGTCGTGGGCGGGGTTGTCCACGGCGGCCGCCGCGTGTTCCCGGGCGGCCGCCAGCTCACCGAGGCTGAGCAGAGCCTCCGCCACCTGGACGTTGACGAGACCCGGCTGGACATAGCCGGTTTCGTCGGGTTCGCGTCCACGCCGGATGCGTTCGGCGGTCGTCTCGGCCCGCCGGATGCAGGACAGGGCGCTCGTACCGTCGCCCAGGTGTGCGTACGCCTTGGCCTGCATCGCGTACAGATCCGAGGCGAGTGCGGGGGTGATGTGCCGTCCGGCGGCGCGCAGCGCCGCCTCGGCGAAGGCGACGGCCTGACGGTACTCCCGCATGAACAGCGACTGGTTGACCAGCAGCGCGATGACGTAGGCGCCGAGTCCCCGGTCCCCGCTGGCCTTCGCGAGCCTGAGGGCCTGGTGGAAGTAGCGCTGGGCCAGGCCGTGGGCGTCGGAGTCGTACGCGCAGATGCCGGCGACGGCCACCAACCCCCCGGTGGCCCGGTGGAGTTGACGGCCGGTGGCGTCGGTGTAGCTGCCGCGCAGCAGCGGGGCCGCCTCGGCGTTGAGGAAGCCGACGATACGGCTGCGGGTCGCGACCCCGCCGGCCTTGCGGTACATCTGCTCGTAGTGGGTGCGGGCGGCACGCAGCATCTCGATGTCGGCCGAGGTGACCCGGTGCCGGCCGCCGCGGGAGACATCCACGTCCTCGGGCGGGTTCTCCCACTCCCACACGGGCATCACGGCGGGCGTGCCGGTGACGGCGGGGGCGCCGAGGACGTGCGGGCGCTGCTGTTCGTCGGAGCGCCACAGGGCGGTGGCCCGCTCGACGAAGCCGGACAGCGAGGTGCCGTGCGGGGCCGACGGCTCGCCCGGGACACCGAGGCCGATGTCGTCGAGCGTGACCGGGCGGTGCAGCCGGCCGGCCAGCACCTCGCAGATCAGGTCGGGCACCTGACCGCGCGGCCGCTGGCCCTTCAACCACCGTGCCACAGCCGTGTGTTCGTACCGGAGCGCCAGCCCGCGGGAACGCCCCGCCTGGTTGACATGCGCGGCCAGCCCGGCGTGCGAGATACCCGCCTCGTCGAGGATCGCGTCGAGCAGAGTGTTGGGCTGCATGGGTGCCCCCGGTGCCTCGGTGCCGTCAGGGTAGTGGGTCCCGCTTCACACGGGGTGTGAACGGAGTACGCGAATCCGTGCTGTGCGCGCGCTGTTGCGGAGAGTTCTGTGCCGGTTGACTGAAATGCCTCGCAAGAGGCCGGCCGGGCCGCCGGCTCCCCCTCATACAGTGCGGCGGCCCGCTACCGCGCCGTCCGCCCGGCTGCCTGCCCGACACTCCGCGGCCGGGCGGACGGCGACGGGGCGCCGCGCCGGCTGGGCTGTCTCGGTGACGGTCGCTACAGCTGGTTCGTCGGCTGCGGGTTCGTGGCGGCCGGCGGCGCGGTACCCCGCGCCCCTGGAGGCCGCCCTGCGGGGGCGCGCTCGCGTAGTCGTTCGTTGCGCAGGACGAGCAGGGCCACGTCGTCGGTCGGACGGCCGCCCGTGTGGCGGTGGAGTGCGGTGAAGACCGTACGCAGGATGGAGTGGGGGGTGACCTGGTGACCGCGAACGGCTTCGGCGAGCGTCGTGCGCAGCGGGAAGAACCGGCCGTGGGAGTCCCGCACGTCCTCCGCCCCGTCCGTGTGCAGGACCAGGTACTCGCCCGGCAGGAGAAGTCCCACGCGTACCGCGGGCAGTTCGCCCGGGAGCGGGAACGGTCCCAGGGGTGGGAGGGGGTCCGTCCGGGCCAGGGGCTCGACGCGGGCACCGCTGAGCAGATAGGGCCACGGGTGGCCGCAGTTGAGGGCGTGGACCTCCCCGTCGCGGCCGATCTCCAGGAGCAGGACGGTGACGAACTCCTCGGCGACCGGGGTGTCCGGCGGCGGACCGGCCGAGGGGTGCTCGGCGCGGGCGCGATCGCGCAGGTGCCGGGCGAGCGCGCGCTCCAGGCGGTGCAGTACGCCGCCGAGTTCGGGCTCGTCGTGCGCGGCCTCGCGGAAACTGCCGAGGACGGCGGCGACGGTGGCGATCGCCTCGAGCCCGTGCCCGCGCACGTCGCCCATCACCACCCGCACGCCGTGCTCGGTGGCGATGGCCTCGTAGAGGTCGCCGCCGACCGAGGCACCGCGTTCCGCGGAGAGCTGGGCGGCGGCGACACCCAGTCCGGCGATCCGTGGGGGCAACGGCCGCAGCAGCACGCTCTGGGCGGCGCCCGCGACCCGGCGGGCCTGACTCAGCTCACGCAGCAGTGTGCCCCGGAGGTGCAGCACCAGCCCGGTGCCGACCACGAAGAACACCGCGCTGCTGACGACCCGCGCGCCGAAGCCGCTCTGCTGGGCCAGCGGGCAGGCGAGCTTGTAGGTGATCGCCGTCGCGCCCCACACCGTGGGCAACCCCAGAGCGAAGGCCCGGCGCAGCGGCAGCCTGATGCGGAACATGTCCATGGCCCCCCATCTAGGCCCTGACAGCGCAGACCGACCCGGCCCCGAAAGGCCGGTCCGATTCTGTCGACCGCACGCCCCACCACACCAGGCCACCAGCGGATCTCACCCGATCGAGTGAGACACCCCAAAGGGACGCGAGAAACGGCGCGACCAGCCACGAACCCCCCGCGGCCAACACACAACACCCCAAAGGGGCGCGAGGAACTGCGCGATCAGCCACCGGCCAACCCGCGGCCGACACACAACACACCACACCCCAAAGGGGCGCGGGGAACTGCGCGACCAGCCACCGGCCAACCCGCGGCCGACGCACCACGCACAGTCCCCCGCCCGGAACTAACTCCGCAGCACCGCACCCGTACGCTCAGCGGCCAGCGCCACCGCCGCGTCCCGAGCCGCCGACGCCTCGTCGACCGTCAGGGTCCGGTCCCCCGAGCGGAAGCGCAGCGCGTACGCGAGGGACTTCTTGCCCTCACCGAGCTGCTCGTCGTTCTCGTAGACGTCGAACAGCCGGATGGCCTCCAGCAGTTCACCGGCGCCGTCGCGCAGCGCCGCCTCGACGTCCGCGTGCGCCACCGACTTGTCGACGACCAGCGCGACGTCCTGGGTGGCGACCGGGAAGGTGGAGATGCCGGGCGCCTGCGGGGTGTCGTCGCCGACCGCCTCCAGGGCGTCCAGGTTCAGCTCCGCCGCGCTGGTGCGGGCGGGCAGGCCCAGTGCCTTGACGACCCGCGGGTGCAGCTCGCCGGCGTGGCCGATGATCTGCTCCGTGCCGTCGGCGGTGACGACCGCCAGCTCCGCGCAGCGGCCCGGGTGCCAGGGGCCGTACTTGCCGCCCCGCACGACCAGTTCGGCACCGGCCTCCCGCGCGACGGTCCGGGCGGCCTCGACCGCGTCGGCCCAGTCGGCCGGGCGGCCCTTGCCCCACCAGCCGGCCTGCTCACGGGCGCCCGCGAGGACGACGGCGACATGGCGCGGCTGCTCGGGCAGCGCCGCGTCGAGCGTCGCGATCTCCTCGTCGGTGGGACGCCGGTCCACGGGCAGCGCGATGGCGACCCGCTGCTCCTCGCGCGGGTGGAAGACCAGCCCGGTCTCGAACAGCGCCAGGTCGTGCGAGCCCCGGCCGTCGTTGCGGCGCAGCGCGCCGAGCAGACCCGGCAGCAGCGACGTACGGAGCGCGGGCTCCTCGTCGTTGAGCGGGTTGGTCAGCTTCACGACGCGGCGGGCCGGGTCGTCCGCGTCGAGGCCGAGCTGGTCGAAGACCTGCTCGCCGACGAACGGGTAGTTCGGCGCCTCGACGTAGCCCGCTCCGGCCAGCGCCCGTCCGACCCGGCGGTGCAGCCGCTGGCGGTGGGTCAGGCCACGGCCCGAGGGGAGCTTGGGCAGCGTGGAGGGCAGGTTCTCATAGCCCTCCAGGCGGATGACCTCTTCGGCCAGGTCGTTCGGCTCGACGAGGTCGGGCCGCCACGAGGGCACGGTGACGAGGAGCTCGTCCTGGCCGTAGACGTCGCAGCCGATCTGCTGGAGACGGCGTACGACGGTCTCTCGGCCGTAGTCCACGCCCGCGACCTTGTCCGGGTGGCCGGCCGGGACGGTGATGGTGTGCGGTGCGGACGGGGTGATGACCTCGGTGACGCCCGCGTCGGCCGTACCACCGGCCAGCAGCACCAGCAGGTCCACCGTGCGCTGGGCCGCGGCGGACGCGGCCTGCGGGTCGACGCCCCGCTCGAAGCGCCTGGACGCCTCCGAGGACAGCTTGTGCCGCCGGGCCGTGCGCGCGATCGACACCGCGTCGAAGTGCGCGGCCTCGATGACGACCGCGGTGCTGGCGTTCTCGACGTCCTGGTGGTCGGCGATCTCCGTGTTGGCGCCGCCCATGACGCCGGCGAGACCGATCGGGCCGCGCTCGTCGGTGATCACCAGGTCCTCGGCCTCGAGGGTGCGCGTGACACCGTCGAGGGTGACGAGCTTCTCGCCCGCCTCGGCCCGGCGTACGCCGATGGTGCCCTGGACCAGGTTGCGGTCGTAGGCGTGCAGGGGCTGGCCGAGCTCCATCATCACGTAGTTGGTGACGTCGACGGCGAGCGAGATCGGGCGCATGCCGACCTTCTGGAGCCGGCGCTGGAGCCAGAGCGGGGAGCGTGCCTCCGGTTCGAGGCCGGTGACCGTGCGGGCCGTGAAGCGGTCGCAGCCGAGCGGGTCGGAGACCTGGACCGGGTAGCCGAAGGCGTTGGGGCCCGGCACGTCGAGCAGCGCCGGGTCGCGCAGCGGCAGACCGTAGGCGATGGCGGTCTCGCGGGCGACACCGCGGATCGACAGGCAGTCGCCGCGGTTGGCGGTGACGGCGATGTCGAGGACCTCGTCGACCAGTTCGAGCAGCTCGACGGCGTCCTTGCCGACCTCGGTCACCGGCGGCAGCACGATGATGCCGTGGCTGCCGTCGTCGCCCATGCCCAGCTCGTCGCCGGAGCAGATCATGCCGTGGGACGTCCGGCCGTACGTCGTGCGCGCGGCGATCGCGAAGTTGCCGGGCAGGACGGCGCCGGGGAGCACCACGACGACCTTGTCGCCGACGGCGAAGTTGCGGGCGCCGCAGACGATCTCCTGGGGCTCGCCGGTGCCGTTGGCCTGGCCGACGTCGACCGTGCAGAAGCGGATCGGCTTCTTGAAGCCCTCCAGCTCCTCGATGGTCAGGACCTGGCCCACGACGAGCGGGCCCTTGAGGTCGGCACCGAGGTGCTCGACGGTCTCGACCTCCAGGCCGGCCGCCACGAGCTTCTCCTGGACGTCACGCCCGGTTTCGGTCGCCGGCAGGTCGACGTACTCCCGCAGCCAAGAAAGCGGGACCCGCATCAGATCTCCATCCCGAACGGCCGGGTGAACCGGACGTCACCCTCGACCATGTCTCGCATGTCTTCGACGTTGTGGCGGAACATCAGCATCCGCTCGATGCCGAACCCGAAGGCGAAGCCGCTGTACTTCTCCGGGTCGACTCCGCAGGCGGTCAGCACCTTGGGGTTGACCATGCCGCAGCCGCCGAGCTCGATCCAGCCCTCGGACGAGCAGGTGCGGCAGGGGCGGTCGGGGTTGCCGACGGACTCGCCGCGGCAGACGTAGCACACCATGTCCATCTCGGCGGACGGCTCGGTGAAGGGGAAGAAGTTCGGCCGCAGCCGGGTCTTCATGCCGGCCCCGAACAGCGACTGGACCATGTGGTCCAGGGTGCCCTTGAGGTCGGCCATGGTCAGGCCCTCGTCGACGGCGAGCAGCTCGACCTGGTGGAAGACCGGGGTGTGCGTCGCGTCCAGCTCGTCCGTGCGGTACACCCGGCCGGGGCAGATCACGTAGAGCGGCAGCTCACGCTGGAGGAGCGAGCGGATCTGCACGGGCGAGGTGTGCGTGCGCAGCACGACGCCGGACTCGGTGCCGCCCTCGGGGCCCTGCACGAAGAACGTGTCGGCCTCGCCGCGGGCCGGGTGGTCCGGGCCGATGTTGAGGGCGTCGAAGTTGAACCACTCCGCCTCGACCTGCGGGCCCTCGGCGACCTCGTAGCCCATGGCCACGAAGACGTCCTCGATGCGCTCCGAGAGCGTGGTCAGCGGGTGGCGGGCGCCGGCCGGTACGCGGTCGTAGGGCAGCGTGACGTCCACGGCCTCCTCGACCAGCACCCGGGTGTCCCGCTCGGCCTCCAGCTCGCTCTGGCGGACGCCCAGGCCCTTGCTCACGGCGCCGCGGGCCTGGCCGACCAGCTTGCCCGCGGCCGCCTTGGCGTGCGGGGGCAGGGCGCCGATCTCGCGGTTGGCCAGGGCCAACGGCGAGGCGCCGCCGGTGTGGGCGACCTTGGCCTCCTGGAGCGCGTCGAGGGAGTCCGCGGCGGCGAAGGCGGCGAGCGCCTCGTCCCGCATGCGCTCGATCTCTTCCGGTTTCAACGCCTCGACCTCTACAGGGTCGTACGACTTATTCGGTGCCGACATCTCTTCCCGTGCTTCCGGTTGGCTGGCTGTGAGGTCCCCGTCACCCATCCGATGACAAATCGTCGCCGACTTCGGGACACAAAGGTGCCAAAGGCCGAGTCTAACGGGGTGAGGACTGACGAATGCGCCCGCGGGCTGCTCAGGCCAGGTAGGCCGGGGCCCCCACGGGCAACGTAAATCGGAACTGCGCGCCGCCGCCGGGGGCGCGGCCGACTGTGATGAGGCCGCCGTGGACCTCGACGATGCCCTTGACGATGTACAGCCCCAGGCCCGTGCCACCGCGCTTGCTGCCCCGCCAGAAGCGGGTGAAGACGCGGTTCATGGACTCCTCCGGAATGCCGGGACCCTCGTCGCTCACCGTGACCGACGTGGCCGTGATCTCCTCGGTCTCCCCTTCGCGGGGGGACGCCGAGGGCGTGATGTCAATCGTGACGGTTCCCTCGCCGTGCCGCACGGCATTTTCCAGCAGGTTGCTCAGCACCTGGTCGACCTTGTCGGGGTCGGCCCACAGGGCGGGCAGCGGCTGCTCGACGCGCAGCAGGAAGCGGTCGGCGGGCTGGCCCGCGGCGACGTACGCCTGGATGTGCCGTCCCACGGCCGCGCCGATGTCGACGGGCTGGCGGCGCAGCTCCAGACGCCCGGAGTCGATGCGCGAGATGTCCAGCAGTTCGGCGATGAGCCGGGTGACCCGGTCGGCGTCGGCGTCGACGGTCTCCAGCATCAGCCGCTTCTGGTCGTCGGTGAACCGCTCCCACTTGGCGAGCAGGGTGGCGGTGAAGCCCTTGACGGACGTCAGCGGGGAGCGCAGCTCGTGGGCGACGGTCGCGATGAGTTCGGCGTGGCTGCGCTCGGTGCGACGGCGGGCCTCGGTGTCACGCAGGGTGACGACGACGCGGCGGACGGGCCCGGTGGGCTCGGAGCGGACGTACCGCGCGGACACGAGCACCTCCCGGCCGCCGGGCAGCAGCAGGTTGCGCTCGGGCTGGCCGACCCGGATGGACAGCCCGCCGTACGGGTCGGTCACCTGCCACCAGCGCCGGCCCTCCAGGTCCTCTAACGGCAGCGCCTTCTCCAGCCGCCGGCCGAGGGCGTCCGCGGCGGCGGTGGCGGTGATGCGCCGGGCGGCGGCGTTGAAGCAGACGACGAGTCCGTGCTCGTCGGCGATGACGAGGCCGTCGGGCAGTTCGTCGGGATCGATGCCGAGCTCGGCGAGGTCACCGTGACACGGCGCGGGTGTGTGCCGCGCCCGCCTCGCTCCCGGTGCGCTGCTCGTGCCGACACTCATCCCCGTACCCCACCTCTCAGACGGCAGTGGGCCCCCGAACTGGTCACCCTACTAGCTCTCGGTGACGGAGCGGCACCCTCCGGAGGCGCGCTGTGCACGGGCCGACGCGTAGAGACATACGGCGGCCGCGGTGGCGAGGTTCAGACTCTCGGCCTTTCCGTGGATCGGGACGCGCACCACGGCGTCCGCGAGCGCGCGGGTCTCCTCCGGGAGCCCCCAGGCCTCGTTCCCGAACACCCATGCGGTGGGGCCGCCCATGGTGCCCTGGTCGAGTTCGTCGTCGAGGTCGGCGGTACCGGCGCCGTCGGCGGCGAGAATGCGGACGCCGGCGGCCTTGAGCCCTGCCACGGCCTGCTCGACGGGGACACCGACCGCGACCGGGAGGTGGAAGAGGGAGCCCACGGAGGCGCGTACGGCCTTGGGGTTGTACAGGTCGACGGAGGCGTCGGTCAGGACGACCGCCTCCGCGCCGGCGGCGTCGGCGCAGCGCAGCACGGTCCCGGCGTTGCCGGGGTCACGGACGTTGGCGAGGACGGCGACGAGCCGGGGGCGGGCGTCGAGGATCTCCGCGAAGGGCGTGTCGAGGAAACGGCAGATCCCGACCAGGCCCTGCGGGGTGACGGTCGTCGAGATGTCCTCGATGACCTGCTCGTCGGCGAGGTGCAGCCGGGCGCCGACGGCGCGGGCCAGCGCCACGATGTCGGCGTACCGCTCGGCGGCCTCGACGGTGGCGAACAGCTCCACGAGGGTGGGCGGGCCGTCGGTCCGGTGCCCCGCGGCCTCCCGGACGGCCTGCGGTCCCTCGGCGAGGAACAGCCGCTCCTTCCCCCGGAAGTTCCGCTTGGCGAGCCGCCGCGCGGCCAGGACGCGGGGGGAGCGGGGGGAGATCAGCTCGGGGGCGGCGGCAGGCATGGGGTTCACCTTCGGGAGTTCAGGGGTTCTTGTTCGCTCCGCGGGACGGACTCCGCAAGGCGGACCACCGCACAGACACGGCCGCACGGACACGGCCGCACGGACGCAGTCGCACGGACAGACTCGTACGGACACCGTCGTGTCGTACGGGCATCGTCGTACGGGACACCGTCGTGTCGTACGGGCATCGTCGTACGGACGGACGCAGCCGTGCAGACACGATCGGACCCGCAGGCTTCCTCAGCCTGCGGGTCCGATCACGTCACGTCCGGCTCAAGCCAGTACGGCGTCACGCAGCCTTCGGCGCGTTCACGTCCGCCGGCAGCGCCTTCTGGGCGACCTCGACGAGCGCGGCGAACGCACCGGCGTCGTTGACGGCCAGCTCGGCCAGGATCTTGCGGTCGACCTCGACGTTCGCGGCCTTCAGACCCTGGATGAGGCGGTTGTACGTCATGCCGTTCTGGCGGGCCGCAGCGTTGATGCGCTGGATCCACAGCTGGCGGAAGTCACCCTTGCGCTTCTTGCGGTCGTTGTAGTTGTAGACCAGCGAGTGGGTGACCTGCTCCTTGGCCTTGCGGTACAGGCGCGAACGCTGACCGCGGTAGCCGGAGGCCGCCTCGAGGATCGCCCGGCGCTTCTTGTGGGCGTTGACTGCCCGCTTGACGCGTGCCACTTGTTTAACTCCTTGTAGCGGGGCCGTGGTTGTCGTCACACGGCCCGGAATCGATTGGGTCCCGGTCCAGACGTACGGCGCTCAGCGGCGCCCGTACGTCACTTGCCGAGAAGCTTCTTGATCTTCGCGGCGTCGCCCGGGGCCATCTCGGCGTTGCCGGTGAGGCGACGCGTCACACGGGACGACTTGTGCTCGAGCAGGTGGCGCTTGCCGGCGCGCTCACGGAGCACCTTGCCGGAGCCGGTGATCTTGAAGCGCTTGCTGGCACCGCTGTGCGACTTGTTCTTCGGCATAGCGCCGTTCTCTCCTCGTCGGTGGCGCTCCGGTGCCCGGTCGTTAAACCGGGCACGGTGGAGCGTCGCTTGTATCGGTTACATCCTGGGACTCGCGTCCCGGGGATCACGCCTCGGCGTGCTCCTCGGCGGGTGCCTCGGCCTTGACCTCGCCGGCCTCGACCTCGTCGGTCTCGACCTCGTCCGTCTCGACCTCGGCGTCGGCGTCGTAGTCGATGTCCGCAGCGTTCTGCGAGCGACCGGGGTTGGCCTTCGCTTCCGCCTTGCGGGCTTCCTGCGCCTGCCGGGCCTCGGCCATCGCCTCGGTCTTCTTCTTGTGCGGACCGAGAACCATGATCATGTTTCGGCCGTCCTGCTTCGGATTCGACTCCACGAAGCCGAGGTCCTGGACGTCCTCCGCGAGACGCTGGAGCAGTCGGTAGCCCAGCTCGGGGCGGGACTGCTCGCGGCCACGGAACATGATCGTGATCTTGACCTTGTCGCCCTGCTTGAGGAACCGTACGACGTGACCCTTCTTGGTGTCATAGTCGTGCGGGTCGATCTTCGGCCGGAGCTTCATTTCCTTGATGACCGTGTGCGCCTGGTTCTTGCGCGCCTCACGTGCCTTCATGGCCGACTCGTACTTGAACTTGCCGTAGTCCATGAGCTTGCAGACCGGCGGGCGTGCGCTCGCCGCCACCTCGACCAGGTCGAGGTCGTACTCCTGCGCAAGCTCCAGTGCCTTGGCCAGCGGGACGATGCCCACCTGCTCGCCACTGGGACCGACAAGTCGCACCTCGGGAACGCGAATCCGGTCGTTGATGCGGGGCTCGGTGCTGATGGATCCTCCTCGGTAGCACCACACGGCGGTCTGGCGGACAGCCGCGTAACGTCTCTAATCCTTGGACCTAACCGCGCCGACGCACAAAAAATGCCCCGGACGATCACAGGCGGGGCTCCTCGAACTACCGGAGCACCGCCGCGGTGAACGCGGGGCGCACTATCGGGCGGACCGCCGTCACAGGTGATGGCGCCGCCTGACCGGTGACCCGCCGCCCCGGAGGGTGGTCGGGTGGGAGTTCGAAGCCTCCACTTGTAGGTCGGTCCGTCTGCCAGGGGCATACGTATCCGACCGGTCGTTACGCAAGGTTAGCAGCAACGGGCTCGAACGGCTAATTGAGGCCAAGTGGGGCCGGACCGCGCCCGGGACCTATCGTGTGGGGCATGAGTGAGACCTCCCCCTCGGACACCCCCGAGACCCCCGGCCCGACCGACTTCGACGCCATGACCCGCGACATCGCCGAGGTCCCCGCGGTCGAGGTGATCGTGACGGTCGCCGTCAACCTGATGAGCGCCGCCGCCGTGAAGCTCGGTCTGACCGAGGAGGGCGACAAGTACAAGGACCTGGACGAGGCCCGCAAGCTGGTGCACGCCCTCGCCGGTCTACTGGACGCGAGTGCGACCGAGATCAGCTCGTTCCACGCGGCACCGCTGCGCGACGGCCTGAAGTCGCTCCAGCTGGCGTTCCGCGAGGCGTCGATCGTCCCGGACGAGCCCGGCCAGGGCCCCGGCGAGAAGTACACCGGGGCGATCTACGGCTAGTGCCGCAGCAGGCGACGTCCGCCCCGTCGCGACGCCCGGCACGCCCTCTCGCCGCACCGGCCGAAAGCCCACGTACGACCAGTGCGAGGACTTCCGGCCGGCACGCACCGGACGCCGCTCGTTCACGGGCCGACGTTGCCTGCCACGGCACCAGGACCCGTCCGCCTCACCGTCACCCTGATTCATCCGCGTACGTACAGGGGCTCGCCCGGTGGTGTCGTCCCGGCCGGCAGCAGTGCCAGGTCGAGGCCGCGCACCAGGCGGGCCCTCAGTGTCTCGTCGGCGGCCAGCCGCCCGGCGAGAGCGCGGGCGGTCTCGGCCGGGGGCACGGCCGGGTCCAGCACGAGGGCGAGGGTGCCGTCGGCTTGTCCGGGGCCGAGGTGGGCGCGCAGCACGGCGGGCTCCGCGGCCACCGCGGCGCGCACGGCGGCGACGACGGCCGGGTCGGCGAGCGGCTCGGTCGAGGTACGGCCCTCGGCGAGCGCCAGCAGCGCCGGTGCCGTCAGCTCGTAGGTGACCGGACCGGCCAGGTCCAGCACGATGGTGTCCGCCTTCTCGTGCGCCGCGGCCTGGAGTGCCTGGTGCAGGGGTACGGCCACGGGGCGGGCCTGTGCGTCCCAGCGGGCCAGCGCGTCGGTGGACGTGAAGGCCGGGAGCGCCGTGCGCCCGCCCGCCTTCAGCGTCGGTACGGCCATGTCGCTGGTCTTCTCGCGGCGCAGCCCGTTCTCGTCCTCCTCCACCTCGCCGAGCACGGCCACGACGGGGACGAGCAGCCGGGCGCCCTTGAGAGCCTGAAGAACGGGTCCCACAGCGGTGCGGTCCTCGGCCCAGGCGGCGAGCGCCGCGCTCAGCCGGGGGTCGGCGGAGCCGTCGTCGTCGGAGAAGCCGGGGTCGGGAATGTTCTTGTTCGCCACGGTCACCGAGCCTATAGGGGGGAAGCTGCTGCGCTTGTGCGGCCCCTGAAACCGGGCGGACACGGAACTCACGGGTTTCTCATTTTTCCCTGACGAACCTCTTACCTGCGTCTAACGGCCCGCACAGACGACGCCCCGAGCATCGCGGGATGGAGGACTCCAGAGCCCGCCGACGCCGCCACACCCGTCCGTCGCGCCGCCGCACCCCGCTCTACGCGGCGCTCGCCACGGCCGTCGTCGTCGCCGGTACGGCCGCGGGCACCGTGTACGTCAAGGCGCAGGCGCACTCGGGTGGCAGCGCCGTATCGTCGTCGGGAAGCCCGTCGGCCACGTCCTCGCCGTCGGCGGCCGGGAAGGAATCGGTGGAGCAGGTGTCGGAGCCGGCGGTGGACCGGGACCGGTTGCTGGCCGCCGCGCTGGCGTCGGTGAGCGTGCCGGACCGGGCGAGAGTGTCGGCGGCGGTACTGGACCTGAGCTCCGGGCAGAGCGCCACGTACGGGGACGCCGCCTTCGACACGGCCAGCATCGTCAAGGTCGACATCCTGGCGGCGCTGCTGCTCCAGGCGCAGGACGCGGGCCGCCATCTCACCGCCGCGGAGAAGACGTACGCCACCGCGATGATCGAGAACAGCGACAACGACTCCGCGTCGGCGCTGTGGCGGATCATCGGCAAGGCGGGCGGACTGGACGCGGCGAACAAGCGGTTCGGGCTCACGGGCACCGCGGGCGGCGACGACATGCTGTGGGGACTGACCCGGACCACGGCCGCCGACCAGCTGACGCTCCTCCAGCAGGTCTTCGGGGACGACTCGCGGCTGAGCGAGGCCTCGCGGTCGTACGTGCAAGGGCTGATGGCGCAGATCGCCGTCGGCCAGCACTGGGGCGTCTCGGCCGCCGCCGACGGCTCCGCGTGGGCGCTGAAGAACGGCTGGCTGGCGCGCAGCACCACCGGGCTGTGGGACATCAACAGCATCGGGCGCGTGACGGCCGACGGGCACGACTACCTGGTGGTCGTCCTGTCCGACGGCAACACGACACAGGCGAAGGGCATCTCGCTGGTCGAGGCGGCTGCGCGGGCGGCGGTCGCGGAGTTCACCGGCGGCGACGGGGCGTCGGCCGCCACCTCGGCGTCCGCCGGCGCCTCCGACCAGGGCGTGCTTCGAAAGTAGCGTCGTCCGCCCGGAGGGCGGGGCCCGCGGCGTCCGGTGCGGTGCGCCGCAAGGCGTTGCGTCGCAAGGCGGGCCTGTTCTATCCGCGCGGTGTGGTGATCCGCCGTACCGCGTCGACGACGGCGTCGCGGTGCCGGGCCAACCGTCGCGTGGACCACGGGTCGCTTCCGCTGGCCGGGCTCAGGCCGCCTGTGAGGCTGAACCAGGCTTGGGTCAGCGCCAGCACGAAGGCCACCAGGTCCTCCGGGCCCAGCTCCGGCTCGACTCGGCCCTGCTCCTGGGCCGCCGCCACGGCTGTGGTCTTGGCGGTGTAGGTGGCGGCCTCCTGGTCGGTGGCGCCGGGGCGCTCCAGCAGCTTCCAGGAGAGCAGCCGCATCAGGTCGGGGTGGGCGACCAGGCTGTCGAAGATCTGTCCCGCGACTCCGGGGAGGTCCTCGGCGTCGAAGGGCACTGTCTCCGCACCCACGGCGAGCACCCGGTCGATCACGGCGTCGAACAGTTGCTCCTTGTTGCCGAAGTAGGCGTAGATCCTTTGCTTGTTCGCGTTGGCCGCCTCGGCGATGCGGTCCACCCGGGCGCCGGCCAGCCCGTACGCGGCGAACTCGGCGAAGGCGGCGTCCAGCAGGCGCGCCTTGGTCGCGGCGGAATCTCGGGGCATGCCGTCACTCTAGCAAGTAACCATCCAGTTGGTTTGACACCCCCCGGAGGCCTGCTCCACTATAGAAACCATCCAGTTGGTTACCTTCTCTTGGGTGACCTCGACGCAAGGAAGATCACGATGGAACTCCGCCCGCTCGGAAGCCAGGGCCTCACCGTCTCCGCCCAGGGACTCGGCCTCATGGGGATGAGCGCCTTCTACGGCAGCACCGACGAGACCGAATCGCTGGCCACCATCGACCGCGCCCTGGAACTGGGCGTGACCCTGTTCGACACGGCCGAGATCTACGGCCCTTTCATCAACGAGCAGCTCCTCGGCAAGGCGCTCACCGGCCGCCGCGATCGGGCCGTGATAGCCACCAAGACCGGAATCGAGATCGGCGACGACGGTGCGGTGACCGGCCTCAACGGGCGCCCCGAGTACATCCGCCGCGCCCTGGACCGCTCCCTGCGCCACCTGAACACCGACTACATCGATCTCTACTACCTGCACCGGGTCGACCCGCAGGTGCCGATCGAGGACACCGTCGGCGCCCTGGGCGAGCTGGTGGACGCCGGCAAGGTCCGCCACATCGGCCTGTCCGAGGTCGCGCCGCAGACCATCCGCCGCGCCCACCGCGTCCACCCGCTGACCGCGGTCCAGACCGAGTACTCGCTCTTCGAGCGCGGCATCGAGCAGAACGGGGTCATGGACACCCTGAACGAGCTCGGGATCGGCCTGGTCGCCTACTCGCCGCTGGGGCGCGGCTTCCTCTCCGGCGCGATCACCGGCCCGGACGACTTCGCCGCCGACGACTACCGCCGCATCGACCCCCGCTTCCAGGGCGAGAACTTCAACCGCAACCTGGCCGTGGTCGACGAGGTCCGCCGGATGGCCGCCGCCAAGAAGGTCACGCCGTCCCAGCTGGCCCTCGCCTGGGTCCTGCACCAGGGCGCGGTCGCCATCCCCGGCACCAAGCGCCGGCGCTACCTGGAAGAGAACAGCGTCGCTGCCGCCGTAACCATCACCGCGGACGAACTGGCCGCCATCGACGCGGTCGCCCCGCACGGGATCGTCTCCGGCGACCGCTACACCCCCGAACAGATGCAGCTTCTCAACGGCTGAGTACGGGCAGGCCGGCCGGCGGCCTGCCGCGGCACGGCCTCCCGCGGGCCGAGCTGCGGCACGATCCAACCAGTCCTGGACGCTTCCGTCGGTGGCGTCCTCGGTCTCCAGAAAGAGATGAGTACAGTGATCGATCATGTTTTCCTGACGGTGAGCGACATGGACCGCTCGGTCGACTTCTACAACCGGACGTTGAAGCCACTGGGCATGAGCCACGTGATCGACTTCGACGGCTCGACCGGTCCGCAGGGGCACCCCGACCTCAAGGGGTTCGGTACCGACACGGCTTTTGTGTTCTGGCTGCGCGACGGGGTCAGTGAGGGACGTGCCGCGCACGTCGGCTTCACCGCGCCGTCGAAGGAGGCGGTCGACGCGGCGTATGCGGCGGCCATGGCGGCGGGCGCGACCGACAACGGCGCACCCGCGGACCGTCCCTACTACGCTCCTGGGTACTACGCGGCCGGCGTCTTCGACCCTGATGGGTACAGCCTTGAGTTCACGTACAAGGCGTGGCAGCACTCGAAGGACTGATCTGGGTTTTTCGCAGGCCGCGTTGTCGGGCGGTGGTCCGGCTCGCTCCGATTCAAGGCGGCGTCACGCGCGGCAGCGTTGCATCAGGATTCTGTGTCACGTCTGCCCGTGTTGCGGCGGTGGTCCGCTCCGAGATCCGTCCAGCCGACCGCGGGGCCTGCGCGGCAGGTCTAGTCGCGGGAGAGCAGCGGGCAGCACAGATCCTGTCCTGGCCGGCCTGACAGGTCCTGGCCCTAGAAGTCGTCCTGGTGCGACGGATCGCGGCGGCCTCGCCGGATGACGACCGCGGCCACCACCAGCACCGCGCCGACACCGCCCGCCAGCGGGCCCGCCCACCCGGCCGTGTCGTCGTCCGCCTCGGCGGTGTCGGGCCCCGAGCCGAAGTACTTCGCGCCGTAGGACGCGGCGCGCAGACCCTCCGGGTCGAGGCGGCCGGCGGCCTTGATGGCGGCGGCCGGGTCGATGAAGCCGAAGCCGCGCGAGTCGTCCCGGCCCTTGCTGGGGGCGTTGCGGGCGGTGTCCTCCAGCAGCTTCTTGATCTGAGCCGGGCTCAGGCCCGGGTGGGCCGCCTTGACCAGGGCCACCGCGCCGGAGACGAAGGCGGAGGCCGCGCTCGTGCCCCACCCTTCGTAGTACCTGTGGTCCGGGTCGGCGATGACGACGTCGACGCCGGGGGCGCTGACGGTGGCGTACCAGCGGCGGGTGGAGAAGGAGGCGCGGGTGCCGTAGCGGTCGACGGCGGTCGCGGCGATGACGCCGGGGTAGGCGGCCGGGTAGGAGATGTGGTCGCCCTTCTCGCCGCCGTTGCCGGACGAGGCGACGACCACGGCGCCCTTCTTGAGGGCGTATTGGACGGCCTCGTCCTCGCTGGGCTCCGGGTGCGCTGAGGCGGAGTCGTCGCCCAGGGAGAGGTTGATGACGTCGGCGCCGTGGTCGGCGGCCCAGCGGATGCCTTCGGCGAGGGCGTTGCCCCGGGTGCTGCGGGCCTTGGACCGGGAGGGGTCGCCGTCCTCCAGGATGACGCGGACGGGGAGGATCTTGGCCTCGGGGGCGATGCCCATGACGCCGTCGCCGTCGCCCACGCCGTGACCGTGGCCGGCGATGATCCCTGCCATCGCGGTGCCGTGCCGGGCCCAGGATCGGTCGCCGGGTCCGGCTCCGAAGCCGACCATGTCCTTGCCGGTCAGGACGTTGCCGGCGAGGTCGGGGTGGTCGGCCTCGACGCCGGTGTCGAGGACGGCGACGGTGATGCCCCGGCCCTTCGTGGTCTGCCAGACCTGCTGGGTGTGCATCGCGTCCAGGGCCCACTGCTGGGCGCGGATGCCGTCGGCGTGCGCGGGGGCGGCCGGCACCAGGGCGAGGGACGCGGCGAGGAGACAGCTCACGAGCCCGGCGCGGTGTGTCGTACGGCTGTTCACGAGGGCGCCTCCGTGGCCGTGTCTGCGGTCCTGCGGAACGCGCGCTCGATGCGGTCGGCGAGGCCCTGCGCCTCGTTGCCGAGACCGGCCTGGGCGGGGGCCGTGGTCGCGCCGGACTGCGTGGCGTCGGCCGCGGGCTGGGGGTCGTCGACGGTACGGCCGTCTGCCCATCCGGAGACGGCGAAGACGACGACGGGGGTGTCCGTGAGGACGGAGACGGTCCACGAGGCACGCTGCTTGTCGCCGAAGGCGGCGGCGACCGTGTCCTTCGCGGCGTACGGGCGGGGCATGAGGTCGGAGCGGCGGTCGAGCCGCTCCTTCTGGAACCGGGTGTCCAGGGCGGTCATGGCCGCGGCGTCGGCCTTGGTGAAGAGCAGGCCGACGGTGGTGACGTAGCTGCGGGTCGCGTCCGTGTAGGTCGCGCGCAGCAGGCGCCGGCACCCGACGGGGTCGAGAGCCTTGCGCAGCAGCGGGTCGAACGCGTTCCGGCAGCCGGTGTCCGGGGCGACGGCGATCCGGGTCCAGGTCCGGTCGGCGCCGCCGGGGCCGGCCCCCGTCCCCACCACGGTGGGCGGGAACAACTGGTCGACGGGGATGCTGTGCCACAGTTCGGCGGAGGCCGTGAAGGAGTCCCGGGTCCCGTCCTCCCCGGATCCGCCGGTCAGCCAACTGCCCGTCGCGGCACCGCCGATGAGTCCGATCCCGAGCACCATGCAGACGGTGACGGCGCCGGTACGGGACCGCAGCCGCGCGCCGATCGCGAGCGGCCGCGCCCGCTCGTCGTATCCCTCGGGCTCCCCGAACGTCACGACGGGCCGGTCCGCGGCGGGCGTCATGGCGCTCCAGGAGAGCGCCGGGTCCGGGGTGAGGGGCGCGGGGGTGCCGCCGGTGTGGGGGGTGTGCGGCGGTACGTACGGCGGTATGGGGGAGGTGGCCGGCGTCCAGGCATCACGTATGCCCCCGACGTCGTCCCGCTCCGTCCGACCCGGCGGGACGGTGCCGGGTCGCGGGGGCACCGTGCCCGGACCGGAACGCGGGGGCGCCGTGCCCGGACCGGAACGCGGGGGCGCCGTGCCCGCACCGGAACGCGCGGCCGGGACGTCGCCCGGGCCGCCCTCGTCCTGCGACGGCGTGCCGGCGGAACCCGGCCGCCGGAAGGCGTCGGCGGACGTGGAGTCGGGGCGGCTGTCCGGGCGGTGCGGCACGCCTCCGGGGCCGGGCCGCCGGAAGACATCGGCCGAGGTGGGCCCGTCGTCCGGTCGGTCCGGCAGGCTCCCGGACCCGAATCCGCCGCCGAAAACGTCGTCGGAGGACGCACCGGGCCGACTGTCCGGGCAAGGCGGCACCGCCCCGGACGCGGAACCGCTGAAAACGTCACCCGACGGCACACCGGGCCCACTGTCCGGCCGGAACGGCACGCCCTCGGAACCAGGACGCCGGAAGGCGTCGGCGGAGGCGGGACCAGGCCGACTGTCCGGGCGAGGCGGCACCGCCCCGGACGCGGAACCGCTGAAAACGTCACCCGACGGCACACCGGGCCCACTGACCGGCCGGGGCGGCACACCGGTCGCCCCAGGACGGCTGAAGGCATCCGCGGGCGCAGGACCGGGACGGCTGTCCGGACGCGCCGGCACCTCCCCGGTCCCAGGGCGGCGGAAGGATTCCGCGGGCCGAACGGTACCGGGGCGCCCCTCCGGACGCGGCGGGACGGCGGCGGCGCCGGGACGGCCCGTCGGTGCCGTGGGGGTGGCGCCGCGGTCGGTGGCGGGCTCGGGCTGTGATGCCGGGGGGACCGGGCGGCGCAGGCCTACGGTCGTCTCCGAGGACGTCTCGGACGGCGCACCGGAACGCGTCGGCTGCGGCATGGGCCAGTGACTCGGGCGCGCCGGCCCACCGCCCGGAGCACCGGCTCCCGCCTCCGCCCCCGACCCTGCCCCGCTGCCGGGGTGTTCGCGACGCGGGTCACGACCGGCACCCTGCGTCGGGTGACCGGTGGCCGACGGAGCGTCCGGGAACCGGGCCGAGGCGGACGGCGGGGCCTCGGAGAAACGGGCCGAGCCCGCCGGCGGGGCCTCCGGAAGGCGGGCCGAGCCCGAGGGCGCGGCGTCCGGAAGGCGTGCCGAGCCCGCCGGCGGGGTGTCCGGAAAGCGGGCCGAGGCCGATGGTGGGGGCGGAGTCGCCGGGTCGCCGAGTCGGGAGGGGGCGGGCCGGAAGCTCGGAAAGCGCGACCCCGCCTGCGGGGAAGCCGACGCGGAAGGGTCCGTACCGGTCGTCGCGCCGCCACCGCCCGTGTTCGCGGCCCCGGGGCGCTCCGGTACCTCCGGCGACGGGGCGTTCGGCGGGGCCGACGGGAGGGGGGTTGGTGTCGGGCCGGAGGGAAGTTCGGGGGACGTGGTGTCGCTCACCGGGGTGTCGGAGGAGCCCGCGGGTGGGGGTGTGGTGGGGCGCGGGGGGATGGGGGCGCGACGCGCTTCCGTGCTCATGCACCCCCCCGTTTCCTCGTACCCGGGCCGTCGTTCCCGTGCGCGGGCCGCCGTCCCGCTCGCGCCCCGGGGTACCCGGTACGGATCGGTTCGCCTCGGGCACGCATACCCGCACGGACGGATCGTCATCCCGGCCCGGACCTGCGACCGGCGTCGTTCCTCCGTGCGTGCGCGTCACTCTACGGCTTGTTCAGGGGCGAACGGGAACCAGTCCGCGAGGCCGGGGCATCTGCCCGGAACGTCCCCCTACCCTGCGGTAATCCTGTCTGGCAGGCTTCGTTCATGACTGCGCGCGCCGCCGACAGGGCCCGATACGACCGGGCCACCGCCCATCTCGACGCCCCCCTCGCGATCGTGGACCTGGACGCCTTCGACGCCAACGCGGAGGATCTCGTCCGCCGGGCCGGCGGCAAACCGATCCGGGTCGCCAGCAAGTCCGTCCGCTGCCGGGCCCTGCTCGAACGCGTCCTCGCGAAGGACGGTTTCGCGGGCATCATGTCCTTCACCCTCGCCGAGTCGCTCTGGCTGGCCCGCTCCGGTTTCGACGACGTCCTGCTCGCCTACCCCTCCGCCGACCGCACCGCCTTCGCCGAACTGACCGGCGACCCGAAGCTCGCCGCGGCCGTGACCGTGATGGTCGACGACCCCGCGCAGCTCGACCTGATCGACGCCGCGCGCTCCGGCGGCGGCGAAGTCGTGCGCGTCTGCCTGGAGTTGGACACCGCGCTGAAGCTGTTCGGCGGCCGGGTGCGGGTGGGGGCCCTGCGCTCGCCCCTGCACACCGCCGAGCAGGTCGCCGAACTGGCGCGCACGGTGGCCCGGCGGCCGGGGTTCAAGGTCGTGGGGATCATGGCGTACGAGGGTCATATCGCCGGGGTCGGGGACTCGCTCGCCGGACGGCCGCTGCGCTCCCGCGCCATCCGCCTGATGCAGGCGACCGCCCGCCGGGAGCTGGCCGAGCGGCGCGCCGAGGTCGTGCGGGCGGTCCGGGCCGTCGTGCCCGACCTGGAGTACGTCAACGGCGGCGGCACCGGCAGCGTGCAGTACACCGCCGCCGAGGACGCGGTCACCGAGATCGCGGCCGGCTCGGGGTTGTACATACCGAGGCTGTTCGACAACTACACGTCCTTCAGCGGGCGTCCGGCCGCCCTCTTCGCCCAGCCGGTGGTGCGCAGGCCGGGCGTCGGGATCGTGACCGTCCTGGGCGGCGGCTACCCCGCCTCGGGCGCCGCCGGGCCCGACCGGGTTCCGGTGCCGTACCTGCCCGAGGGGCTGCGCTACGACCCCCAGGAGGGCGCCGGAGAGGTACAGACCCCGCTGCTCGGCTCCCCCGCCGACGATCTGCTCGTCGGTGACAAGGTGTGGTTCCGGCACGCCAAGGCCGGTGAGCTGTGCGAGCGTTTCGACGTACTGCATCTGATCGAGGGGGACGCGGTGACGGCGACGGCCCCGACGTATCGCGGTGAGGGCCACACCTTCCTCTAGGGCGTGGACGCCGGGGCCGTGCTCCGCCGTCGCGCTACATCGGGGTGACGTACGCGCCCGAGATGCCGCCGTCCACCAGGAAGTCGCTGGCGTTCACGAACGAGGAGTCGTCGCTGGCCAGGAAGGCGACGGCGGCGGCGATCTCCTCGGCCTCGGCGAACCGCCCGACCGGGATGTGGACCAGGCGGCGGGCGGCCCGCTCCGGGTCCTTGGCGAACAGCTCCCGCAGGAGCGGGGTGTTGACCGGCCCGGGGCACAGGGCGTTGACCCGGATGCCCTCGCGGGCGAACTGCACGCCCAGTTCACGGGACATGGCGAGGACGCCGCCCTTGGAGGCCGTGTAGGAGATCTGGGACGTGGCGGCGCCCATCCGGGCCACGAAGGACGCGGTGTTGATGATGGAGCCCTTGCCCTGGCGGCGCATGTAGGGGATGGCGGCCTTGCAACACAGGTAGACGGAGGTGAGGTTGACCTCCTGGACGCGCTTCCAGGCCTCCAGGCCCGTCTCCAGGATGGAGTCGTCGTCGGGCGGGGAGATACCCGCGTTGTTGAAGGCGATGTCGACGCTGCCGTAGGTGTCGTAGGCGGTCTTGAACAGGGCTTCGACCTGCTCGGGGTCGGTGACGTCGACCTTCACGAAGATTCCGCCGACCTCCTCGGCGGCGGCCTTCCCACGGGCGTCGTCGACGTCACCGCAGACGACGTGGGCGCCCTCGGAGGCGAGCCGGCGCGCGGTGGCGAGGCCGATGCCGCTGCCGGCTCCGGTGATGACGGCGGTACGGCCGACCAGGCGGCGGCAGACGATGTCAGGGGTCTGAGCGGTCACTGTGCGGGGCCCTCCGTGCTGATGAAGACGTTCTTGGTTTCGGTGAAGGCGGCGAGGGCGTCGGGGCCGAGCTCGCGGCCGATGCCGGACTGCTTGAAGCCGCCGAAGGGGGTCCAGTAGCGGACGCTGGAGTGGGAGTTGACCGACAGGTTGCCTGCCCGGACGGCCCCCGAGACGCGCAGGGCGCGGCCGACGTCCCGGGTCCAGATGGAGCCGGAGAGGCCGTAGTCGGTGGCGTTGGCCAGGGCCACGGCCTCCGCCTCGTCCTCGAAGGGCAGGACGACGGCGACCGGCCCGAAGACCTCCTCGACGGCCACGCGCGCGCGGGGGTCGACGCCGGTGAGGACGGTGGGCGGGAACCAGAAGCCGGGGCCTTCGGGGGCCTTGCCGCGGATGCCGGGGGCGGCCGTGTCGACGTACGAACGCACTCGCCGCAACTGGACGTCGGAGATCAGCGGGCCCATCTGGGTCCGCTCGTCCGCCGGGTCGCCGACGAGGACGGACTCGATCGCCGGGGCGAGCAGTTCGAGGAAGCGGTCGTGGACCGAGCGCTGGACGAGGATGCGGGTGCGGGCGCAGCAGTCCTGGCCGGAGTTGTCGAGGAAGGCCATGGGAGCCGCCGCGGCGGCGGCCTCGATGTCCGCGTCGGCGAAGACGATGTTCGGGCTCTTGCCGCCGAGTTCGAGGGTGACGCGCTTGAGCAGGGCCGAGCCCTTCGCCAGCACCTGGCGGCCCACGGTCGTCGACCCGGTGAAGACGATCTTCGCGACGCCGGGGTGCTCGACGAGCGCGTCGCCCGCGACCGGCCCGTGACCGGGGAGCACCTGGAGGAGGTGCTCCGGCAGTCCCGCGTCCAGGGCGAGTTCGGCGAGGCGCAGGGCCGTCAGCGGTGTCGTCTCGGCGGGCTTGAGGATCACCGCGTTGCCCGCCGCGAGCGCCGGAGCCGTGCCCCAGGCCGCGATGGGCAGGGGGAAGTTCCAGGGGGCGATCACGCCCACCACGCCGAGCGGTTCGAGGATCGTCACGTCGAGGCCGCCGGCCACCGGGATCTGGCGCCCCGTCAGCCGCTCCACTCCCCCGGCGGCGTAGTCGAGCAGGTCCCGGACGTTGCCCGCCTCCCAGCGGGCGTTGCCGACGGTGTGGCCGGCCTCCCGGACCTCCAACTGCGCGAGTTCCTCGACGTGTTCGTCGACGACGGTGGCGAACCGGCGCAGCAGCCGGGCGCGGTCGCCCGGCGCGAGGGCCGCCCAGCGGACCTGTGCCCGGGCGGCGCGTGCGACGGCCGCGTCCACGTCGGCCGCGCCGGCGGCCGGCACGGTCGCGACGACCTCCTCGGTGGCGGGGTTCAGTACCTGGAGCTCGGACTCGTAGGACCGCCCGTACGACTTCTCGTAGGACTCTCCGGACGGCTCTGCGTACGACTGCTCGTGTTCGTGCTCGCGCGACAAGAAGGGCCTCACATGCGTTCGAAGGAGCGGCGCAGCTCCCAGTCGGTGACCGCGGCGTCGAAGGCCTCCAGCTCGACGCGGGCCATGTTGCGGTAGTGCGCGACGACCTCGTCGCCGAAGGCGGCCCGGGCGATCGGGCTGTTCGCCCAGAGGTCGGCGGCCTCGCGCAGCGTGGTGGGAACGTGGTCGAACCCTGCGGTGTAGGCGTTGCCCGCGCACGCCTCGGGCAGCTCCAGTTTCTGCTCGATGCCGTACAGCCCGGCCGCGACCAGGGCGGCCACGGCGAGGTGCGGGTTGACGTCACCGCCGGGGAGCCGGTTCTCGAACCGCATCGAACGGCCGTGGCCGACCACGCGCAGCGCGCAGGTGCGGTTGTCGTTGCCCCAGGCGACGGCGGTCGGCGCGAAGGAGCCCGGCTGGAAACGCTTGTAGGAGTTGATGTTGGGGGCGTAGAGCAGCGCGAAGTCGCGCAGCGCGGCGAGTTGCCCGGCGAGGAAGAACCGCATGACGGCGGACATCCCGTCGGGGTCCTCGGCGGTGCCCGCCATGGCGTTCGTGCCGTCCACGTCGGCGAGCGAGAGGTGGATGTGGCAGGAGTTGCCCTCACGCTCGTTGTACTTGGCCATGAAGGTGAGCGAGACGCCCTCCTGGGCGGCGATCTCCTTGGCGCCGGTCTTGTAGACGGCGTGCTGGTCGCAGGTGACGAGGGCCTCGTCGTAGCGGAAGGCGATCTCGTGCTGGCCGGGGTTGCACTCGCCCTTGGCGGACTCCACGGTGAGACCGGCGCCGGCCATCTCGTTGCGGATGCGGCGCAGGAGGGGCTCGATACGGCCGGTGCCGAGCACCGAGTAGTCGATGTTGTACTGGTTGACCGGGGTCAGCGCCCGGTAGTTGGCGTCCCAGGCCTGCTCGTAGGTGTCCTTGAAGACGATGAACTCCAGCTCGGTACCGACCTGGGCGGTGAACCCGTGTTCGGCGAGCCGTTCCAGCTGGTGGCGCAGGACCTGCCGGGGCGCGGCGACCACCGGGGATCCGTCGTTCCAGGCGAGGTCGGCGATCACCAGGGCGGTACCGGCGTTCCAGGGCACGCGGCGCAGGGTGGACAGGTCCGGGTGCATGGCGAAGTCGCCGTAGCCACGCTCCCAGGACGACATGGCGTACCCGTCGACCGTGTTCATCTCGGCGTCGACGGCGAGGAGGTAGTTGCACCCTTCGGTGCCGTGCTCCAGCACCTCGTCGAGGAAGAACCGGGCGGCGAACCGCTTGCCCTGGAGACGCCCTTGCATGTCGGGGAAGGCCAGGACGACAGTGTCGATCTCACCGCTCGCGACGAGGTCGCGCAGTTCCTCGACGCTCAGCGGGGGCGTGCGGTCTGCCACGGGAGGGCCTCCTTCGCCTTCTTGGGATCAGGAGTCATAAGGTATTGCCGAGAACCATTGCTTGGGAAGGGGATGCGGCCGGATGTCGCAGGACACGGAGCCGGGGAGGCCGGCCGCCGCCGGGCCGGACGACCGGCTCGGACCGGTGCTGCGGCCGGTGCGGGCGGGCAACGGTTTCGAGGAGGCCCTGGAGCAGATCCTCCAGGTCGTGCGGCTGGGCCTGGTGCCCGGCGGCGAGCGGCTGCCGGCCGAGCGGGAGCTGGCGGAACGCCTCGGGATCAGCCGGGTGACCCTGCGCGAGGTGCTGAAGGTGCTCCAGGACCAGGGGCTGGTGGAGTCGCGTCGGGGGCGGTACGGCGGAACGTTCGTGCTGGCGCGCGCGGACGCCGTCGGCGAGGACGAGCTGCGGCGCCGGATCGCCGAGGTCGACATCGAGGACCTGCTGCGCTTCCGCGAGGTGCTGGAGGTGGGCGCGGCCGGGCTGTGCGCGGCGCACGGGCTGACCGACGAGCGGGCGGCCCGGCTGCGCGAGGCGCTGGCCCGCACGCATGACGCGCCGCTCGCGGACTACCGCCGGCGGGACACGCTGCTGCACCTCACGCTGGCCGAGCTGTGCGGTTCCCCGTCGCTGACCGCGCAGTACGCGGGCGTACGGGCCTCGGTGAACGAACTGCTGGACTGCATACCGCTGCTCGTGCGCAATCTGGAGCACTCGCAGCGTCAGCACACCGCGCTGGTCGAGGCGGTGCTGGACGGGGACGCGGACGGGGCGCGGGAGATGATGCGGGAGCACTGCGCGGGCACGGCGGCACTGCTGCGGGGTTTCCTGGCTTGAGGAGCGGCACGGCTGCGGGAGCTGTCGGGGCGAGGGCCGGTGCCGCACGCGGGGCTCTTCGGGTGGACCCCTGGCGTTGCGCGGGTTCCTGACGTGGGGCCGCCCGGGGCGGATCGTCGCGCGGCGGTCCGCATCCTCTTGCCTCGCACGGGTGACCTCGGCAAAGGTATGGGGGCAATCCATTGCACGGTGTGGGAGGGCGCATGGCGCGCAGGCCGCTGATCGGCGTCAGTACGTATCTGGAGTCCGGTACCCGCTGGGGTGTCTGGCAGCTGGAGGCGGCGCTGCTGCCCGCCGGGTACCCGCGGCTCGTACAGCGGGCCGGCGGCCTCGCCGCGATGCTGCCGCCGGACGAGCCGGAGCGGGCGGCGGCGACCGTGGCCCGACTCGACGGGCTGGTGATCGCGGGCGGCCCGGACGTCGAACCCGTCCGCTACGGCGCCGAGCCCGGCCCCCGCACCGGGCCGCCCGCCCGTGCCCGGGACGCCTGGGAGCTCGCCCTGATCGAGGCGGCGCTCGCCGCGCGCGTCCCGCTGCTGGGCATCTGCCGGGGCATGCAACTGCTGAACGTCGCCCTCGGCGGCACCCTCGTCCAGCATGTCGACGGGCACGCGGACGTGGTCGGCGTCTTCGGCCGGCACCCGGTCAAGCCGGTCCCCGACACGTTGTACGCCGGTGTCGTACCCGAGGAGACGGCCGTACCGACTTTCCACCACCAGGCCGTCGACCGCCTCGGCACGGACCTGGTCGTGTCGGCGTACGCGGCGGACGGGACGGTCGAGGCGGTCGAGCTGCCGGCCGCGGCGGGGTGGGTGCTGGGCGTGCAGTGGCACCCGGAGATGGGCGAGGACCTGCGGGTGATGCGGGCCCTGGTCACAGCCGCGACCTGAGCCATGCCACGGCGGCCTCCCCCTGCGCCCGCTGGAAGGCGCGGAGGGTGGGCAGACCGGGCGGCGGGGGCAGCAGCGCGTGTTCGAGGAAGAACCCGGCGAGACCGGCCAGGGCGGCGGTGACCGCGCCGGGGTCCGCGTCCCGGCCCGCCGGACACCCGGCGAACACCTCCTGGGGATCCGGGCCGCCCTGGGCGCGCACGCACGGCAGCATCACCAGCAGGTCGAACCAGGGCGCGGCACGCACCGCGTGCGGCCAGTCGACGAACACGACCCCGCCGTCGGCCGTCAGCAACATGTTGTCGGCACGAAGGTCGGCGTGGGCGAGGGTGTCGCCGGAGACCGACTCGGGCCATGGGGCGGCGAGTTCGGCCAGATCGGCGAGATGCTCGGCGCTCCAGTCGTCGAGACGTCCGCGTACGTCGCCCGACGCGCCGTCGCTCAGCCGCCGCCAGCCGTCGAAGGCGCCGGCGAGCTGCTCGGCGGCGGACGGGGCCGCGAAGGGCGCCGGGGTGAGGGTGCGGCCGAGCTCCGCCACCGCGTCGAGCACGCGCCGCAGTTCGGCCGGCCGCCACGGGACGTGCGGCTGGCGTCCCGCCACCTCCTCGAATACCAGCGCGACCCAGGTGCCGTCGTCGTACGTGCCCAGGAGGCGCGGGGCCGGAACGGCGTGCGGGAGCGCGGCGGCGTTGCGGGCCTCCGCGCGGTGCAGCGCCGGGCTGTGGGGGTTGCTCCGCGCGCTGACCGCCTTGACGAAGGCGCGACGGCCGTCGGCGGTACGCAGGCGGGCGGCCACGCCCGGGGAGAAGCCTCCGGGTTGGGTGCGGGCGTCGACGACGGGCCCGCCGAGCAGGTGCGCGACGGCGTCCCGCACCACGGCGGGGAGGGCCTCCCAGGGGGTCCGGACGCCGGTGGCGGGCGGGGCGGTGGCGGTGGGGCCGGTGGAGGGCGGGGGCATGCGGACCATGGTGGCGGGGGTCGGGGCGGCCGGGCCAAGGGTTTTCGCGCCCGCCGCGCTGCCGCTCCCGTCCGCTCTCGTCAACTCCCGTCCGCCCCCGTCCGCCCCCGTCCGCTCCCGTCCGCTCCCGATGCCGGAGACCCCGGGCCCCGCTTCTCGCACGCCGGCGGGGCTGGACGTTCCGGCTAGCCCCGTGTCAGCGACAGCAGCTCTCTCGCCGGGCCCACCGGACGGTGGCCCGTCGGCCAGACCGCTCGTAGGTCGCGGCGCAGCGCGACGCCCTCCACGGGAATGCTGACCAGCCGGCGCATCGCCAGCTCCTCCCCCACCGCCAGTTCGCTCAGCACCGCGGGTCCCGCGCCGCTGACCGCGGCCGCCTTCACCGCCGTCGTCGACGACAGCTCGATCAGCGGGCGGGCCAGGCCGCCCAGCGCCACGTCCAGCACCTGCCGGGTCCCCGAACCCTTCTCCCGCAGGATCAGCGGCGTCGCGGCCAGCTCCTCGGCCGCCAGGGCGCGCCGGCGGCGGGCCCAGGGGTGGCCGGGAGACGTCACCACGATCAGCCGGTCGTGGGCGATGACCGCGGAGTCCAGACCGACCGGGACGTCCAGGCCCTCCACGAAGCCCAGGTCCGCCTCGCCGGACAGCAGCCGTTCCGCCACCGCCGTCGAGTTCCCGGCCAGGAGCGACACGGCGGTGTCGGGACGCTGGGCGCGCAGCGCGAGCAGCCAGCCCGGCAGCAGGTACTCGGCGATCGTCATGCTCGCCGCCACCCGCAGCCGGGAGTCACGGCGGTCGCGCAGGGCCTGCGCTCCCGCGTCGAAGGCCTCCGCCGCCTCGACGACCCGTCGCGCCCAGTCCGTCACCAGCGCACCGGCGTCCGTGAGCCGGGAGCCGCGCGGTGAGCGGTCCACCAGCGCCAGCCCCAGCTGGCGTTCCATCGAGCGGATCCGGCTGCTGGCGGCGGGCTGGGTGATGCCGAGTTCGCGCGCCGCCCCGCCGAGGCTGCCCAGCCGCGCCACCGCGAGCAGCAGCTCCAGCGCCCCGAGGTCCGGGACCCGGTGCGCGATCGAACCGCCGCCCGTCTCCCGTGCCCCACCCTGCCCACGCGTCTCGCTCATAAGCCCACCTTATGCCCCCATAGAGACATCGTCCCTGGTCGCGGGCGCCCGCGCACGCGAAGGTGGGGGCATGGTCACCGCAGCCCATCCCCGCCTCCACCCGGCAATCCGCCATCTCGGCCCGAACTGGTACGCCTCCGTCATGGGCACCGCCATCCTCGCCACGGCGGGAGCGGGACTGCCCCTGCGCGTTCCCGGCCAGCGCACCGCGTGCGCCGCCGTCTGGGCCCTCTCCCTCGCCCTGCTGGTGACCTTGCTGATCGCCCGCGCCCTGCACTGGACCCACCACCGCGACCAGGCCCGCGCCCACCTCCTCGACCCGGCGACGGCCCCGTTCTACGGCTGCCTGGCCATGGCGCTGCTGGCCGTCGGCGGCGGCACCGTCACCGTCGGCCGGGACTGGATCGGGACGGGGGCGGCTCTCGCGCTCGACGCCGTCCTGTTCACCGCCGGGACGGTGATCGGACTGGCGGCCGCCGTCGCCATCCCGTACCTCATGGCCGTACACCACCGCATCGAGCCGGGGCAGGCGACGCCCGTCTGGCTGCTGCCGGTCGTCGCGCCCATGGTGTCCGCGGCGGTCGGCCCGCTCCTCGTGCCACATCTGCCGGCCGGGCAGCCCCGCGAGACGCTGCTCCTGGCGTGTTTCGCGCTGTTCGGGCTCAGTCTGCTGGCGACGCTGCTCATGCTGCCGCTGATCTTCGGCCGGCTGCTCACCGACGGGCCGCTGCCCCTCGCCCTCACCCCGACCCTGTTCCTGGTGCTGGGCCCGCTCGGCCAGTCCACGACCGCCGTGGGGAACATCGCGGACGCCGCGGCGGGCGTGGTGCCGGCCCCGTACGAGCAGGGCTTCGCCACCCTCACCGTGCTCTACGGCGTCCCCGTCATCGGCTTCGCACTGCTCTGGCTCTGTCTCGCCACCGCCCACGTCGTACGGGCCAGGCGGCACGGGATGGGCTTCACCATGACCTGGTGGGCGTTCACCTTCCCGGTCGGGACCTGTGTCACCGGCGCCGAGGCACTCGCCCGGCACACCGGGCTGGTCGCCTTCGACGGGCTCGCGGTCGGGTTGTACGCCGTGCTCCTGGGCGCCTGGATCACCGCCGCCGCGCACACCGTGCGCGGTCTGGTCAGCGGTGAGCTGCTCGCAGCGCCGCGTCCAGCACCCGTGGCGCCTCGGCCAGCGACGGTCCGTACCACGTCAGGTGCCGTCCGCTGACGAGCGCGCAGGGCAGGCCGGGGAAGGCTTCGGGGCCGTCGTCGGGGGTGAAGCGGTACGGCTCGTCCGGGAGCACGACGACATCCGGTCGCGCCGCGCGCAGCTCCGCCAGGGGAATGCGCGGGTAGCGCTCCGCATGGGTCGCGTACACGTGGTCGACGCCCAGGCGGGCCAGCACGTCACCGGCGAAGGTGTCGCGGCCCAGGACCATCCAGGGGCGCCGCCAGATCGGCACGACGGCGGTCCCGCGGTCGCGGGGCCCGGGCGGCGCCGCCCACGCCTCCTGCGCCTCGTCGAGCCATCGCGGTCGCTCGCGCGTCCCGCAGGCCCGCAGTACGCGGTCCAGTTCGTGGAAGGCCTGCGGCACGTCCCGTACCTCGGTCACCAGGACCTCGACGCCGGCCGTGCGCAGCGCCGCCAGGTCCGGGGCGCGGTTCTCCTCCTCGTTGGCGACCACCAGGTCGGGCGCGAGCGCGAGGATCTCCTCGACCTTCGGGTTCTTCGTGCCGCCGACGCGTGCCACGTCCAGCCCGGCCGGGTGG
Organism: Streptomyces sp. NPDC059582; assembly: GCF_042735715.1. NCBI lineage: Bacteria > Bacillati > Actinomycetota > Actinomycetes > Kitasatosporales > Streptomycetaceae > Streptomyces > Streptomyces sp. NPDC059582. The sequence continues at coordinate 31,510 of NZ_JBHWCC010000071.1, forward strand.
CTGCACCAGTCCGTGGCACCGACCAGGGCGCCTGGGAGGGACACGGCCACCGCCTCCGTCAGCGACGGCACCAGCGAGACGACCCGCACGCTACCTCTGCCTCTGCCTCGGCCTCTGCCGGTCCTGGACCGCCTCGACGTGCTCCGCCACCGCGACCACGACCACCCGGGTGTCCGGGACGGTCGCCCGCCACCGGTGCCGCACCCCGCCGGTCAGGTACAGCGTGTCGCCGCGGCCGAGGCGGTAGGCGCGGCCCTCCGCCTCGATCTCCACGGCGCCGTCGGCGACGTACATCAACTGGTCGTTGCGGTACTGGAACTCACGGCCCGCCTCGTGGTCGCCGGTGAATTCCGAGGCGTGCATCTGGTGGTGACCGCGCACCAGGGAACGGGCCCGGGGCGCGGCGTCCGGCTCGGTGTCCTCGGCGCGCACGACGTCGACGCTGCACGCCGGGTCGGCGGCGGCGAGGAGTTCGACGGCGGTGGTGCGCAGGGCGTCGGCGACCTTCTCCAGGGAGCTTCTGCTGGGGCGCGCCCGGTCGTTCTCGACCTGGCTCAGGAAGGGGACCGACAGGCCGCTGCGCTCGGCCACGACGGCAAGGGTGAGCTCCAGCGAGCGACGGCGCCGCCGCACGGCCGCGCCCACCCGCAGGTGCTGCTCCTTGTGGTCGCCCATCGCTCCCGCTCCCTCCTTCGCTCGTCGCTCGGCCGCTCGTGCGTCCTGATCGGCACGCACTCCTTCTGATGAGTTCTCTGCACCCTACGCATGTTCGGCAAACCGTTTCAGGCCGCCGTCATATCGACGACACACTGCGTCGGGTCGGACCTCACAGATCTCGCCAGTGGATCAGCCTGATCGGTGACGGGCGCGGTCGTGGGGTTGACGAAGGTCCCGTTGCGGCCGAGGGGTACGGACCGTCCGCAGGTCGGCGCGTGCGGACACGGGCCCGTGAGTGTACATCCGACCACGGTCGAAGTCCTCCTGCCCGGACTGACCACCGATCAGGATGAGCACGTCACCGTTCACTTGAACGCGTGAGCCGCTGTCGATGTTCCCGACCGCTTTTGAGGCCCGAACCGCCTGGTCAAAGCGGGGGCGGAGACGGCGGGCAGGACGCCCGGGCTCGGGCGGTGGCGTAGCGCTGTGTGGTTGTCCGGATCTCTATCGTAGGGGCGGACATGGGTGCGGGTGGGGCGCACACAGCGCGCGGGCCGGGCGCGCGCTTCGGCTGCCCTCGGACACGACCCGAGGGGCGGGCCTCGGACACGACCCGAGCGGCGGGCCTCGGACACGACCCGAGGGGCGGGCCTCCCCGGGCGCTGTCAGGACGCGCGGGGAGGCCCACCCCTCGGGTGGCGGTGGCGCAGCGACTACTGCTGCGGCGTCATGCGGTCGACGATGTCCGGATGCTCCTTCAGCCAGGCCTCGACCGCCTCCTCCTCATGGCCTTGGCCGCGGTCCTTGATCTCGCCCTCCAGGCTGCCGAGTTCGTCCTCGCTCATAGTGAAGTTCTTGATCCACTTAGTGAGCTGCGGGTACTGCCCCGGGAACTCGTCGCTGGAGATGGTGCGGATGGTGTTGCCCTCGCCGAAGAGCTTCTTGCCGTCCGTCAGCTTGGTGAGGTCGTACTCGCTGTAGGCCCAGTGCGGCGACCACAGGACGACCGCGACGGGCTCCTTCTTCGCGTAGGCGCGCTTCAGCTCGGCGAGCATCGCCGGCGTGGAGCCGTCGACGACCTTGTACTCCTTGTCCAGGCCGTAGCCGGGCAGGACCTTGGTCTTGAGCAGGTTCATCTCGCCGGTGCCCGGCTCGATGCCGATGATCTTCCCGTCGAAGGTGTCGGCCTTGCCCTTGAGGTCCTCCAGCGACTTGACGTCCTTGACGTAGGACGGCACGGCGATCTCCAGCGAGGTCGGCCGGTACCAGGTGCCCAGGTCCCTGAGTCTGTCCTTGTTCCGGTCCCAGTAGTTCTTCTGGGCGTAGGGCAGCCAGGCGTCGAAGTTGAGGTCGAGGTCGCCGGAGGCGAGGCCGGTGTAGACCGGGCCGACGTCCATCTGCTTGAGGTCGAGCCGGTAGCCGCGCCGCTCCAGGACGTTCTTCCAGAGGTAGGTGACGGCGACGTCCTCGTCCCACGGGAACCAGGCGACGTCCAGGGCGCGTCGGGCCTCCGCCGGGGTGGCGCCGGAGCCGCCCGGCACGGGCGCCAGCTTGTCGACGACCCCCGGGTTCTCCTTCAGCCAGGCGCGCACGGCGTCCTGCTGCCTGCCCTTGCCCGCCTTGTTGATCTCGGCCTCGAGGCTGGTGAGCTGCTTCTCCGTCAGCTCGAAGTTCTTCAGCCACTTGCCGACGACCGGGTTGTCCTTCGCGAAGCCCTTGCGGGCCAGCGTGTGCACGCCGTCGCCCGAGCCCCAGGCGCCCTTGGGGTCCTTCAGCTTCTTCAGGTCGTAGTCGTTGTACGCCCAGTGCGGCGACCAGAGCGTGACGACGACCGGTTCCTTCTTGCTGTAGGCGCGCTTGAGTTCGGCGAGCATCGCGGGCGTGGAGCTGTCGACGACCTTGTACTCCTTGTCCAGGCCGTACTCCTTGAGGACCTTGCTCTTGAGCAGGGCCGTCTCGCCGGCGCTGGACTCGATGCCGGTGATCTTCCCCCCGAACTCCGACGCCTTGCCCTTGAGGTCGTCGAGGGAGTCGACGCCCTTCATGTACGAGGGGACGCTCAGCTCCAGGGACGTCTTGTCGTACCAGGCGCCGAGGTCGTCGAGCCGGTCGCCGTACTTCTTCCAGTACTGCGCGTGGGTGGTGGGCAGCCAGGAGTCCGTCTCGAAGTCGACGCTGCCCTGGGCGAGGGAGGTGTAGAGCGGCCCGGCGTCGTACTGCTTGGCGTCCACCTGGAAGCCGCGCTGTTCCAGGATCTCCTTCCACAGGAAGGTGGAGGCGACGCCCTCGTCCCAGGGGATGTAGCCGATGCTGACCTTCTTGCCCTGGCCGACGTCCTTGCCGTCGGCGACGGGCGCGGAACCCCCGTCGCCGCCGAAGATCCCCATGCCGCCCGCCACGAGGGCGAGGATCACGACACCGATCACGGCGACCTGCGGGCGGGGCCGGTAGGACCGGATGTTCAGGCCCTGGGCGGCCCGCGCCTTCGCGGCGGCACGGCGGCCGAGCGGGGAGACCTGGGTGCCGAGGGCGCTGGTCATCCGGTCGAGGTAGATCGCGAGGATCACGATCGCGACGCCGGCTTCGGAGCCGAGGCCGACGTTGAGCTGGCCGATGGCCTCGTTGACGTCGCCGCCGAGGCCGCCGGTGCCGACCATGCCGGCGATCGCCGCCATGGACAGGCCCAGCATGATGACCTGGTTGACGCCCGCCATCACCGTGGGCAGCGCCAGCGGCAGCTGCACGCGCAGCAGGGTGTTGCGCGGGGTGGTGCCGAACGCGTCGGCGGCCTCGACCAGTTCCTTGTCGACCTGCCGGATGCCCAGCTCGGTCATCCGCACGCCCGGGGCGAGCGCGAAGATCAGGGTGGCCACGATGCCGGCGGAGGCGCCGGTGCCGAAGAACAGGATCGCCGGGATGAGGTAGATCATCGCGGGCAGCGTCTGCATGAAGTCCAGGACCGGCCGGACGAGTCCGCTGACCCGGTCGGAGCGGGCCGCCCAGATACCCACCGGCACCGAGATCACCAGCGCGATGATCGTGGCGACGAGGACCAGCGACAGGGTGACCATCGCGTCGTCCCACAGTTCGAGGGAGTCGATGAACGCGAAGCCCACGAAGGTGAGGACGCCCGCCAGGGTGCCGCGCAGCCAGAAGGCCAGCACGGCGAAGATGCCGGCGAGCAGCAGCGGCTGCGGGGCCTGGAGGACGGCGGCGATGCCGTCGTAGGTGCCGGTGAAGACGGTCTTGAGGAAGTCGAAGAGCCACGACACATGGCCGAGCAGCCAGTCGACCACGTCGTTGACCCAGTCGCCGAGCGGGATCCTAGGCACGCGCCACCACCTTCTCGCCGCCCTTGTCGCGCGGGGAGTCGCAGGGGCCGGGGGCGGCGGCCGACTCGTCGCCGAGGAAACCGACGAGACGCTGCCGTGGGACGACCCCGACGAGGGCGTGGTCCGCGTCGAGCACCGCCACCGGGTGCGGCACGCGCGCGCTGATCGCGCACAGGTCGGTGAACGGCGTGTCGGGCCTGGCGGTCTCGCAGTCGCAGTCGGCCTCGTCGCCGTGCACGGCGCGGTCCATGACGGCGTCGGCGGTCAGCACCCTGGAACGGTCGACGTCCTGGGTGAAGGAGGCGACGTAGTCGTTGGCGGGGCGCACGAGGATGTCCTGCGCGGTGCCGATCTGCACGATCCGGCCGTCGCGCATCACCGCGATGCGGTCGCCCAGGCGCATGGCCTCGTTGAGGTCGTGGGTGATGAAGACGATCGTCTTCTTCAGGGTCTTCTGGAGTTCCAGCAGCTGGTCCTGCATGTCGCGCCGGATCAGCGGGTCGAGGGCACTGAAGGACTCGTCCATCAGCAGCAGTTCGGCGTCCGTGGCGAGCGCGCGGGCGAGGCCGACGCGCTGCTGCATGCCGCCCGACAGTTCGTCGGGCCAGGACTTCTCCCAGCCGGCCAGGCCACACAGGGCGAGCGCCTCGTCGGCGCGGCGAGCGCGCTCGGCGCGGGGCACGCCCTGCACTTCCAGACCGTAGGCGGCGTTGTCGCGGACGCTGCGGTGCGGGAAGAGCGCGAAGTGCTGGAAGACCATGCTGATCTTCTTCGAGCGGATCTCGCGCAGTCCGCGGGCGCCGAGTTCGGTCAGATCCTGGCCGCCGAAGCGGACCCGACCCGCCGTGGGCTCCAGCAGGCCGTTGAGCATGCGCAGCAGCGTGGACTTCCCGGACCCGGACAGGCCCATCACGACGAAGATCTCGCCCGGTTCCACGGTGAAGGAGGCGTCGATCACGGCGGCCGTGGTGCCGTCGGCGCGCAGCTCCTCCCGGTCGGCTCCCTTACGCAGTCGTTCGACCGCCTGGTCCGGTCGTCTGCCGAACACCTTGTAGAGGTGTTCGGCCTCAAGCCTGGCTGACACGCAGACCTCTTGCTCTCGGGGACAGTGGACGGAACGGCCACCGACCGCAAACGTTGAATCTGCAACCGGCGTCGCTCAGAAGCCGCGCCTGCCCCCGCGCTTCCGGGCCAAACGCTTCAGTGGTCCAGTTCACAGCACATTCACATCCGCCACGCACACGCGAAGTCGGCTGTCGCGTGCGCTGTGTCATCCGTCATGCGCACGACGCCCTCGGCCACGCGCGCGACATCGTCGCCCACGCGCGCGACGTCGTCGGCCTCAGGCACGGCATCCCAGGTCACACACACGACACTCTCGGCCCCACGTACGCGGCGTCACCGGCCGCCACGTGGCCCGACGTGTCGTCGCCCTGTCGGGTGGTTGTCGTTGTCGTACGGCATGATGCGAGCGTGACCGGACGACTGATGCTGCTCGACACCGCCTCCCTGTACTTCCGCGCCTACTTCGGCGTGCCGGACTCCGTGAAGGCGCCGGACGGCACACCGGTGAACGCGGTGCGCGGGCTGCTGGAGTTCATCGACCGGCTGGTCAAGGACCATCACCCGGACCACCTGGTGGCCTGCATGGACGCGGACTGGCGGCCACAGTGGCGGGTCGACCTGATCCCGTCGTACAAGGCGCACCGCGTCGCGCAGGAGCGCGAGGTGGGTCCGGACGAGGAGGAGGTGCCGGACACCCTCTCGCCGCAGGTGCCGGTCATCGAGCAGGTCCTGGACGCGCTGGGCATCGCGCGCGTGGGCGTCGAGGGGTACGAGGCGGACGACGTGATCGGCACGTTCACCGCGCGGGCGAAGGGCCCGGTCGACATCGTCACCGGCGACCGTGACCTCTACCAGCTGGTCGACGACGCCCTCGGGGTGCGCGTGCTGTACCCGCTCAAGGGCGTCGGCACGCTCCAGTTGACCGACGAGGCGGTGCTGCGCGAGAAGTACGGCGTCGACGGGCGGGGGTACGCGGATCTGGCGCTGCTGCGCGGCGACCCGAGCGACGGCCTGCCGGGGGTCCCCGGCATCGGCGAGAAGACGGCGGCCAAACTGCTGGCCGAGTTCGGCGACCTGGCCGGGATCATGGCGGCGGTGGACGATCCGAAGGCGAAGCTGACGCCGTCGCAGCGCAAGCGGCTCGACGAGTCGCGCCCGTACCTCGCGGTGGCGCCGAGGGTCGTCCGGGTCGCGGTCGACGTCCCGCTGCCGGACGTCGACACCACGCTGCCGCGCCACCCCGGCGACGGGGTGACACTGGAGGAGCTGGCGACACGCTGGGGACTCGGCGGGTCGCTCCAGCGACTGCTCACCACCCTGGGCGCGCCCGGCGCGTGATCATCGTTCTCGCCCGAGGACGACATTCCCGTGGACGGAAAGTCACGCTCTGTACGAGAGGTTCACGAACCTCTCATCAGGGGGGAGTTAACCGGGAGAAGAAATGCTAACTTAGGTAAGCCTAAGCTAGAACGACTGGGAGGCCGTCATGGCAGAACGTCCGGCACGGAAGCCGCGGAAGCCTCATTCCGCGCAGGTCGTCCGCACCGAACGGCTCACCCCGCACATGCAACGCGTGGTGCTCGGCGGTGAGGGCCTGGCCGACTTCTCGGCGGGAGCCTGCACCGACCATTACGTGAAGCTGCTGTTCCCGGCCGAGGGCGCGACCTACCCCGAGCCCTTCGACATGGAGAGAATCCGGGCCGAGTTCCCGCGCGAGCAGTGGCCGGTGACCCGGACCTACACCGTGCGCGCCTGGGACCCCGAGCACCGCGAACTGACCCTCGACTTCGTGATCCACGGCGACGAGGGCCTCGCCGGGCCGTGGGCGACCCGCGTCCAGCCGGGCGAGACCGTCCGGTTCATGGGTCCTGGTGGCGCCTACGCTCCCGACAGGGACGCGGACTGGCACCTGCTGGCCGGTGACGAGAGCGCGCTGCCGGCGATCGCGGCCGCGCTGGAGGGCATGCCCGACGGCGCCGTGGCCCACGCCTTCGTGGAGATCGCCGGGCCGGAGGAGGAGCAGAAGGTCGACTCCGACGTGGAGGTCGTCTGGCTGCACCGCGGCGAACGGCCCATCGGCGAGACGCTGGTCGAAGCGGTCCGAGGCCTGGACTGCCCCGAGGGCCGGGTGCACGCGTTCGTGCACGGCGAGGCCGGCCTGGTGAAGGAGCTGCGCCAACTGCTGCGTGTGGAGCGGCAGATCCCGCGCGAGGACCTGTCGATCTCCGGCTACTGGCGGCTGGGCCACAACGAGGACGGCTGGCAGGCCTCCAAGCGCGAGTGGAACGCACGCGTGGAGGCCGAGCAGGAGGGCTCCGCACCCGCCGCGTGAGCGAGGAAGTGACGAAGCGGCGGCACCCTAGGGGGGGCGCCCGCTAGTCAATCCCCGGCCCAGTGAAGTACCGTCCGAGGCCCCCCAAGTCCCCGCCCT
>NZ_JBHWCC010000072.1:0-33712 GCF_042735715.1 Streptomyces sp. NPDC059582
CGGGGGACGTCCCCCGGGGCTCCTGCCGTTCGGCCCGGCTGCCCACCTCGGTGCCCGTTTCGGTCACGGGCACGTGTGCCGGGCAGACCTGCATCCGTGCGGCGATGCCCTGTTGCGTGAGGCCGAGACGTTTCCGCTCCGTGCGGAGAGTCGCGCCGGTCCCGGGACAGACCCGTCGGCGGGAACCGGCGCCGCTCGGCCCTTCCGGCGGATCGCTTCCTGCCTCGGCCGGCACCGGTGTGGTCCTTTGGCACTCGATGCCGGTCAGATCTGTTCCTTGGCCCAGACCGGAAGGTGATCGATGCGAACGACGGCACAGGAGATCGAGACACCGGAACCGTGGGCCACGATCAGAACATGATCGCCGGAACCCACCTGTCCTGTTTCGACGAGGTGGTTGAGCCCCACGATCTGGTCGCCGGCAAGACAAACCTCGGATCAATACATGGTGAGCACCGGACTTTCGCGAGCCCCGCGGCCCGCTCGCCCGCGAAGGTGATGTTGTCGAGTTCCCGCCGGAACTCGCCGGCGAAGCGCAGGTCGCCGTGGTCAAGGCGGTACGCCTGCCACGTCGAGGCGAGCTCGTCGTCGTACGAGGCGAGGGTCGCGCCCTTGAGCCCGTACAGCTCCCGCGACTTGGTGAGGAAGGCCTGCGCGTACTGGTCGCGGCGTTCGGAGTCGAGGAGATAGCGGCTCTCGTCGGCGTTCGCGTCGTAGGCGATCGCGCGGGCGCGGGAGAGCGCGACGACGGAGTCGAACGCATCACGCCTCGCCCCGCGCAGGTGCTCGGCGGTGGCCGACAGTGCCTGGGCACCGAGGAGGACGGCGAGCAGCGCGCAGACCATGGCGGCCAGGACGACGGGGTTGAGAATCCGCTGGAAACGGCGGGCCAGGTACCACTGGAGGACGCCGAGCGAGACGACGAGCAGTACGCCGAGGACGATGGCGGCGACCAGCTGGGTCACCAGGGCTGAACGGGCCTGTCGGTATCGGGTGTTGAACGCGCTGTTGTTGGAATCCACCAGCTTCCGTGCGCCTGGGTGGAGTCGCTCCCGCAGCAGGTCGGTGGCCTTGCGGTAGTCCGCGAGTGCGGCCGGTTCGCCGCCGGCACGGCCGTCGCTCTCCAGGGCGCGGCCCACCAGCTCCTGGTACTCGGCGAAGTCGTCGGTCAGGGATTCCACCGTGAGCTCGTCGGCGCGGTCGCCTTGGGCGGCGACGGCGAGCATGCGCAGGTCGTGGCCGATGGCGCGGCGGGCGTCGCGGTAGAGCCCGACCGCCGTCTCGTACGGCGTCACCAGGCGCCCTTGGCCCGCGTTCGCGCTGGACAGCAGGATGTTGGCGGCCTGGGCGTCCATGTCGTTCAGGGCGAGGTCGAGGTCGGCGGCGCTGGTGGTGCGGGGCGCTTCACGGTCGGCGACGGAGTCCCAGGTGCGGGTCGCGGCGAGCCCGGCCAGCGCGAGCAAGAGGGCCAGGCCGGCGGCGAGCGAGATCGTGACCATGCGCAGCAGACGCAGCCGCGCGGGCAGGGTGACCCAGTACCGGCGGCGCAGAGCGACCCACGCGGCCACAGCCCCGCGACGGGGCCGACGCCCCTGGCCAGGCGGCCGCGGCGCCTCTCCGGGCCGTGGACCGGGCCGGCCCCCGGGTGCGGCGACCGGCCCGTGCCACGGCTGTGCGCTGGTCCCGGCCCCCGTCCCAGGACTGCGCGTGGTGAAAGCCATGACGGTCCCCTGTTCGAGCGAAGCCGAGAGCTCGGAGGAGGTCATGAGCCCTCCGGCGGCACACCACGAACGGTCGCCCGTCTCCCCCGTGCCGCTCAGTCTGGGACCGGCTTCGACCACCGACGCCGTGCGTTGATGATCTCCTGATGCCTTCTCAGGCGGCCTTGACGGGGCCTTGACGTCGGCCTCCGACCGGCCGTAAGAGAGGCGCAAATTCCACGCTCGACCGGGTGGTTCACAGACGCGGCCGGGCTAGATTTCCCCTCGGCCGCAGGAGAGACCTCGGACGTCAGTGGCATGACGGCTTCCAGCGGAAGCACCCGCGGACGCCTTCCACACCAGAAGGCAACCGAATGGCCTTCCGGCGGCCGAGCACGCGGCGGCGCTCCCGTCGTCATCGCGCCGCCGAAGCCCGTGCGCAGCTCTGCGGTGCCGGGGCCCCGGCACCGCGGAGCCCGGCGGCCACCACACGCTCTGTCAGCCCGACCGGTTCGCCGCGTGCCTCTGTGCGCGTGGGCCCGGCTTCTTTTCCCCGAGGCACGAAGGTCCCCATGCTCCCCGCCGCTCCCCAGCAAGCCCCGCCGTCCCGCTCTGCGCGCGCCCCCCGGCCCGGATCGGAGCAAGGGGGGAGACGCCGAGCACCGAGCGGACTGTTCGAACCCACCCAACTCGTGCAGTCCTTCCCCGAGGCACTGCGCAAACTTCACCCTCAGGTCCTGGTCAAGAACCCCGTACTGTTCGTCGTCTCCGTCGGAGCTGTCCTCACCACCCTTTCCGCGGTCCTCCACCCCGCCGTCTTCACCTGGGTGATCAGCGCCTGGCTGTGGCTGACGGTCATCTTCGCGAATCTCGCGGAGGCCGTCGCCGAGGGCCGTGGCAAGGCACAGGCAGAATGGCTGCGCAAAGCCCGTACGGACACGGTCGCCCGGCGGCTGCGCCACTGGAGCTACGGAACCGACCTGCGGCACGCGGAGACGGAGACCGTGGCTGCCGCCGACCTCAAACCGCTCGATGTCGTCCTGGTCGAGGCGGGCGAGCTGATCCCGGCGGACGGCGATGTCATCGACGGAGCCGCGGCTGTCGACGAATCCGCGGTCACTGGGGAATCCGCGCCGGTCATCCGTGAATCGGGCGGCGACCGCAGCGGCGTCACCGGCGGCACGACCGCCCTCTCCGACCGCATCGTCGTCCGTGTCAGCGCCCGCCCCGGACACTCGTTCCTCGACCGGATGATCGCACTCGTCGAAGGCGCCTCCCGGCAGAAGACCCCGAACGAGGTAGCCCTCAACATCCTGCTCGCCGCGCTCACCCTCATCTTCGTCCTGGTCGTCGTCACCCTCCAGCCGATGGCCGAGTACGCCGACGCCGCCCAGTCCACCACCGTCCTCGTCGCCCTCCTCGTCACCCTCATCCCCACGACCATCGGCGCGCTGCTGTCCGCGATCGGCATCGCGGGCATGGACCGGCTCGTCCAGCGCAACGTGCTCGCCATGTCCGGCCGCGCGGTCGAGGCCGCCGGCGACGTGGGCACCCTCCTTCTCGACAAGACCGGCACCATCACCCTCGGCAACCGCGAGGCCGCCGCGTTCGTGCCGCTGCCCGGTATCGCGGAAAGCCAACTCGTCGCCGCCGCGCAGCTGTCGTCCCTGGCCGACGAGACGCCGGAGGGCCGCTCGGTCGTCATACTGGCGAAGGAACGCTACGGCCTACGGGCGCCCGCCGAGGGGGAGTTGCAACATGCCCGGTGGGTGAAGTTCAGCGCACAGAGCCGCATGAGCGGCATCGACCTGCGCTGGGACAATGGTGCGGTGTGCGCGATCCGCAAGGGCGCCGCCCAGCAGATCATCGAGTGGGTTCAGATGTATGGCGGCCACGTCCCCTCCGAGGCCAGGTCGTTCGCGGATTCAGTGGCCGGTTCGGGTGGCACCCCACTGCTCGTGGCGGTGCACGACTGGGAAGGCTCCCGGGTGTTGGGCCTGATCCATCTCAAGGACGTGGTCAAGGACGGCATCCGCGAGCGCTTCACCGAGCTGCGCCGCATGGGCATCCGCACGGTGATGATCACGGGCGACAACCCGCTCACCGCCCGTGCCATCGCCGAAGAGGCGGGCGTGGACGACTACTTGGCCGAGGCGACCCCCGAGGACAAACTCGCCCTGATCAAACGTGAGCAGGAGGGCGGCAAGCTCGTCGCCATGACGGGGGACGGTACGAACGACGCGCCGGCGATGGCGCAGGCCGACGTCGGCGTGGCCATGAACACCGGCACGTCGGCCGCCAAGGAAGCCGGGAACATGGTCGACCTGGACTCCAACCCCACCAAGCTCATCGAGATCGTCGAGATCGGCAAGCAATTGCTCATCACGCGGGGCGCGCTGACGACCTTCTCCATCACGAACGACGTGGCGAAGTACTTCGCGATCATCCCGGCGATGTTCGCGGGCGCCTATCCAGGGCTGGGATCGCTCAACGTCATGGGCCTGCACAGCCCGACCTCCGCGATCACCTCGGCGATCATCTTCAACGCGCTCATCATCGTCGCGCTGATCCCGCTGGCACTGCGGGGCGTGCGCTACAGGCCGTCGTCGGCGCACGACCTGCTGCGTCGCAACCTCATGCTGTACGGCCTCGGGGGGCTCGTCCTGCCCTTCGTCGGGATCAAGCTGATCGACCTGCTGATCTCCCGGGTACCGGGCCTCGGCTGACGCCCTCTCCTAGGTCGTCGGCGCACGTCAGGGACGTGTGAGAGAAGACGGGTCGACCTCGCCCGAACCAATCGCGGGACGGATCATGGGCCGCGACCTGCGCGCCTTCCTGGGGCTGCTGTCCCTTCCTGCGGGCTACGCCTTCGACGAGACCGATGGGGTCACCGTCGAAAAGTCGTATCGCCGCCTTCCGAGCACGGCAACCGTGAGCGCGCAGATGACGAGAACGACGGCGACGACCGTCATGGCGTGGCTGAGTCCGGTGCTGAAAGCCGTCGTCGTGCCGCTTGCCGCATGATGTCCTGCCGAGACTATGGTGCCCAGCGCGGCGACGCCGAGCGTACTGCCGATCTGGCGGAACGCGTTATGGGTCGCGGACGCAGCCCCACTGTGACGCGTGGCCACACTGGAGACGGCCATGTTGCTCATCGGGGAACTCATCAGACCGGCGCCGACACCAAAAAGGGCGAGGCTGCACACCACGCCAACGACACCACCTGCCGACAACAGAGCCAGAAGCGAGGATCCCACCGCGGCCACGAGGAGTCCGGCGACTGTGAGCGATGTCGTGGTGAACCGGGCGGACAGCCGTCCGGTGACCGGGCCCACCAACGCCATGGCGATCGTCATCGGCAGGAAGCTCAGCCCCGCTTGCAGGGTCGAGAAGCTCCTGTACTGCTGCAAGTACACGCTGTAGAAGTAGAGGATTCCGAACAGCGTGAAGAAATAGGCCAGTCCGGCTATGTTCGCGCCGACAAAACCGCGGCTGCGCCATAGTTCCAGCGGCATGAGTGGCAGGCATCCGCGGCCGCTCGCAGCGCGCTGAGTCAGGATGAACGCGGCGGTGGCCGACGCCGCCAGCGCGAAGGCCCCAACGATGAATGGCGAGTTCCAGCCCAGCGTTGCCGATTCGATGAGACCGAACACGAGCGCCCCGAGCGCCAGCACCGACAGCGCGGCCCCCGCAAAGTCGAGTGACGGTGCGTGGGTGGGACGGCCGTAGCGAGCGCTGGAGATGGCGCGGAAACCGAGCAGGAGAGTGACCACGCCGAGGACAGCGCTCACCATGAAGCCGCCGCGCCAGCTGCCCACGTCGGTGACCACGCCACCTACCACGGGACCTGCGGCGAGCCCGAGGCTGGCCATACCGGCCCAGATCCCGACCGCGCGCGCCCGGCGCGTCGGGTTCGTGTATTCGGTCACCAGGATCGACAGGGTCTGGGGCGTCATCACCGCCACGCCGATGGCCTGGACCGTACGAGCGGCAAGCAGGACACCGAGGTTCGGTGCGGCGGCGCAGGCCGCCGAGCCGGCGGTGAACACCGCGACCCCGCTCAGGAAGGTCATCCGCTTGCCGATCAGCTCACCGAGCGCGCCGCCGGCCAACAGGAGCGCGGCGTTGCAGAGCGTGAAAAGGGCAGCGACCCATTGCAAACTGGTCCCGGAGACATGCAGCGCCACACGAATGTCGGGCAGCATCACGTTGACCACTGTCGCGTTGAACATGGACAGCATCAGGCCCAGACACATCACAGTGAGCAGAGCCGCCGAGCCGGCCGCCCGGCGATCGTCGTTTCGCAGCCTCTGGACCTCCCCCGGCAGGCGGCTTCTGCGGAGCAGACCATCACCGGTGAGCTCTGTCATCGTGACACCTCCAGTCCACGCAGCCGCCTCGCCTCGGCGGCCCAGGTCCACCCCATGCCGTTCCCCTCGCCGGTCACCGCACCTGCCGCCATGCCCCGGTGAATCCGGGCGCCCCGATGTGCCTTCCCGGTCGGCGACAGCCATCGCGTCGCTCTGCGCGCTGCACTCATGACGGGCTGCAGGCATACGGCGGTGCGGCTGGGCAGGCAACCAAGGCCACCCATTCCAGTTTCATAATGAAACTAGACTAGCGGTGGCGCGTGTGCAATCTGCGGCAAGAAGGGTGCGTCCGCCGTCACACCTGAGCCATGTGGTTTAATAATGAAACTATCTGCGCCGGGGAGCGGGCGCAGGTGCGCAAGACGGATCACGGCGGGGCTCCCTGCCCGCGCCGAGGCGCGTCAGCCGGAAGCGACGGAGCAGCTCACCCTGCTGCATACCGGGACGGCCGAATACGTCCTGCGCACCGGTCGCCACCCGGATGCCGTGGACAAGGCGGTCGACGTCCTGCCGGCCACGCACGGCACCGACCGATGCAGACCCGCCCGGCGCCGCGTTGCCCCCCGCATCCGCAAAAACACCATCACAGCCGATCGATACTGACAGGAAGGACAACCATGCCCGATTTGACCCATCAACTTGCCCTGCCCGCCTTCACCACCCACAACCGCATGTTCATGGCTCCCCTCACGCGCATGCGCGCCGCCCAGCCCGGCGACATCCCCACCGACCTCATGCGCGAGTACTACACCCAGCGCGCAAGCGCGGGCCTGATCGTCACCGAGGGCACCCAGATCAGCCCCGAAGGCAAGGGCTACCACGCCACCCCGGGCATCTACTCCGAGGAGCAGGTCGCCGGTTGGCGCCGCATCACGGACGCGGTCCACGGCGCGGGAGGCAGGATCGTCCTGCAGTTGTGGCACGTCGGCCGCATCACCCACCCTGCCGTCCACGGCGGCGAGCCGGGCGTCTCCGCCAGCGCCCTGCCGTTCAAGGGCACTACCAGGATCCAGGGCCCCGACGGCAACCTCATGTCCGTCGAGGCGCCCACCCCGCGCGCACTGGCCGCCGACGAACTGCCCCGTGTCCTCGACGACTACCACAGGGCGACCCTCAACGCCCGCGCCGCCGGCTTCGACATGGTCGAGATCCACGGCGCCAACGGTTACCTTCTCCAGCAGTTCATGTCCAGCAGCAGCAACCACCGCGAGGACCAGTACGGCGGCAGCGTCGACAACCGCGCGCGTTTCCCCCTGGAGGTTGTCGACGCCGTTGTGGACGCCTGGGATCCGGCCCACGTCGGCATGCGCATCTCTCCCCTGATCAAGGTCGGTGGCCTCGACGACAGCGACGGCCTGGAGATGGGCCTGCACATCGCCGGTGAACTCAACCGGCGCGAGCTGGGCTACCTCCACCTGTGCGAACCCGACTGGGCCGGCGGCCCGGAACTCGACGACGACTTCCGCATCAAGCTCCGCGAGGCGTTCGACGGCGTCATCATCGCCGCCGGCAACTACACCCCCGACAAGAGCGCCCGCATCCTGCGCGCGGGCTGGGCCGACGCCATCGCTTTCGGACGCCTCTTCATCGCCAACCCCGACCTGCCGCGCCGCCTCACCGACGGTTCCCCGCTCAACGAACTGCGGCCCGAGGTCATCTCCGGCGGCGACGCCACCGGATACACCGACTACCCCTCCCTCACCGGCTGACCGGCTGACCGGCCACCGTGGTGCCCATACCCGCCTCTTCCCGGCGCCCGGCCACACTTACGTACGGCCGCCGCCGGAGTCGAACAGGGGACCTTGCACTTGTCCGAGCCGCCGGACACCTCGTCCGCGCCGACGACGGCGGCCCTGTGGCGGCCCTCGTACGGGGCGTCGCAGTACCGGGCCAGGCCGGCGCCCGACCTCAGCTCCGAACCAGCCGGCCGGGCCCGGACACCGCGGGCCCGCGTGGGGTGAGTCCGACGCCCGTGCCGCTCCCGGCAGCATGCTCGGCGAGCCGGTTGACCGTGTTGATCACCTCGGCGGCGAAGGCTCCGGTGTCGCCGATGGTCAGATAGGTGACGTCCGCGACAGTGTGAAGGCCCCAAACGAGAAAGGCGTAATCGGCCCCGTCCTCGAGGAGCAGGACGATCGGCTTGCCGAACGCGGAGGCCCAGCCGATCTCGATGTGGGTGCCGGGTGAGGCCGGGTGACCGGGAAAGGCGACGAAGACGGTGCTGGCTCTCGTCGTAGTCGAGGCGGGTGCACTCGTCGGGGGTGAGGAACTGCGCGCCCCAGGACTCGCGCCGGTGGGCGTTGTAGACGTGATAGCCCTCGGCCTCCAGGTGCTCGATGAGTGCCTCGAAGCGGGCCCGCGCCTGGGTGTTCATGGATCCGTCCGCGCCGACGAGCGCCTTGAACGGGCCGGCGAGGAACACGCTGCGGGTCTGCTGGACGGCTGCGGTGGAGGTGGTCACTGCTTGACTCCCGTGACGATGAGGAACGGCGGATGGACGGTTTCGGCGGGATCGGGGCCTGGCAGCGCCGAGGGGTCGGCGAGGAGCGGTTCCTCGACGGTCAGGTCGGTGAAGCCCGCCTCGCTCAGGACGTCGAGATAGGTCTGGCGCGGCCAGTGGTGGTCGATGAGTTCCAGCGGGTCACCGCCGCCCGGCTGGTCCAGGAGGACCCGGCGGCGCTCTCCGGGGGCGTAGGCGCGGCCGGATTCACCATTGCGGAAGGTCGAGAACTGGATGCCTGTCGTAGCGGGGTTGGTGTCGAGTACGGCGTAGCGGGCGCCGGGGCGCAGGACGCGGTGGACCCCTGGTGCCCGTCGCCGCTACGGTCTCCTTCGCCGAAGCCGCCGTCCTCGGCTGCTCGGGGACCACTGCCGTCCGCGTCGTGCGCACGGTCGCCCGCGTCGGCGTGGACGAGACCGTCGTGGTCGTCGGCACCGGCGGAGTCGGCCTGGCCCTCGTCCAGGTGGCCGTCGCCGACGGCGCCCGCGTCATCGCCGTCGACCCGCACGCACCCAGCCGGCAACAGGCGCTGCGATACGGAGCGGCGACAGTGATCGACCCGGGTACGGACGACCCCGTCGAGGCCGTCCGCGCGGCGACCGAGGGAGACGGCTGCCACGTCGTCGTCGACACCGTGGGCACCGCTCACACCCCGCACAGGCCGTGCGGATGGCCCGAACTCGGGGCCGCGTCGTCCTCGTCGGATACACGGGCAAGCCCGCCACCCTCGATGTGCTCGACGTCGTCGTCCGTGAGACCGAGATCCGAGGCTCCGTCGGTGCCACCCTCGCCGACGCCCACACGGTCATGCGGATGGCCGAGGCACGCCTCGTCCGCGGGTGCGTGCAGGCGGAGTATCCCCTGGAACAGGTCAACGAGGCACTGGCCCGCCTGGCCGACGGAAACGTCACCGGGCGCCTGGTCGTCATCCCCTGATCACAGCACCAGGGCAAAGTCGGTGGACGAGGACCGCCACAGGAAACGCAACCCCCAGGTGCGGGTGACATCCACGTTCTCCCCGACCAGGCGCGGCGCCACCCAGCGGGCCGCGGTCCCGGGGCGAAAGGAGAACACGTGCCGGACTGCGACCCGCAGCAGCCAGGGCCGTCCCTTCGCGGTCGCCCCACCCGCTGCCGACGCTTCACTTAGCGTGACTGGTCACAGATTGACGTCTACCGTGACGGCACCCAAGCTGGGATCAGGGCTGGTGGAAGGGACCGCGGCCGTGAGTGGCGGAAACAGTGAACTCCCCCGGCTGCTGACGGCCGCGGAGACAGCGGCACCGGCAGACGCCGTCGACGTGATCGCGCAGGACCTACGGCGGCGTTTCGAGGCCACGAAGGTCTCCTTTCTCATCGTCGACCTGACCGGGAAGTCGGTGGCGCGGCTGTCCACCGCCGGGACAGCGGGAGGTTCGCGGGAAGCGGAGCGGATCCCGATGTTCGGCAGCGTCTACGAGCAGGTGATCCGTACCCAGCGGCTGTATCAGGAGGCGACCGGCCGGGGACAGCGGGTGATCGTTCCGGTCACCAACCGGGGAGACGCCATCGGGCTGCTGGAACTGCTCCTGCCGGCCACCCCCGGCGAAGACATCCTCGATGCGGTAGGGGAAGCCGCCCATGTCCTGGCCTACGTCGTGATCGCCAACGGGCGCTTCACCGACTTCTACACCTGGGGCAAACGCTCCAGACCCCCCACCCTGGCAGCAGAAATCCAGTACCAGCTGCTCCCCCCGTCACTGTCGTGCGAGGCCGCACAGTTCACCCTGTGCGGAAGCCTGGAACCCTCCGAGGACCTCAGCGGCGACACCTTCGACTACACCCTGGACCGGGACACGCTGCACGTGTCGGTGACCGACCCCATGGGCCATGACATCGACGCCGCCCTCGCCGCCACGGTCCTGGTGGGCGCCCTGCGCGGCGCCCGCCGCGCGGGAGCCGACCTGACCGAGCAGGCCCACCGGGCCGACCAGGCGCTGGCCGACCACGGCCACGGCCACGCCACCGGGCAGCTGCTGCGCATCAACCTCCACACCGGACAGGCCCAGCTCGTCAACGCCGGTCACCCCTGGCCACTGCGCATGCGCGAGGGAACCGCGGAGACGATCACCTGCAAGGTGGACCATCCCTTCGGACTGTCCCTGCATATGCCCCGGCCCTACCGCGTCCAGGACATTGAACTACGCCCCGGCGACCGTCTGCTCATGCTGACCGACGGCATGCTCGAACGCCACGGGGAGAGTATCGACCTGGCCGCTCTTTTGGAGCGCACCCAAGACCTGCACCCTCGCGAAACCGCGCTCACGCTGACGTCCGCGGTCCGGGACGCCGCCGGCGGCCGCCTCGAAGACGATGCCACCGTGATGTGCCTGGACTGGCACGGCCCCCAGGAGACCCAGCGACACGTCAGCTCCGGCGCGGACACCCAACAGGCCTCAGCCGGCCGCATGAAGCAGCAGCCGTAAGCATCCAGTGCCCCGGTGATCACTCCAGTAGGTCAGGTTGCGCACCGCGGCCAGGACGTGGGTGGATCCGGTGCGCTGTGAGGTGCGCTGTGGATTGCGCTCACGCACGAGTCCGACCTCCTTCAAGCGCGCGAGCGCAAGATCGAGAAGTCCGTCGGCGCGATCATCATGAGCGAGGCGCGCGCCGAAGTCGGCCGGCACCCTGTGGTGAGAACCTGAATCGTCCGGCTCCCATGGCCCGCGCGTACTCGAGACCGATGCGACAGCGGCTCGCTTCCCCTGCCTGACGGGCCGACAGACCGAGCAGGAACTGCAACACCCGGGACGGTGTCCGAGATCGCCGAGGAACTCGGCATCGGCTGACGGGAATTCCAACCGGCGCCGAGGTCGTCACGGGGGCAGCACCTGGCGCATCGCGGACGTGGAGCACTACGGGGTGCGGCCCGAGGACCTCGACCTGGACCTCGGGCCGCCCGGACCGCTACTCCCCCAGAACTGAGCGCGCTCCCCCGGGACCGGGCACCAGATGCCTCACCACCGGTACCAGCGCCCCCTGCCTCCCGCCGCCGAGGTCCCACGGAAGAGGAATCCCAGCAGCCAGACGACGAGGACGGCGAGCGCGATCCACCAGAGCACCTTCACGGCGAATCCGGCGCCGAAAAGAATCAGCGCCAACAGCAGTACCAGCAAAACGGGAACCACAGTGTGCACCTCCTTCGGCTCCGCCCCCAATGCGGCAGCCCCCAGCACAAGCCACGCGACGTAGTCCCCGACGTGGCCTGACTGCAGACGGCGCAGGGGCCGAGCCCAGCCCGGGGCCGCCGCCCAGCGCGGGCGCGTCACCGCGAGAAGGGCGACGCACACGGCCAGCAGCGTGGACAGCAACCCGAGCACGATCCCGGGGCGTGTCCAGTGCACCGCGACCATGGCACCGACACCGCCCGATCCGGTCCCGGCGACGCCCCGCGCGACACGTTCCGCGAAGCCGGGGACCACGCCGACGGCGAGTGCACCGGCCAGCAGCACCGCGGGGACGGCCGTCATGGTGTCCGGGATCCGCCCCAGTCTGCCCGCGGTCTCGGGCTGCTCGGCGGAGCCGGTGGTCCTGTCCGCGGAGTCGCCCGGGTCGGTGGAGCGTCGCCCCGGGCCCCAGAACACCCGGGCGGTCACCCGCAGCGCCGCGCCCGCGGTGATCGCCGGCGCGATGACGAACAACGCCGTGAGCGGCCCGCCGCCGGCCTCCTCCACCATCGACCTCCCCAGCGCCTTGCCGAACGGGGGCAGGCCCGCGAGGCCCAGCGCGCCCGCCACGCACATCGCGCCGACCCCGCGCATCCCGCGTACGCGGCCGTGCAAGGTGAGTTCGTCGACGCTGCCGTAGCGGTCGAGGAGCACGCCGACGCAGGCGAACAGGGCCGCCTTCACCCCGGCGTGCCCAAGGACGTACAGCGCGACCCCGGCGTCGGCCTCCGGCCGGAGCACTCCGATGCCGACGAGGAACAGGCCCAGATGGGCGACCGCGGAGTAGGCGAGGAGCCGCTCGATGTGCCGCTGGTACCAGCACATGACCGCGCCGATCGCCGCGGTGAGGGCGCCGAGCGTCACCAGCGCCCGCTCCAGACCGGCCGCCGGGATTCCGCCCGGCCCGGCGAAGACGGTGGTGTACACCCGCCAGACGCCGAAGGCGCCGAGCTCGGCCATGACGCCGGACAGCAGCATGCATACCGGGGTGGGGGCGACCGCGTGCGCGGCACGGCGCTCGGAGTTCTGCTGCAGGGCCGGCAGCAGAAGGGGAACGCGGGGGCGAGATCCCCGCCGAGCGGCTGGTCCTGACGTTACCTCAGGGCTTGCGGAGGGCCGTAGGGCCCGGAAAGACTCAGTGAAGGCAGAGGCAGAACGGATGTCCGGCCGGGTCCGCGTAGACCCGCCAGTTGGCCTCCGCGCGGAGCTGGTCCGTCCGCTCCAGCACCGTCGCGCCGAGGGCGAGCGCCCGCTTCTCCTCCCCGTCGAGGTCGTCCACGTCGAAGTCCAGGTGGAGCTGCTGCGGGCTCTGTCGGCTGGGCCATTCGGGCGGTCGATAGCCGTCCACCCGCTGACAGGCCAGCGGCGTCCCCTCGAACCCGTGTACCTCAACCCAGTCGGGATCCTTCGGGTCCGCGACCACCCGGCCGCCGAGCAGATCCGCGTAGAACTCCGCGAGCTGTATCGGATCGGCGCAGTCCAGCGCGACCGCCTGCAGCTTTCGAATCACTTACGACACCCCTCGCTCTTCGGGCGCCGACGCGACGCCCCCGTACGGGAGGGGTCGTACCCGCAACCGCGGTGGGCATGCGCGCCAGTACGCCGGACCGCCCCCGGGCTTCACCCACGCCGCATGCCGCCGGTCGACCCTCGCCACCGCGGCATGCCGCGTGTGACGGGGGACGGTGCCGTCGCGGGTGCCGATCAGGGCGACGCCCGAGACCACGTGCGTGCAGGGTCCGACCCACCGCGTGCGACTGCCAGTTGGTGCCGGCGCGTGAAGAGTGGCCATCCGGGTGCTCTGGGCTGCCTTCTGCCATGCCTGTCCCGGCGCCTTTCCCACAGAGACTCGTCGGCTCCGCGCCGCCCGCGAGATGTTGCCGACACCACGACAGCCGTCCCGGCCCACCTGCCTCGGCGAGAGAGACCGCCTAGACAGCGCCTGATTCCGGTTCTCGGCCAGCCGCAGAGGCATCCACGCAGGCCACTGCCTCAGGCCGCTCCGCCCATACCTTTGCCGCGAGGAGATCCGCCTCGACCTGCGGCAGCCCGGCCTTCACCAGGATGATCCCGCGACTACCGTCCGGGAACTCCACCTGCCGCGCCTCGGTTCCCAACAGGCCCGGCTTCGGCTGCTCCGACATGACGGCCTCCGTGTATCGACGTACCGCCCACAGTAGAGGTCGCACCGCCTGGGGGGACGAGGAGCTCCGCCGGATGGGCTACCGCCCCGTCGACTCGACGACCCCAGCGGCACTGCGCTCAGCGAGCGAGACTCTCCGCCGGTGGCAAGCGTGTCCGGGCCTCGGCGGCGCGAAGAACCACATGCTGGTACCACCCCGGCTCGATCCTCACCCGCGACGGCAGCGCGGCCCGCGGTTCCAGCGGGAGGTCGAGACCGGCATGGTCCGCGTGAACGTGCCGATGCCGGTGCCGGTGGGCTTCCACTCCTTCGGTGGGTGGAAGGACTCAGCCTCCGGCGACCACCGCATGTACGGCGGCGAGGCCGTGCACTTCTACACGCAGGACATGCATTTCCGTCGTGCAGGACCATGAGCGTCGTCCCAAGGCGTTCTTCCCGCTCTTCGGCGAGATGCCGGCCTCTGCAAAGCCGTTTCGCTATCGGTTCGTGGTGGCGGCCTCGTCCAGCCACCGGGCGAGCACAGCGGCCTCACTGCGATCGAGGTCCTTGGTGGCGGTGAGCAAAGTGACCTTGTCCTGTGCGGCGAGGTCCCGCAGATGTTTCACGGCCGGGCGGTGGGCGACGTCCTCCAGCTCGGCGAGGTAGCGGTCACGGAACTCGGGGAAGCGCTCCGGATCGTGGTGATACCAGTGGCGCAGGTCGGTCGATGGCGCCACATCGCGGAGCCACTCGTCCAGGTGTGCTCGCTCCTTGCTCACGCCACGGGGCCACAGCCGGTCGACAAGCACGCGCTTGCCGTCGTGCGGCGAGGTGCTTTCATAAATTCTCCGGTAACTGAACCGTGCGGGCATGGCCGTCGTCACCTGTCCCAGTCGGCCTGCCAGACGCTACGCCGGGGACGTCCGCGCCGAGGCGGGGGTTGTTGGTTGTCACTCTATCGGCGGCCTGGCGTCGAGGCTCGTCGATCTGCGAAGGCGCGCCTGCACGGTCGGGGGCGGTTTCGCGGAAGCTCGCGAGGTCGCGCCGGACGGAGTGCGCCGGGATGCCGCGGGCGCGGACGCGTTCACACCGTGGGATGAGAACGGCCCCTCCAGGGTGAGGCGACCCGCAGGAATACCCGCCGACGCTCTGCGTGGCTGCGACCAGCCTCGCGGACGGCCCATGGGCATCATCGTCGGCCGCCGGGGTACTTGCGCCTCACGCCTGTTCGGCGCCAGGAAGCGAGAACGCTGTGAGCGATTGCCGCGGAGGCCTTCGTGGGAGCAGCGGAGGCCGAGATCGAAACCGGGTACTCGGGACCCGTCCGCTCAGCGGGCAACGACAGACGAGGACCCCGCCCGTGACGGTTGCCAGGAGTCCGGCCGCCCGAAAGGACATGCCATGGGTGTACGCACCTGGGTCAGTGACTGGCCCGTCTACCGGCAGCTGACGGGGTCCGATCCGCTGGGGCGCGGTCGGGCGGCCATATCTGCACGCACGCAGCAACTCAGGCCGCGCACCGACACCGCTGACCGGGTGGTTCCGTCCATCTGTCCCTACTGTGCGGTCGGCTGTGGCCGACAGATCTATGTCAGGGACGACAAGGTGGTCCAGATCGAAGGCGACCCGGCCTCGCCCATCGAGACGCGGCGCCGCACCTGGGAGTGGGAGCAGGACGGGCTGCGTACCGCACGCACGCTCGGCATCGCCAGCCTCGGTGGCGCGACCCTCGCGGTGATCAACCATGTGCTCACCGGGGAGAAGGACTTCCGGGTGTACGTCCTCGCCTACACCAACGCCGCCTCGATCGTCAGCGAGAACTTCCAGGACACCGAGGACCTGGACGGCGTCTACTCCGGGATCGACACGGAAAGCCGCCACTACGACCCACGCAGCCGGCAGTACGAGGGCGTGGAGGTCCAGGCTCCCTCCGGCGACGTCGACGAACAGTACGAGCAGAAGACACAGGGCTCGGGAAGGTCCGAGAGCCACGGGTCGGGAGGCGCCCGCACCGGCGCCCGCCCCCGCCCCGCGAAGCGAGAGCGGTCCCGCCCGTTGCGCGGCGGTGCTCGCCGCAACGGCCGAGAGCATGGCCGCCCAGGCCGCGCATCGACGCCTGGGCATGGTCGCCGAGACCTGGTGCGAAGGCCGCGCGGGCGCGGTGATGCGTGCCGTGTGTGGTCTGACCCTGGCGGGCGCCGCGACCGCGGCACTGGCGGCTGCCGCAGTCGGCCGGTCGCCGGTCGGGGGGCTCGCGCTGCTCGCGGGTTCGGTCTGTACCCGCTTCGGGGGCTTCGCGGCGGGCATCGCCTCCGCGGAGGACCCGAAGTACACCGTCGCCCCGCAACGGAAAGTCGCCCCTCAACAGGAAGGCGGGTAACCCCGATGGTCACCGTGTCCCTCACCGGAGCGTCCCGGGCGGACGCCACCACCGTCTTCGACGTTCTGCGGACGGCGTTCCCCACCGACCGGCCCGCCGATGCCGCGCCCCAGGAGCAGCAGGGCAACCACCCGGTCGTGTGGACCGCGCAGTTCGAGCCGACACCGGAACGGATCCCCACCGGGCCGATCTCTCTGGAGGGTTCGCTCACCGCGACGCTGCAGGGCGGATATGCCGCCGTGGACCGGCTCTGTGAAGCTCTCGAAGCCGCGTTCACCGTGCACGAGCAGGGCACCGTGTCGGGAGACCAGGAAAAGGAGGTCGACCTGCGGATCCGGACCAAGCAGCAGTGATCTCACCCTGATGACGAACCGCGCCGAGAAGCAGACCCGCACGCCGACCGTGGGATCGGGAGAGGCCGAGCGGTGGGACCGGGTGCGACCGATTCACGAGGAGAAGAGCGACATGGTACGGATCGGATACACGATGATGACCGAGCAGGCCGGCCCACGCGAGCTCGTCGGCCACGTCGTCGGCGCCGAGCGCGCCGGCTTCGACTTCTCCGTCACGTCCGATCACTACTTCCCTTGGCTTGAGTCCCAGGGTCACGCACCGTACGCGTGGAGCGTGCTCGGTGCCGCCGCGCAGGCCACCGAGCGCATCCCGCTGATGACCTACGTGACGTGCCCCACGACCCGCTATCACCCGGCGGTGGTCGCCCAGAAGGCCGCCACCATGCAACTCCTGTCGCAGGGACGCTTCCGCCTGGGACTCGGATCCGGGGAGAACCTCAACGAGCACGTGGTGGGCGGCGGATGGCCGGCCGCGCACGTCCGGCTGGAGATGCTCGAGGAGGCCGTGGAGATCATCCGGTCACTCTTCGCGGGAGAGAACGTCAGCTACCACGGTGACCATTTCGACGTCGAGAACGCCACCCTGTGGGACCTCCCCGACTCGCCGCCGCCGATCGGTGTCGCCGTCTCCGGTGACCACTCGTGTGAACTCGCCGGACGTCTCGCCGACCTTCTGATCGCGACGGAGCCCAAACCCGAACTGGTCTCGGCCTTCGACCGGCACGGCGGTGAGGGAAAGCCCAAAGTCGGCCAACTGCCGGTCTGTTACGACACGGACCGCGACGCGGCGATCGCGCGCGCCCACGACCAGTTCCGCTGGTTCGGCGGCGGCTGGTCGGTCAACTCCGAACTGCCCGGGCCCGCCGGCTTCACCGGTGCCACCCAGTTCGTACGACCCGAGGACGTGGCCCGGTCCATCCCCTGCGGCGACGACGTGGACGCCGTCGTCGAGGCCGTAACCCCTTACGTCGAAGCGGGATTCACCGAGCTCGCCCTCGTCCAGATCGGCGGCGACCACCAGGAACCGTATCTGGAGTGGGCCCAGCAGAAGCTGCTCCCCGTCCTGCGCGAACTGTGAAAGTCCGAGGACAGCCGAGATGACCACGAAACGTGCTGCGATCTTCGATGTCGACGGAACGCTCGTCGACACCAATCACCTGCATGTCGTCACCTGGTGGGAGGCCTTCCGCCAGGCGGGCCACCGTGTCCCCATGCGCGAGATCCATCGGGCCGTGGGGCTCAGCGGCACCGACCTGATCGACCACCTTCTCGGCGACGACCGCGACCCCGACGGCGATGAGCAGCTCTCCGCGGCCCACCACACCCTCTACGCCACGCATTTCGACCGGCTGCCGTCACTCGACTCGGCGGGCGACCTGCTCCGCGTCCTGGCCGCGCGAGGATGGGAGATCGTACTGGCCACCTCGGCGAGTGGCGCGGAACTCGACGCCCTGCGCCGTGCCATCGACGCCGACGACGTCCTCCTCGGAGCAGCCAGCGCGGACGATGTCGCCGCCGGCAAACCCGCCCCCGATCCGGTCGAACAGGCCAGAGAACTCGCCGGCGTACCGAGTGAACGGGCCGTGTTCGTCGGCGACAGCGTCTGGGACATGAAGGCCGCCGTGCGGGACGGGGTGACTCCCGTGGCGGTTCTGTCCGGCGGAATCCCGCGTGCGGATCTGGAGGCGGCAGGCGCTCGCGCGGTGTACCGGGACCCCGCCGACCTTCTCGCACGGCTGGATGCCAGCGTCTTTGCCGACCGGGAGTGAACCTTCCCCGCCTCTGTCCGGCCGTCCAGCTCGTCGGCCCGCTGATCTCCGGTGCGCCCGGCCTCGGTTGAGCCATGGGCCCGTTCGTGGGCCGGCCCAGCGGGTCAAGGGCCCGTATGCGCACGTCAGAACCACGTCAGGGAACGAGGGCCGAGCTTGTCCGCGGCGAACGGGGCGGCTTCGATGGGACACGTGAACAGCGCCTGGCTCCTTTTCGACCGGCCGCCGAGTCCCACTCGGCCGCTGCGTCGTGCGCCGCGCTGTCCGGAAGCACCCGTGTCCGCCTCTCGCTGACGCGAACTTCCGCAGTTCCAGGGCGCCGTGATCCCGTCCGGCGCCCCTTCTCTTTCCTCCCCGCACGGATGCCGGCCCTCCCGGGGTGAGCGCCGTGCCACACACCTGGATGGACCATGTCTGACTCCGACCTCCCCTCCCGTACCGTCCTCGTCACGGGCGCCACCTCCGGCATCGGGTACGAGACCGCCCGGCTGCTTGCCGAGCGCGGTACGACCGTCCTGCTGCACGGCCGTACCGCCGAGGAAGCCCTCGCCGCCGCCGACCGTCTCATCGCCACCGCCGGCATCGCGGCCGACCGGCTGGGCACCTACGCCGCCGACTTCACCCGCCTCGACGAAGTCGAGGCCCTGGCCCGCAAAGTCGCGGCCGAGCACCCGCACCTGGACGTCCTGGTCAACAACGCGGGCATGGCGGCCCCGGAGCAGCACACCATCACCGCGGACGGCAACGAGATCGCCTTCCAGGTGAACTTCCTCGCCCACTACCTGCTGACCTGCCTTCTGGAGCCGTCACTCACCAGCGACCCCGGAGGCCGCGTCGTCAACGTCTCCTCCTCCCTGCACCGCACCGCCGCGATCTCCTGGGCCGATCCCCACCGCGCCCGCCGCTACTCCCGCCTCGCCGCGTACGCCCAGTCCCAGCTGGCCCTGACGGTGTTCGCCGCCGACCCACGCGTCACCGCGGTCTCCGTCCACCCCGGCGTCTGCGACACCGCCCTGCTCCCGCTGTACGCCCACGAAGGCGTCACCGCCGCCGAAGGAGCCTCGTACGTGGCCCGCCTGTGCGACCCGACCGTCGAGATCGTCAACGGCGCCTACTTCGACCGCGCCGAACGTGTCGAACCGGCACCGGCCGCCACCGAGGACCGCACTGTCCGGCGCCTCAACAGGCTCGCCGACCTCCTCGTCGGCCGCAGAGACTGAACTCGACCACCACACAAAGGAGTCGATCCCCATCTCGAAGCGTTCCCGCGAGAAGAGGATCGGGCGCAAGAGGATCGCCGACCACGGTCACAAGGCCGGTCGGCGCTGACCCGCCCCGCGGGCGGGGCGACGGCAGCGGTCGCACACGCCGCGTCACCCCCGCCCGCCGCCCCCTCCGGCCCATGTCCGGCATCGCTCGCCCGCGCCAGCCCGCCCTCACCCTCACCGGCTGCGAGCTGACAGCACGTATGCGACAAATTCAGCCGTGGCCTGTCCGTGGCCCGCTCGTAGGCCCGCGCCCCGGTGTGTCGCGGTGGTCAGCCGACAGCGGACGGGTCGTTGATGCGCAGGACGGTGGGCGGTGGGTACGGAAGCTCGCGGGCGTCGGCGGAGCACAGGCCGTCGAAGGCCAGTTCCAGATAGCGGCGCCAAGCCTGCGGCTGAGCAGGCAGCAGAGGTGCTGCCGTCTGGTGAATACCGCCGAGGAGCAGGACGATGTCCGTTCCCGTGATGTCGCTCCGGATCGCTCCGCTTTCGCGCGCCCGGTCCGTGAGGGCCTCCACGACCTCACAGAGGCGGTCGATCGCGTCCCGCACCTCCGCGTGCTGCAGGGAGGGCCTGCCGATCACCTCGCAGAACGCCCGGTCGGCGGCGAGCGACTCGACCCCGGTGGTCATGAACTCCCGTAGCGCCTCCCCCGCGTCGTCCGCCTCCAGAAGCCGGTCCGCAGCGCCGATGAGCCGGTCGAGCAGCTGGAGCATGATCGCCGCGAGGAGATCGTCCTTCGTGGCGAAGTGCCGGAACACCGTGCCCTTGGCGACGCCTGCGCGCTGGGCGATCTCGCCCATCGACACGTCCACCCCGCACTCGGCGAAGGCCGCGGTCGCCGCCGCAAGGAGCAGGTGCCGGTTGCGCACCATGTCCGCTCTCGCACTCGGTGCACCCGTCGTGCCGGTCATGTGTACCTCCTCACCGCGGAGTCTACCAACAACATGACCCGATGGTCAGGTTCGGTGCTACGCTCAACATGACCCAACGGTCACTTTCTGCCGTGCCGCCCGCCCACGCCCTGGTTCTGGTCCGGGCTTCGGCGCGGCCTGCCACACCACCACCCACCCCTTGGAGGAAGACGTGAGCACCACCCTTGAAGGAAAGGTCGCCCTGGTCACCGGCGCGTCATCGGGCATCGGCCGGGCCACGGCGCTCGCCCTGTCGAACGCGGGGGCGAGAGTGGCCGTCGGGGCCCGCAGGGCGGACCGACTGAAGTCGCTGGCCGAGGACGCCCCGGGTGAGACCCTGGTGCTCGACCTGGACGTGACCGACCGGCAGTCGGTGCAGGACGGGGTCGCGGCGACCGTCGAGAGGTTCGGAGCCCTCGACATCGTGGTGAACAACGCGGGTGTCATGCTGAGCGGCATGATCCTGGGCGCGGACACCACGGAGTGGACGCGGATGGTGGAGACGAATCTGCTCGGCTCGATGTACACGGTCCATGCCGCGCTGCCTCATCTGCTCCGGTCCAAAGGCGCGGTGGTCCAGATCTCCTCCACCTCAGGGAGAACGGCCTCGGCCGCCGGCGGCGTCTACGCGGCCACCAAGTTCGGCATCACCGCATTCTCCGAGGCGTTGCGGCAGGAGGTCACGGAGCGCGGCGTACGCGTCGTCGTCATCGAGCCCGGATTCGTGGCGACCGAGCTGGCCGGCCACATCACCGACCCGGCCATCCACGCCATGGCAAAGAACATGGCGGAGTCCATGCGGACGCTCCAGCCCGAGGACATCGCGGGCGCGGTCCTCTACGCGGTCACCCAGCCCGGGCACGTCGCCGTCAACGAGATCCTGGTCCGACCGACCGACCAGACCCGCTGAACCCGGGGCCGCGGGGAAGACCCGGGCCCCGTAGATCCAGTTCAACGGTGTACGACTCGCTCCGGGCAGGACGCGGCCCGGCACCATCCGTATGGCGCCGGGCCGCGTCCCGTCGAAATCCCTCAGTCGATCAGCGCGGGACTCAGCCGCCGCTCTTGCGTCGGAAGGACCGCTGGCTCGCAGCCGGGCCATGCGTGCCGCGGATCTTCGACGCCTCGGGATTCGCCGCGAGGTCGGCGGCCTCCGCCTGCTGGGCGCGCTTGCGGGCCAGGGCCTCACGGAACTTGCGCTTCAGGTCGTAGTTGCCCTCGTCATCGGGCGCGAGGCCAGGAGCCGAGGTGTCTGCCAGCTCCGAACCGTCTTGGGTTGGAGACTCTTCAGTCATGGGGACCTCCTGGGTTCGGACGGTGGAGAGCCCAGCTTGTCATGCCGGACCCTGCGCGAGGCACCCGGCTCGGTCCGGCGATGCTCGGCGCGGGCGCCCTGACAGGCCTCGTCCTGGCTCTCGGCAGGAAACAGGGGCGAGGGTCGGCAGCGCCTGCCGGGACGGACCAAGGCGTGCGACCGAGGGGCGTTCACGTGCACGCCTCAGGTCGAGGTTCTCCGGCCGAAACCGGCTGCTGCCCGTGTCGGCCGATCAGAGGTCGAGCACGACTTCGGTGGTCGTCGGTCGGCTGCAGCAGACGAGGACCGTGCCGGCCTCGGGGAGTTCGAGGGGTGGGGTGGTGTAGGTGATGTCGCCTGCCACGAGCGGGGTGACGCAGGTGTGGCAGACGCCGGTGCGACAGGACCAGCGGGTGGGGATGTCGCAGGCTTCGGCGAGCTCGAGGAGGGACGCGTGAGCGGGTGACCAGGGGGCGGCGATGCCGCTGCGGGCGAAAGTGATGAGGGGGCCGGTGCCGGTGGGTCCGGGTGGTTGGTGCGGCCGGGTCGCGGCGGCCGGGGCGATGCCGGGGGTGATGGCGGAAAGGGCGCTGAACTGTTCCGCATGGATCCGCTCGGGGCGCAGACCGTGATCGCGCAGGAAGCCGCCGAAGTCGTCCATGAACGCGACTGGTCCGCAGAGATAGGCGTCGGCGTCGGTGGGGATGCCCATGTCCGTGAGCGAGAGGGCGGTCGGCCGGCCTTCGGTGACGTGGGCCTCGTCGGGACGTGGGGTTCCGCGGCTGTAGTAGATGTGCTCGTGCGCTTCGGGGAGTTGGGACAGGAGGGCGTGGGCCTCGTCCGCGAAGGCGTGGTGCGCGCGGTCGTGGGCGATGTGGACCCACCAGACGGGGCGTGGGTCTCGTACGGCGGCGAGTCGGTGGAGCATCGCGAGCACGGGAGTGGCACCGATCCCCGCGGAGACGAGGACGACCGGGCTGGTGCCTTGTTCGAGTACGAACGTTCCGCGCGGGCTGGCGATGTCCACGAGGTCACCGGGGCGGAGCGAGGCGTGGATGTAGCCGCTCACCTGGCCGTGCGGCTCGTGCTTGACGCTGATGCGGTAGGTGTCGGCCGCGGGCATGGCGGAAAGGGAGTAGGTGCGTACGGCGGGGGCCGAACCGCCGGTGGTGAGGCGGATGGAGAGGTACTGGCCGGGGCGGGCCTCGGGGAGGGGTGTGCCGTCGGTGGTGTCGAGGTAGACCGAGGAGATGCCGGGGGCCTCGGGGACGATGCGGGCGATGCGCATGGGTCTGAAGCCCGGCCATCCCGGCGCCGTGGCGCGCTGCTGCGTGCCAGTGTGCTCGCCCGCCCCTCCCGGCTGCTGAGCGGCGGCGAGTTCTCGGAAGGACTGCTGCCATCCGGGGCTGAGGGCGGGGATGCTCAGAGCTTTGCGGAGCTTCGCCGGGTCGCGATCGGGCAGGTAGAGCAGCGCGTCGGTGTCGGCGACGCTGAGCTCTTCCGGGCCCTTGCGGGTCAGGACGATCACGTCGCCGGCCTGGACTCGCCCTTCGCTGATCACACGTAGGTAGAAGCCGGGGCGGTGGTGAGCGACCAGGAGGGAGGCCATGGCGGGTTCCCCCAGGCGCATGCCGACCCGGTAGCAGGTGACGCGAGGCTGGGTGACCTCGAATTCGGCGTCGCCGATGCGGTACCGGTCGCCGATGCACACGTCGACGTCGGGCAGCCCCTCGACGGTGAAGTTCTCTCCGAACATCCCGAAGGTCAGGTCGTCGCGGCCGAGTTCCTTCTGCCAGTACTGGTAGGACTCCAGCTGATAGACGAGGACGGCTCGGATGTCGCCGCCGTGCCCGGCCAGATCGCCCTGGCCGTCCCCTTCCACATTCAGGCTCCGGACCATGCGCGGGCCCTGGACGGGTGCCTTCCACGCTCCGGTGTGGACGGTCCTTCCCTCCCAGGAGACGTCCTTGGGCATCCCTACGTTGACGGACAGCAGCGTCGCCATTTGCGAACCTCCTGCGGGGTGGCCGGCAGGACGACCCCTCATGGCGCTGTGGTCTGTGCGCTGGGGCCGATCCTAGTTCTTGTCCGGTTCCGCCACGATTCCGCGATCCCGGAGTTCGGTGTCGCTGGACGCTAGGACGCTGCAGGAGCGCGGTTTTCGTCCCTCGTGAGGTGGCGTATCACCCACCAGGAAGGGGATCGCGGCCCCGGACCGCCGGGCCACGCAGCGCCCGAGAAACGCTTCTCGGTTACCCGCCGAGGAGCGTGCGGTGCCGGAGAGTGGGGCGATGACAGAGCATGTTCAGGGATCGGACGGATCGGGAAGCGGGGCGACGTCGTTCGGGGTGGAGCGCGATCCGGCGCGGGTGGTCGCGTTCAGCGACGCGGTGATCGCCATCGCCATCACGCTTCTCGTCCTGGAGATCCGTCCGCCGCACGACACCAGCCACCTGCTGCACGGCCTCGCCGCCCTCTGGCCGTCCTATCTGGCCTACGTCCTCACCTTCATGCTGATCGGACAGGTGTGGGCCAACCACCACATCATGTTCGACCACATCCGCAGCGCCGACCGCGTAGTGCTCTTCCTCAACACCCTGCTGCTGATGGACGTGGCGTTCCTGCCGTTCGCCGCCTCCGTGCTGGCCGAGGCGTTCCGTGACGGTCACGGGGAGCGCACCTCGGTCGTCCTTCATGGCGCGGCCTTCGAATTCCTGGCCATCTTGTTCAACGTCATCTGGGGATACGTCCGTCGTGACCGCCGGCTGCTCTCCACCACCATCGACGCGGCCGGCGTGGCGGCCGTCAGCCGGCGCTTCCGGCTCGCCCTTGTATGGCTCGCCGCAGGAACGCTGCTCGGCGCTCTGCTGCCCGTGCTCGGTGTGGCCGTGATCGCCGCCTTCGTCCTCTACTACTGGCTTCCCATCGCGGGCGAGCTCGCGGGGGCCACGCGTGGGCGACGCCGTGACCGCCGGTCGTGAACCGGACGGCCGTCACTTGCCGTGGTCTTCCGCAAGGGGCACGCGGGGCTGCTGCTTCACCGGCGCGCAGCCCACCACCGGGAGTCCTAATCAGCCGCGGCTTCGCGGGTGCGCTGGTAGTGACGCCTCGCCTTCATACGGTTGCCGCACACGGCCATCGAACACCAGCGGGCCTTGTTGGTCTTGCTGCGATCGATGAGGAACAGCCGGCAGTCCGGGTTGGCGCACGGCCGCAGCCGACCGGGCAACGTCTGCTGCACGTCGCTCCACGCCAGAACGGCTCGCGCCGCCGTTCGGCGGTCCGCGGGAATCTCGTCCATCTCCCACGACACGCCCTCTGGCGTGAGACGGGGTCGCGAGGTGAGGCCCTTCAGGAAGGGAGCCAGTGCCGTGGCGGGGCTGTCGCCGCGCACCACGTCCTGAAGTGCGTCGCGGGCCCGCACGAGGCCGTGGATCTCGTCCTCTGCTCCGCTGCCGCCGTGGGCCCGCAGCCAGGACCTGGCCGCTTCCGGATCCGCCAGGTGGTCCTGGGCGACGCCATTGACCACCGGCGTGCTGTTGAGGAGTTCGAGCAGTGTGTCCTGTTCTTCTCGGTCGGCCACCCTCACACCACCTAACTGGATTGTTGCCCTTTGCAGGTTACCCGACGCACTGCAATCTAACCAGGTGGGTAAGTTTCATTGGTTAGCTTCATTTAGCTTCACGGTAGCCACCCAGAACGTGCGCACCCTGACGGCCAGCCCGGCCGGCCGGCTGGCCGGCTCGCCGGCTGGCTGACGATCACGGACGAAGGCGAAGCAGGGCCACATTCCGCTCCGCCACCCAGGTGCGAGCCGACCCGACCGTCATGGCTATCTAACCTTCAAAATGCGCTTGACAGGTTAGATAGAGCGTGCTCGACTGGATATATAACCACTGAAGCACAGATGAAGGGTTAGACAAATGACCTTCCCGGTCCACCACCGCACCGCCACCGTCGACGGCCTCCAGGTCTTCTACCGCGAGGCGGGCGATCCCGAGGCGCCCACGGTCGTGCTCCTCCACGGCTTCCCGACCAGCTCGCACATGTTCCGCCACCTGATCCCGGCGCTCGCCGACCGTTACCACGTGATCGCCCCCGACCACATCGGCTTCGGCCAGTCCGCGATGCCCTCGCTCCAGGACTTCCCCTACACCTTCGAGGCCCTCACCGACGTCACCGCCGGCCTGCTCCAGCAGGTGGGCGTCGACAGGTTCGCGATGTACGTGCAGGACTACGGCGCCCCCATCGGCTGGCGCCTCGCACTCCTGGACCCGGGCCGCGTCACCGCGATCATCACCCAGAACGGCAACGCCTACGAGGAGGGCTTCGTCAAGCCCTTCTGGGACGGCGTGTTCGCCTACGCCCAGGCGCCGGGACCGGACACCGAGGCTCCCATGCGAGGCGCGCTCACTCCCGAGATCACCCGCTGGCAGTACGTGAACGGGGTCGCCGACCCCAGCCTGGTCAGCCCCGACAACTGGGTCCACGACCAGGCACTGCTGGACCGCCCCGGCAACGACGAGATCCAGCTCAGGCTCTTCCGCGACTACCCGACCAACGTGGACCTCTACCCGCAGGTCCACCAGTACTTCCGCGAATCCCAGGTCCCCGTCCTGGCGGTCTGGGGAGCCAACGACGAGATCTTCGGCCCCGCGGGCGCGGAGGCATTCCGCCAGGACCTGCCGGACGCCGAGATCCACCTGGTCGACTCCGGCCACTTCGCCCTGGAGAGCCATTTCGACACCATCACCGAGCACATCCGCGACTTCCTGGCCCGCGTCATCGCCTGACACGCGGAACCCGCAGCGGCCGCGGCGGCCCGCAGACCAGGCGCCTCCCCCGCTGTGGCAGGCAAAGGACTACGCCATGCAACACCTCGCCCAACGCGCCTTCAGCGCCACCCCGCAGACCGTACGCGCCGCCCGCGAGTTCGCCATGCAGGCCCTTGACGGCTGGGGCGGATGCCGACGTGGCGACGACATCCGGCTCTGCGTCTCGGAACTGGCCGGCAACGCCGTCCAGCACGGCAGCCTCGACGGCCACGACTACCTGATCCGCCTCGTGCGGCGCCCGCTGTGCCTCCACGTCGAAGTGCACGACGGCACCCGCCACTCCCCCGTCCGCGTCCCGCCCCGCTCACTCGACGCGGAAGACGGGCGAGGCATGCGCATCGTCGAGGAACTCTGCGACACGTGGGGAGTCCGCACCGACGCGGACAGCAGCAAAGCCGTCTGGACCTGCTTCCGACGGCCCGAAGCCCACATCTCCCGCTGTTCCTGCACGCCCTGACCTTCTCCACGACGACCACACCACCCGAGGACGTGGTCAGCCGCGCCCTCATCCTCCGGAAGGAGCACGCCATGGGACTGTCCTGGCAACAAGGCCCCCTCTCCGCAGGCGCCATCGGACACTTCCTCACGCCCGAACCCCTGCCCGAACGACTCCTGTTCGCGGAGCGACTGCGCCGCCGCATGCGGGTGCGGTTCGCCGACACCTGGGTCGCCGACAGCGAGAACGTGATCCTGCTCCACGAGCCGGGCCGCTATCCCGTCGCCTATTTCCCTCGCGAGGACATCGACCGACAGGCCTTGGTCCCGACCGGCCGGGTCACGCATCACAAAGACCTCGGAGACACCGCCTGGTACACGGTGCACGTCGGAGAGCGCACCACCGAACGCGCCGCCTGGGAGTTCACCGACCTGCCGGGACACGCCGCCGAGCTCCGGGGACGCGTCGCCTTCGCCTGGCGGGCGATGGACGCCTTCCACGAGGAGGACGAACGCATCCTGGGACACGCCGCGGACCCGTACCACCGCATCGACGTCCGTGACACCTCCCGCACCCTGGACGTCCGACTCGGCGACACCGTGATCGCCCGTTCCGAAAACCCCGTCGTGCTCTACGAGTCCGGATTCGCGCCGCGCTGGTACGTGCCGCGCGCCGACATCGACGAGAGCCGACTGCATCCCGTCGAAGGCCAGACCTTCTGCCCCTACAAGGGGCTGTGCGACTACTACGACATCGGCGAAGCGCGCCGCGCCGCCTGGACGTACCCAGACGCCTACCGGGAAGTGGAACGGATCAGCGGCATGGTGTCCTTCGAGGCGGACAAGGTCGAGGTCCACCTCGACGGGACGCGACTGCTCCCCGAACCCGGGCAGAACGTCATCTCACACGGCGTCGACCGCGGCTTGGACGCGAACGAGGCCAAAGCCCGCTGACTCGGGCGCACGCCCGACCCCGTCCGCACCCGGTAGCCGAACTACCCGGGGTCGCGGATGACGAGACACAGGTCAGAACCGTCCGAGACGAAGGCCGGCGCAGGTTCCCGGCCGCTGGGCGGAGCGATCAGAAGGAGGGATTTCCGTGTCGACAACCCTCAAGGACAAGACGGTTCTCGTGGTGGGCCGCGGCAGCGGCATCGCCCGGGCTGTCAGCGACGCCGCCATGCAGGAGGGCGCCCGCGTCATCGCGGCCGGCCGGAACCGGGCAGCCCTGCGGGAAAGTTACCGGCGGAGCGCCGCCACGGTCGCCACGGTCGACGTGACCGACGAGGGCTCGATCACGGCCCTGGCAGCAGAAGTCGGCGTCGTCGACCACGTGGTCTGCGCCGCGTCCGCCCGGGCCCGAGGCGCCGTCGCCGAACTGGAACCCGACGCGATCCTGCGGTCGTTCCACACGAAGGTGGTCGGCCCGATCATGCTCACCAAGCACTTCGCGCCGACCATGCCCGAGAGCGGCTCCTTCGTCCTGCTCTCCGGTGTGGCCGCGCTCGAACCCGACCCCGGATTCCTCGCGGTCGCCGCGACCAACGGCGCCGTCAACACTGTCGTACGTTCCCTGGCCGTGGAACTGGCGCCGATCCGGGTGAATGCGGTCTCGCCCGGCACGATCGACACCGGCGCGTGGGACGCCCTCGGCGAGCAGGGCAAGGCCGAACTGTTCGGCCGACTCTCCGCGGCCAACCCCGCGCGCCGCATCGGCACCCCTGAGGACGTGGCGCACGCGATCCTCTTCGCACTCACGAACACCTTCCTGACCGGCGTCTGCCTCCCCGTCGACGGCGGCCAGCCCCTCGTCTGACCGCGGGGGCCGACAACCAGACCCTGCCTTCCGCGGCCCGGTGACGTACGTCCACCCGGGCCGCGGGCGCGGCCACGCAGACGAATACGGCCAGACCGGCGCCGAGGAAGGCGCCGCCCTCCCCTCGGCGACGCCGGTTCGGCCGGCGAGAGCCAGATCCCATATACGCGGGTTCTTGCCCAGTCCGGCCCGATCATAGTTCACATACAGGGGTGCTGACTCTCTCCATGAACAGAGTCGCAGCACCCGGAACTCCACTTCGTTCCAGTCAAGTGCTGCGGCAAGCCAAAATTCGCCACCTCCGTGTGTTCATGTACATAAACTCGCGCCACGTAGATATACAGCGCGCTGAAGGCCGTGCAACTCTTGCCTCGCCTCTTCATGATCTGTCCCCCACTCGAAACGGCGGGCCCCCATGAGCCTCTCCCGGCGACACCTGCTGACCACCGCGGCCGGCGCCGCGGCCGCGACGACCGCTCTCGCACCCTCCGCGCAGGCCACGCCCTTCGCCGCGGCCCCGGCCCCCGACCCGGCCGAGACCGTACGAACCCTGCGCACGGCGGCGGACTACGCCGTGACCAAGCTGAGGGCGGTCGCCCCCGGCGTCACGTCGTTCCCCGTCATCACGAAGTTCGAGAAGTGGACCTACTCCGACAACGGCGACTGGGTCGGCGGCTTCTGGCCGGGCACGCTGTGGATGGCCTGGCTGCACAGCGGCGACGCCCAGTTCCGCTCCCTGGCCCTCGCCTCGGCCGACCGGCTCGCCCCGCGGCGCACCGACACCGCAACCCACGACCTCGGCTTCCTCTTCTACCCGTCGTGGGTCACCGCCTGGCGGCTCACCGGCGACCCCAAGTGGCGCGACGGGGCGCTCCAAGCGGCGTCCTCGCTCGTCAAGCGGTACAACAGCGCGGGACGGTTCATCCGGGCCTGGGGCGCACTGAACGAAAGCGCCAACGCGGGCCGCGTCATCATGGACACGATGATGAACCTCGACCTGCTGACCTTCGCGAGCAAGCAGACCGGGGACCCGCGCTACCTCGACGCCGCCGTCGCCCACGCCCGCACCGCCCAGCGCTACTTCCCGCGCCCGGACGGCTCCACCCCGCACGTCTACGACTTCGACCCGGCCACCGGCGCCCCCCTCGGCCCCAACACGGTCCAGGGCTACAGCCCGTCCTCCTGCTGGTCCCGCGGCCAGGCCTGGGGCGTCTACGGCTTCACCACCATGCACCGGCGCACCGGCGACCCGCAGTTCCTCGCCACGGCGACGAAGCTGGCGGACTACGCGCTCGGCGCCCTCACCCCCGACAACGTCCCGGTCTGGGACTACCTCGCGCCCCAACAGCCGTACGACATCAAGGACTCCTCCGCCGGCGCCGTCCTGGCATGCGGCCTTCTCGACCTCTCCGCCGCCACCGGCCGCCCCGCCTACCGCGAGGCCGCCCTGCGCATCCTGACCGCCCTCGCCACCACCTGTCTCACCACCCGGTCCACCCGCGCCCAAGCCGTCCTCGCCCGCGCCACCCGCAACCGCCCCGCCGAGGACGGCATCGAGGTCTCCGTCCCCTACGGCGACTACTACCTCCTGGAAGGCATCCTCCGCGTCCTGCGGCCCACCGACGTCGACCGCGCGATCGACCTCTCCTCGGTGTGACAGGCGGACAGCGGGAGCGGCCCGGTCCCGGAATCCGGGACTCTCGAAGGGGTTCCGTCCGGGATCGCGCCCTCCGGCTCCGCCTCACCGGCAGACGGCGGTCGGCAATCGGCAATCGGCAGCGGCAGTCGGCATCCTCATCGTGGCCGAACCCACCTCCGCCACGCAGCGACACCACGCCGCCCGCGCGTCGCGCCCAGCAGCGAGTGCGGCCCTGTCGGATGCCCCGCCCGCGACGGGCCTCGACGCGTTCGCATCGTCGGCACAGCACTAAAGTGAAGCGGTGACCTCTCTGCCGGATGATCCGACGCGACTGATCAGAGAAGACGACCGCGACACGGCCGTACAGCGCCTGCAGGAGGCGTACGCCGAAGGGCACATCTCGCACGAGGAGTTGGACGAACGCCTCCACCGGTCGCTCACCGCCAGGACGCACGGCGAACTCGTGTCGGCTCTGGCCTCGCTCCCGGAGCAGAAGGCGGCCACCACGTCCACGATTGCCGCCGCGAGCGGACGTATCCAGCGGCGCGGCGTATGGCGCGTACCTCGGATCCTCAAGGTCGAGTCCGCGTTCGGGAGCGTGCACTTGGACCTGTCCCGGGCGGTCATCGAGCACCCGGTGGTCGACATCGAGCTGCAACTCGGCACCGGCAAGGCCAAGATCACGGTGCCTCGCGACGCGGTCGTCGACACTGAGGATCTGCATACCGGCTGGAAGGCCTTGCTGTACAAGACCCGGAGTCACCCACGCCCCGGCGGGCCGAGGATCCGGATCTCCGGAACCATGGGGTTCGGACGCTTGAAGATCCGCCACGCCCGGCGTTGAGGCCCGATCCGACGCCGGCTGTCGGAGGCTGTGCGGGGGTGCGTGTGTGCACCCCCGCACACGGCGTTCAGGCTGAGGAGAAGGACGTGCTGATGGCGCCAGGGACGACGTAGACGGCAGACCTCGACTGCGCCGGCCACGTCGGCAAACCATCCGCCCCGACGCCGACCAGGCCTCTTCACACCGTCAGCAGCGCGTTATGGGTACGGGGCTCCCCGTCAAGCATGCGTCAGTGAGGGGACCCGCCCCTGGTCGCGCGGGCTTAGCTTCGTCGAAGCGCCCGGTCGGACCGTCCGGGCGGCGCAGTCGCCTTCTTCGAGGAGCAGCACCATGTCTCCAGTCGATCATGCCGAGGATCCCGAGCCCTCTGAACGCTTCCCGGCCGGACTTCTCTTCGTACCTGTCCGGTCGGGGCCCGCGGGCTGTACGGCCCGATTCTTCCGCACCCCTCTGGGCGGCCGTACGGCCGTAGCCTTCACCTCGGCGGAGAAGCTGACCGCCACGCTGGGCCCGGACCAGGCCAGCATCAAGCTCTCCGAACCCGCGCTGCGCGCGCTCGCCGCGCCTCTCGGTGTCACCGACCTCACCGTCGACCCTCCCCTCTCCGCTCCCGCCGCCGACCGCTCCGCGGCCACGGTCCGTGAGCGCGAGAACTCCTGGCACCGCTGGCACCCCGAGCACGTCGGCGCCCTGCGGGTGACCGGCGCCGCCGCCGTCGTCGCGTGCCTGAATCTGCTGATCGGCTGAGGAGACACCATGTCCATCCAGAACACCCCCCTGCGGGACCCGTCCCTTCGGCAACCGCTCCAGCCCCTGGACGCCGCCGATGTCGCCGACACCAAGGACGCCGACGGTCTCTCCGTCTGGCCCCGCTCCGCCCGGCCCGCCGCCGACGGCGACGTCCAGGTCGGCGGGGTCTCCCTCACCGAGGTCGCCCACCGCTTCGGCACACCCGTCTACGTGCTCGACGAGCAGGAGGTCC
This sequence comes from Streptomyces sp. NPDC059582, assembly GCF_042735715.1. Taxonomy (NCBI): domain Bacteria; kingdom Bacillati; phylum Actinomycetota; class Actinomycetes; order Kitasatosporales; family Streptomycetaceae; genus Streptomyces; species Streptomyces sp. NPDC059582. The sequence continues at coordinate 32,424 of NZ_JBHWCC010000072.1, forward strand.
GCGAACGCTGCCGCACGTACCGCACGGCGTTCCCCGAAGCCGACATCGTCTACGCGGCCAAGGCGTTCCTGTGCCGCGCGATGGCGCACTGGGTGCAGGAGGAGGGCCTTGGCCTCGATGTCTGCTCCGCCGGAGAGCTCGCGCTCGCCGGCACCACCGGCTTCCCGCCCGAGAAGATCGTGATGCACGGCAACGCCAAGAGCCCAGAGGATCTGGGTGCGGCGCTCGCGCTCGGCGTCGGCCGCATCGTCGTGGACAACACCCTGGAGATCGCCCGGCTGGCCGCGCTCACTCCCGCCGACAGCCGCCAGAAGGTCATGGTGCGGGTGGTCCCCGGCATCGCAGCGGGCGGGCACGCCAAGATACGTACCGGGACCGAAGACCAGAAGTTCGGCCTGTCGATCACGGACGGGTCCGCTCAGCACGCCGTCAGCCGCATCCTCGACCAACCGCGCCTCGAACTGGTCGGCCTGCACTGCCACCTCGGCTCGCAGATCTCCTCCGTGAAGCCCTACGTCGCGGCCATGCGCCGGGTGATCGGGCTGATGGCCAGGATCCGCGACCAGCACGGCGTCACCCTGCCCGAGCTGAACATCGGCGGCGGTCACGGCATCGCCTACCGTCCTGGCGAGGAGAGCCTGGACGTCGGTGTCCTGGCCGGCCGGGTGCGTGCCGAGCTCGAAGACGGCTGCTCCCGCGTCGGGCTCCCAGTGCCCCGGCTCACCCTCGAACCCGGACGGGCGATCGCCGGCCCCGCCGGAGTCGCCGTCTACCAGGTCGTCTCGGTCAAGCGCACCGGGGAGCACACCTTTGTCGCCGTCAACGGCGGCATGAGCGACAACCCGAGGCCCGCGCTGTACGGGGTGCGGTACGCGCCCCGGCTGGTCGGGCGCCCGTCCAGCGTCCCGCCCCGGCTGGTCACTGTCGTGGGCCGGCACTGCGAGGCGGGCGACGTCCTCGCGGAGAACGTGGCGCTTCCCGGCGACATAGCCCCCGGCGACCTGCTCGCCGTGCCTGCGGCCGGTGCCTATCACCTCTCCATGGCGTCCACCTACAACCTCGTCGGCCGGCCCCCGGTGGTCGCGGTCTCCGAAGGCACCGCCCGCGTCCTCGTACGCCGCGAGACGCTGGACGACATGCACCAGCGGGACATCGGGCTGTAGTCCCCGGTCCCGCTCCGGTGTCCCGTCGTGGGGGGCGGGCCGGGCCCCCCCCCCCCCCCCCCCCGCCCGGCGCTGAAAGCATACCCACGCGCCCCCCCCCCCCCGCCCCGGCCCCCCCCCCCGCCC
>NZ_JBHWCC010000072.1:33722-38827 GCF_042735715.1 Streptomyces sp. NPDC059582
CCGCGGCGAGCGGCTCCACAACCCCCCCCCGCGGCACTCCGGGAGGTGCCCCCGGGGCCGCCCCGGGGGCCGGGGGGGGGGGCCGGCCGGCCCCCCCCCCCCGCCCCCCACGTCCGGGAGATCAACGATTCCCGAGTCGCCCCACTGCCCATGCCTCTGCCGACGCCCCTGCCCGTGCCTCAACCCCTGTCCGTGCTCCTACCCGTGAGGACGAGGTCTCGATGACCGTCGAAAACACCGTCGGCCTGATCGTGGCCGTCGTCCTGCTCGCCTATCTGATCCTCGCCCTGATCAAGCCGGAGAAGTTCTGATGTCCGCCCCCGCCGAGACCCTGCCCGCACCCGCGCCGGAGTCGCCTCCATCAGGAAACGAGCCGCCGCCGCGCCGGGTCGGCGCCGGAATGCTCGATCCGACGCAGTTGTGGCGCGCGCTCCCGCAGGCGTTCACCAAGCTGAATCCGGTGGCCCTGTTCCGTAACCCGGTCATGTTCGTGACCGAGGTCGGTGCCGCGCTGACCACGGGCATCGCGATCGTCCACCCCAGCCTGTTCGGCTGGCTGATCACCGGCTGGCTGTGGCTCACGGTGGTCTTCGCCAACCTCGCCGAGGCCGTGGCGGAGAGCCGCGGCAAGGCGCAGGCCGACTCGCTGCGCAAAACCCGGCAGCAGACCACCGCGTGGCGGCTCGCGGGCTGGGAGCCCGGCGCCGCCGACGGCACCTACCTCGAAGAGGCCGTGGCCGCCTCGGAGTTGCGGCGCGGCGACATCGTGTCCGTACCGGCCGGGGAGTTCGTTCCCGGTGACGGCGATGTCGTCGAGGGCGCGGCAAGCGTCGACGAGTCGGCGATCACCGGGGAGTCCGCGCCGGTCATCCGTGAATCGGGCGGCGACCGCAGCGCGGTCACCGGCGGCACCCGGGTCCTCTCCGACCACCTCGTCGTCCGCATCACCCAGCAGCCCGGCGAGAGCTTCCTCGACCGGATGATCGCCCTCGTCGAGGGCGCCAACCGGCAGAAGACGCCCAACGAGCTGGCCCTCAACCTGCTGCTGGTCATGCTGACCTTCGTCTTCCTGGTCGCGGTCGTGACCCTCCAGCCGATGGCGATCTTCTCCAAGGACGCGATGGCCGCCGCGCACGACACCGCGGCGCTGACCGCGGACGGCGTCACCGGCATCGTGCTGGTGTCGCTGTTGGTCTGTCTGATCCCGACGACCATCGGCGCGCTGCTCTCCGCGATCGGCATCGCCGGTATGGACCGCCTGGTGCAGCGCAACGTACTGGCCATGTCCGGGCGGGCCGTCGAGGCCGCCGGTGACGTCAGCACCCTGCTGCTCGACAAGACCGGCACGATCACCTTCGGCAACCGGCGGGCCAGCGCGTTCCTGACGGTCGGCGATGTCTCCGTGGAACGGCTCGCGACGGCGGCGCTGTTGTCCAGCCTGGCCGACGAGACGCCCGAGGGGCGCTCGATCGTCGAGTTCGCCCACACCGAGTACCAGTTGACTCAGCGGGTCGAGGACGGCGCCCAGTGGGTGCCGTTCACCGCCGCCACCCGGATGTCCGGCGTCGATCTGCCGGAAGCCGGAGAAGGTCGGCGGCTGCGCAAGGGCGCGGCGGCCTCGGTCGCGGCCTGGGTCCGCGAGCAGGGCGGCGAGGTGCCGCCCGCCCTGGAGGCGACCGTACGGCAGGTCTCCGCATCGGGTGGTACGCCGCTGACCGTGGCGGAGTCGAGGGCCGACGGCACGGCCGAGGTCCTCGGCGTCATCCACCTCAAGGACGTCGTCAAGCCCGGCCTACGGGAACGCTTCGACGAACTGCGCCGCATGGGCATCCGCACGGTGATGATCACCGGCGACAACCCGGTGACCGCGAAGGCGATCGCCGAGGAGGCGGGCGTCGACGACTTCCTCGCGGAGGCCACCCCCGAGGACAAGCTGGAGCTGATCAAGCGGGAGCAGGCCGGCGGTCACCTCATCGCGATGACCGGTGACGGCACGAACGACGCCCCCGCCCTCGCGCAGGCGGACGTCGGCGTGGCGATGAACACGGGTACGTCGGCCGCCAAGGATGCCGGCAACATGGTCGACCTCGACTCCGACCCCACGAAGATCATCGAGATTGTCGAGATCGGCAAGCAACTCCTCATCACACGAGGCGCGCTCACGACCTTCTCGATCGCCAACGACATCGCCAAGTACTTCGCCATCCTGCCGGCCATGTTCGCCGCCGTGTATCCGGGACTCGACCGCCTCAACATCATGCACCTGCACTCGCCGCTGTCCGCGATCCTCTCCGCGGTCGTCTTCAACGCGGTGGTCATCGTGGCACTGATCCCGCTCGCCCTGCGCGGCGTGCGCTACCGGCCCTCCTCCGCCTCGGCCCTGCTCACCCGCAACCTGTGGGTCTACGGGCTCGGCGGCGTCATCGCGCCGTTCCTGGCCATCAAGTTCATCGACTTCGCCCTCGTCCAGTTCATCCCGGGGATCTGATCATGAAACGCATCCCGCACTGGCTCGCCCAGCACCTCGCGGCGCTCCGGGTGGTCCTCGTGCTGACCCTCCTGACCGGCCTGGCCTATCCCCTGGCCATGACGGCGTTCGCCCAAGTCCCCGGGCTGGACGGCGGATCCCAGGTATCCGGCGCCGACGGCAGGCTCGCCGGGTCCTCGCTCATCGGCCAGTCCTTCACCGACGGCAAGGGCAACCCGGTCAGGAGCTACTTCCAGTCCCGGCCCTCCAACGCCGGTACCGGGTACGACGCCACCGCGTCCGGGGCCGGCAACCAGGGCCCCGAGTCCGTCGTCGACACCCCGGACAAGCCGAGCCTGCTCACCCTGGTGTGCGGGCGCAGCAAGGCGGTCGGCGAACTCGAAAACGTCGACGGCTCCCGCCCGTTCTGCACGCCGGACGGCTTCGGCGCGGTCCTCGGCGTCTTCCACGACGGCGGCACGAGCGGCAGGGTCACCCGCGTCGTCAGCCTCGACCAGGCGTGCCCGGCGAAGCCGTTCCTCGCCGCTTACAAGGGTGTTCGCGTCACCTGCGCCGAGCCGGGCGCGGACTACAGCCACGCCGTGACCGTCCCGGTACGGGGCGACGCACCGGCCGACCCGGTGGTACCCGCCGACGCGGTCACCGCGAGCGGCAGCGGGCTCGACCCGCACATCAGCCCGGCGTACGCGGCGCTCCAGGCTCCGCGGGTCGCGCACGAGCGCGGCGCGAGCGTGGCCGCGGTACGCGAGCTGATCGAGAAGTACACCACCGGCCGCACACTCGGCGTGCTCGGCGAGCCGGGCGTCAATGTCGTCGAGCTGAACATCGCGCTCGACCGTACCTACCCCCAGCAGGGAGCCTGATCATGGCGGCCTGGATCCAGGCATCGCTCGTCCTCGCCGTGGTGGTGGGGCTGCACGTTCCGCTCGGCGACTACATGGCCCGAGCCCTCGACGGCGGCACACACCGACGCGGTGAGAGGGCCCTCTACCGTGTCTGCGGAATCGACCCGGACAAGGAGCAGACCTGGCGGCACTACCTCACCGCACTGCTCGCCTTCTCGGTCATGAGCGTCGCGGCGCTCTTCGCCCTCTTCACCCTCCAGGGCAAACTGCCCTGGTCGACGGGCCACGAGGGCATGCCGTGGCGGCTCGCGCTGCACACCGCCGTCTCCTTCACCACCAACACCAGCTGGCAGAACTACGCCGGTGAGTCGACCACCGGGCACCTCGCGGTCATGGCGGGCCTGGGCGTCCAGGCGTTCGCGTCGGCGGCGGTCGGCATCTGCGTGGCGCTCGCCCTGGTGCGGGGGCTCGTCCGGCGAAGCACCGACGACCTCGGCAACTTCTGGGTCGACCTCCTGCGCACGATCGTGCGCGTCCTGCTCCCGATGGCGGTCGTCGGCGGCCTGATCCTGATGGCGGGCGGGGTGATCCAGAGCCTCGGCGCCGGCCACACCGTCACCACCGTCGCGGGCGGCAGGCAGACGATCCTCGACGGACCGGTCGGCTCCTGGGAGCCGATCAAACTGTTCACCGGTGACGGCGGCGGCGTCTTCAACGCCAACAGCGCCCATCCCTTCGAGAACCCGACTGCCTGGACCAACGCCTTCGAGATCGTGCTGATGCTGCTGATCCCGACGGCCTGTATCCGCATGTTCGGCCGGATGATCGGCAGCGTGAAGCAGAGCTGGACCCTGCTGACGGTCGTCGGCATCCTGTTCGGCCTGCTCCTCGCGGCCGGAACGCTGGCCCAGTCCGCGCACACCGGCACGGTCACCCAGGCGGTCGGCGGCCAGTACGAGGGCACCGAGACCCGCTTCGGCATCCCCGGCTCGACGCTGTTCGGCGTGGGTGCCACGGGCTCGGCGGACGGCGCGGCCAACTCGTCGTACGACAGCTTCTCCAGCCTCGGCGGCGGGGTGCTGCTGAGCGCGATGATGCTCGGCGAGATCGCGCCCGGCGGAACCGGCAGCGGACTGTACGGCCTGATCATGGTGGTGCTGGTGGCCGTCTTCATCGGCGGGCTGATGGTCGGCCGCACGCCCGAATACCTGCGCAAGCGGATCGGGTTCGGCGAGATGCGGTGGGTCGTGGTGTACGCGCTGATCCCGCCCACCGTCATCCTGGCGTGCGCGGGCATCGCGCTCGCCTTCGGCGACGGGCAGACCTCGATGGGCAACCCCGGGGCGCACGGCCTGACGGAGCTGATCTACGCCTACACCAGCAACACGAACAGCAACGGCAGCGCGATGGCGGGCTTCAACGGCGCCACCGATTTCCACAACCTCCTCATGGTGTTCGCGATGCTGGCAGGGCGCTACCTCCCGATCGTCGCCGTACTGGCCCTCGCCGGACGGCTCGCCAAGCAGCAGCCGGGCGTCGTCACGGTCGGCACGCTGCGCGCCCAGGGCGTCAACTTCGTCGTCCTCACCACGGCCGCGGCCGTCGTCCTGGCGCTGCTCAACTTCCTACCGGCACTCTCCCTCGGCACCATCGCCGACGGACTGCTGTAGCCCCGTACCGGCTGAGTCCACGACCCCCTCACAGACTCAGCCGGTACGGCACCCACACCCGACGACGTCGCTACGGCGTGGCCCGCGGCGAGAGCCGCGGGC
>NZ_JBHWCC010000073.1:0-38217 GCF_042735715.1 Streptomyces sp. NPDC059582
GCGCCATTGATGCTGATATCGAAATAAACGTTGCTCATAGCCCCCATCCTGCCACCCCCACACCACACCCCGACCACACGGGGTACCGGCACACCACCACACCACCCGACAGCACCAACACTGGCGGCCACCGACACACACCACCCAGCCGACCACGCACCCGGCACACGACACGGACCGCGCCCGACGCGGGGAACAGCGTCCCTCCCGACCGTCCACGGATACAGAGTTGGCGATGGAGCCCGCCGGTTCGGTGACCGGGAAGGCTGTCACGTCGTCGGTGCGCAGTAGACCCAGTCCGGTGAAAACTGCCAATCGTGGGGACTGTCGGCGAAACCCGTCATCCCCCCGGGCATCGCGGTGCTGATCGACGACGTGCTCTTCCGGTAGCACTCCAGGGCCGGCTCGCCCGGTGGACCTGCCCCCGCCATCCGGCCGCCTCCGCACCCCTTCAAGACATGCCGCCGCCTCTTCGCCCACCGCGCGTGAGCTGGCCCGCCATCATGACGATGACGCCGGCCAGCAGCATCACGCCACCGCTCAAGGTCCCCAGCATCCGGGTACCGGGGTCACTCATCAGCATCCCGAACACCAACTGCCAGCACAGAGCAAAAGCCACCACCAACTGGCCCCAGCCATACAGGCGAGGACTACGGACACGACGACGATTCATCGGCAGCACCCAGCCACGCGTAACCGCCGCGAAACCAGCAGCAGCAACAAGCAACGCCACGACAAGAAGAGGTAGGGCGAAATACGGATTCATGGGCTCCGTCCCACGCGCCGGACCCACGCCGGACACTCGCGAGATCATGACATCAGCCACACCCGGGGCAGACTAGCGGGGCGCCTGGACGCCGCCAGCAGTGAGACCGGCGATCAGCCTGGGACTCAGGCGCGGACGAGGAGAGTACCGAGCGACGCAGGGTTGGGTGCGGCAAGGCCTCCGCCTCAATGCTGGTGAAGCCGTGCCGCTTGAGGATGTCGGCCCGTTGAACTGCGGTGTGCTGCCAGCGGTAGACGATCACCTCGTCCTCGCGGCCCTCCAGCCACTTGCCGCCCATCTGCTGCGCACCGTACTGGCCGACGGCCGGCTCCCGGTGCGAGAACGCGAACACTCCGCCAGGCGTGAATCGCTTGGCCACGTAAAGCTCGTAACACGCTCTTGTTGGAGCTTCCGGGTGAGGCGTGACCGGTGTGAAGATTCGGCCGTTCGTGATCTGTGAGTACTCGGCCGTGGATCGTGGACGACGACTTGTGGGCGCTGATCGAACCGCTGCTGCCGCCCTGGCCGGAGAAGTCACCGGGCCCACAGCCGGTGGCGGACCGGCTGTGTCTGCAGGGCATCCTGTACGTCCTCCACAACGGCATAGCCTGGCAACTCCTGCCGCTGGAGCTGGGATTCGGCTCGGAACAGACCTGCTGGCGGCGTCTGGATCGCTGGCAGCAGGCCGGCGTCTTCGACCAGTTGCACCGCATTCTGCTCGCCGAGCTGAACGCGGTCGGCGAACTCGACTGGTCCAGAGCCTGCGTGGACGGCTCCCACATCCGCGCGAAAAAAGGGGGAGCCGACACCGTTCCGTCGTCGGTCGACCGGCGGAAGACGGGCAGCAAACACCACCTGATCTGCGATGGACGCGGTATCCCGCTGAAGGTCATCACGACTGCGGCGAACGTCAACGATGTCACCCAGACGCTCGCCCTGGTCGACGGGGTCCCGCCCGTCGCGGGCCGTCCCGGTCGGCCCCGCCGCAGACCTGAAGCTCTGCTCGGCGACAAGGGCTACGACTCCAACGCCCACCGCGACGAACTGCGTCATCGGCGGACTTTGCCCGTCATCTCCCGCAAGGGGTCACCAAACATCAAGGGGCTGGGCAAGCTCCGCTACGTTGTCGAGCAGACTTTCGCCCTGCTCCACCACTTCAAGCGCCTGGCCGTCCGCTGGGAGCGCCGCACCGATCTTCACGACGCCTTCGGCTCACTCGCCTGCAGCCTCATCTGCTGGAGACGGCTTCGGAAGCCCAAGAACAACTGACCGGTGTCAGAGCAGGCCAAGACCCCAGCGGGCTCCTTCAGAACCTTGGTACTCTCCGCGCATCTACGGCGAGACGGGGGAGATCGTGGGAGCAGAGCCGTCGAGCCCTGAGACCCGCTGGCTCAGAGGAACTGGCTTTGGGGTCCTCTTCGGTGGGCTGACCGCGGTGGGAACCACTGCTGCCATTGGAAGGGCATGGGCTGCTTGTGACATCGGCGTCAACGCAGCAGCCAACAGCTTTACGTTGCTGTTTCTTGCCCCTCTTATATGGGTCGCCACTGCGGTTCCGTGGGTGATTCTGCACAGCACTCTCGGGAAACGTCATCGCAGGACAGCCCTGATTGCAGGGGTCGTCTTCACCCTGTGGTTCGCCTGGTTCCTTGTTACGTGGCTCGGCATGCCGGACTCCTACCCCGCCCCGCTGTGCCCGGCGAACGTTCCACCCTGGTGGCCAAGCTTCATCCCGGCATGACTCCGGCGAAGCCCGTGGACAATCTTGGCACCGGGAACGGCACCCTACCCAACAGCACCCCCGAATCAGCCACAGCCCGCCAACAAGATCGTGTTACGAGTTCAAAGAAGCCCCCTCACGAAAGTATTGTCACTTTCGCTGTCGCGCCATGAAGACATGCATGACCCTCTGTAAGAAAATTTGAGGCTGATCGTTAGTTGCCGCGCGCAGATGATCAGAGGTGGCCGTCACTGTCCCTCAGCTGGCCCGGCAAGATCTCGCTGGACGGCTGGCGCAGCAGGTCGCGCTCGTACCAGGTGCCTGGTTTGCCGCCGAGGTGGGCCGGGTCGGCGGGTCCCAGGGGGACGAACCCGGCTTTGGCCAGCACCTTCTGGGAGGCGGCGTTCTGGCGGGCGGCCGCCGCCCGCAGTGTACGTAGCCCATGCCGGGCCGCCGCCAGCCGACACAGCTCGCGGACATTCGTGGTCGCCACGCCGTGGCCGGCGATGTACTGCGCGACCCGGTAGCCGACTTGCGCAGTATGGTCCTCGATGTCGACCAGATTGAACCTGCCGAGTACCGAGCCGCCTTCGTCCACGAGAAGGTAGAAGGCACAGATGCCGGCATCCTGCTCAGCCAGCAAGGCGGCGTATCGGTCGGCGAACTGGTCGAAGAAGGCGTCGCCGCGGTCGGAGACCGAGGCAGCGAAGTAGGCGCGGTTCGCCAGCTCGAAGGCCAGGACCGCCGGGGCGTGGCCGATCTGCAAGCGCTTCAGCTCGGGCATTGCCCGACCTTACCCAGGCCGAATGCGAAGCTCCCACCTGTTTTCCGTCAGCGACAGGCGGTCTCAAGCCCAAGGCCTGTACCGTTCCACAGCTGGAATGGTGACCAGCACCGCAGTCCAACACCAGACGATCTCGCGGCTGGCACTCCCCCACTGACGTCAAGCACAGATGTCACGGACAGCGAAGGTTGTGCCGTGTACGCCACGAAGCACGTCGGCTCCGTGCCCCAGCAGCGGGGCTCCCAAGGACTGTGGACGCCCATGCGCTCCTTGCGTAGGTGACACCTGGCTCTCGCTCCCGAGGCGTGCCACTCCTGTCAGAGCTGTTCCTCGTGGCCTGCGTGCCGCTTCCCCCCAGGGTGCCGGATGCTGTCCGGCGCGTGAGCGCGGAGGCCCAGCCGACGCGCAACCGCGACCGGGCGGCCTGATCCCCCGGCAGCGTCGCTGAATCGCCGGTGAGCCATGAGCCGAACGAAGCAGACTGTAGCTGCTGCCACGCACGGCCCGACAGCGCTGCGTCCCTTGCTCCGGGCCGGAGACACGGGCGTCGTGCCTGTGGGAGGCGAAGCGATCTGCCACGGAGATTTCGGACCGTGGAACATCGTGTGGCAGTGGCACACCGGCCCGTGGGGATCATCGACTGGCACTTCGCCCGTTCGGCTCCGCGGCTGCACGACGTGGCCTACGCGCTCGAGTACGTTGCTCCGTTCCGCAGCGATGCCGATTGCCTGAGGTGGCTGCACTTCCCGGAACCGCCCGACCCCGTAGGCGTGTGGAGCTGTCCGGTACTGCCTATGCTGCCCAAGGCGTCCGGCATGGTTGATGCAGTCATCGCCAGGCAGCAAGAGAACATCGAATTCGTCCGCTGGCTGGCAGGGCAAGGTCATGAACCCCAAGCGACCTGGGTCGCGGAGCGCGTGCTCCAAGAGCGCGAAAGCAGGGTGGTCTGGAGCCAGTCGAACCGAATCCTGTTCGAGAGCTGACTCGTTCCGTCAGGGCCCGGCGGTCTATCGGTCAGACGCGTTCAACCCAGGTGGCTGCGATCTGGCCGCCCCGCACCACACGCGGATGGAGCCGGCGCGGCCGCACTTGCGGTATCCCGGACCGCTCTGCGTCCGCGCGATCGCCTCGGCAGGACGACACGAGGGCGTCACCGCGGTGCAAGTAGTGGACAACCGAGCTGTCCGGCCTGGTGACCGGGCCGTCGCTCCATGCGGGCCGTCGCACGCGACCACCTTCCCGGTAACCCGGTACCTCGTCGCGCACGCAGCCTCGGCAAGCGCAGGACGGACCGAGGCGCCGGCCGACGCTTCCGGGGCCGCCGCCAGGGCGGCCAGGACAGTCGCTGCGGCCACGGGGGTCATTGGTCGTCGCTCGATCGTGCCCGGACAAGCACCGCCGTGTCCTGTCTCGGCCTCACCTCGGCGTTCACCCGACCGGTACCGCTCCGTGGGTGATCTCGAACCGCGGTCGGTTCAGCCTGCGGGACAGCGGACATCCCCTGTTGCGATTGGGCCGTTCCTCAGCGACACATCGCCTTGCGTGGTGACACCCGAGTCTCAGGCTGTCACGGGGAGAACCGCTCCGGGCGGAAGTCCGCGAGCATCTCATCTCTCTTCCCGCTGAGAATCTCTGCAGCAAGCAGTCGGCCGATGACCGGCCCGAGCGTGATGCCGCTGTGAGAAACGGCTTCGTAGTAGCCCGGCACAGACGGCAGCGCTCCCACCGAGGGGAATCCGTCGGCGGGGATGGGCCGGTTGCTTACCCGTGTCTGTGCGATGCGGGCGTTGTCGAGTTCGGGCAGGACGTGCCGCGCCGAGTCGTGGAGCAGTTGCGCGAGTTCCGTTGGATCTGGGCCCGTGTCGATGAGTGCGTCGATCTCCCGGCTGTGGAGGACCACCGAAGCGTCTCCGTCAGGACGGATCTCGACGTGAGGAGCGTGCATGGGCCGGTGGACCGGGGCCTGAGCACAGTCGAGCCGGGTGACAACGCCGGGTTCCCGGCGCATCGGCAAGTGCCGTGCGATCAGCTCGGCGACATGGGAGGCGCTGGGGCCTGCCGCGTTCACGACAGTGTCGACGTCGAGACGGCTCCCGTCGGACAGAGCGACTGTCCGAGTGCGCCCGTCGGCACCGGTGCCGATGCCACGGACCGCGGTGCGGGTCCGGAGCTCGGCACCGAATGCAACGGCCTGGCCGACCAGGCGGCTGACGAGATGCCGTCCGTGCACCCAGGCTTCGTCGGGGTAGAACAGGACCCGGACATCGCCGGGCATCGTGAGAGCGGGCTCGAACCGCCGACGCACCTCGTCCCCCGTGTACACCTCGACCCGGTAGTCCCAGCCGGCCAATAGTTCAGCGGTTTTCAAGAACTTGGCCTCGGCTGCGGGCTCGTCCGCCCAGCGCAGGTGGCCGCTGGGATACCACCACGAGTTCGGCCCGATGGTCGCCGCAAGCTCACGGTAGGTCGCCATGCCCGCGACGTTCAGGTCGAAGTACGACCTGCGCACGGTCTTGTTGCTGGCGTTGACCCAGGAGAACGACCAGTTCGTGACGCCTTCGCCCGGCAGGCCTGCGTCAATGAAGACCACCTTGGCCCCGTGCCGGGACAGGTTCCAGCCCACGCTGGCGCCGATGATGCCCACTCCGATGACAGCCACACGGTGAGGCCGCTCCACGGATCCGTACTTCACGAACGTCCCCTTCCCAGATCACGGGCGAACTTCCCTTTTCAGTTCAGCACCCGAACGCAGATATCAGCACCCGAACACGGGACTTCGGCCGGACCCGAGTGTCTCGGGGGTGCACCGTTCAACGTTGCTTGCGGGGTGCAGGTGATGGCGATGACCGTCTCGCTCACCGCCATCGTGTGCGGAGCACCGGAACACCGGAGCGCGCCGCCCCATGCGCAGCTCTCCCGGCGTACGGTCCAGGACTTCCGCAGCCTCAGTCGCGTCCAGCCCGAGCGTGGATCAGCCCCCAGCGCACTTCCATCCTCCCAGAATCCCTCAGCGAGCCCCCGAAGTATCTCTCAGCGAGATGGCGGCAGTCTCGCATTTGTGTTGGACAGCGATAGTTTCGTCGAGTGATTCTGTTCATCGGAAAGTCCGCTCGAAGCAGGAGCTGGCTCATCACGGGAGGCTGCAAGATGACTTACGCGACGCCGCCGATATCTCTGGGCAGCGGCTACCGGGCGCGATAGCGCAGGAATTAATATCCCCCTTGACTGGAGAAACTTTCCGACGATGTGACGCTGGAGTCCAAGGTCTTCAAGGGGGCCATCCACAGGGTCATGGATGTCCTCGCGATTCCGCCCTATGCGCACACTCTCTACGAATGCCAGGACTTCATTCGCATCCGTACGTATGGAGAGACTGAATTCGGCCGGAACGCACACCGAAGGACGCGCGCAAGGTGACCGCCACGATCATCAGGCTGGTCACCGAGGCGCTCGATATCTCCCGGCGACATTTCCTTCCCCTTCATTCCGGTGCCTGGCGAGAACTTCTCGTTCGGACGAGGGGAGCTGCAAATAGCCGAAGGCGCACCGCACTGGTGAATGCCAAGGGATGTCCGGACGTCCCGAGCTCGGAAACACGCCAAATCAATCTAGGAACGAGGAGACAACTATCATGACCACACCGAACGAGCCCACTGGCGGGTCAAAGAACCAGGCGCCGCACCTGACCTACTACCCACACTGGCTCGACAATCTCGCCGACGACGTCATCCTCCAGGGCAACTTCGCCAACGGCGAAGTACTCGGGAAGGAAAAGGTGGCGAAGCTGCTGGGTTTCGCGCGAAGCATCTACGCCTTCCAGGACTTCCGCTTCTACGGCGAGCGCGGCGAGCTCTTCCTGGAGGACTACCAATCCCGCATCCGTGGCAGCGAGATCTACCGCCCGGACGGAATCGAGATCTACAACTTCGTCGTCGTGTACTTCAACGAGGCGGGCGAGACCAGTCAACTCGTCATGAACCACCGGCCGCAGTCGGCCGCCCTGCTGTTCTCGTCCCTGCTGGGGAAGCACTTCGGTGACGAGTTCGGCTCGGACCTCTTCTACAAGGGCGACGTCAGCGATCGGCTGCTCGATCACGACCTGTCTCGCGGTCAATGGCCGCCGTCGTCGCCCCGCTGACTTGCGTCAGTATCCGGCAGCCGACCAAGCTCAGATTCAGAGTCCCCGTCAGCAAACCGACAGGGACTCATGAACTATCGAGGCGGGGGCCTGCAGAAGAACAACGTGCTGGCGCGTAGTGCGCAGACCTGCGACGTCAAGTCTCAGAGCCAGCAAGTTGATTCTCTGCAGGCCCCTAAGGGCTGTCCCGTAATCCCCGGCGGGCGCACGACGACAGCTACGGCACCTCGCCGCGTTGTCGGATCGCCCGCATACGCCCAGTATGCGGACGACCCTCCGCCTTGCGATGCACCGCATCTGACGCCGCGCGCTGATCCACCAGGGATTACGGGACAGCCCTTAGCCGTGCTCGCTTATGCCTTCCTTGCCGCCGTGGCCGCCCGTGCCTTGCGAAAGGAGGGCCGAGGAATCGCTTCGATCACCCTCACGCTCCTCACCGTGGCAGAAATGCGAACTTGGAGCAGCGGGGTCCGCGCAGCGCCCATCGCCGCACGGCGCTGCCCGGCGGTCGTGCGGATGTCCGGACGTGTCTGAATGTGCTGGACAGAGTCTGTGTTGGTCACGGTGGTGCCGAGGGCCGGCATGCGTGTGCGTCCGAATGTGTCCGTGCCGGGGTCTTCGGTGTGGTCGAGGTCCCGGCGTCACTCGGTCCCCGAGTGTGCGGCTGCACGAAAGTGCCCAGGTCACCCGGTGACCTGGGCACTTCGGCCTCGTCACGCCGCGCGGGGCGACTCGGAATCCGTCACGCACTGCGGCCGGAAGGAGCCTCGCCGAAGCGATACTCGCCGTGCTTCCCGAACTCGCTCCCACGCGCGCGACGCAGTCATGCTCCAGCCCGGGCGGGCAGAGCCAGACTGCCGGAACAGTTCGATCGGCGAACCTCCCCCTACCGTAGGGATCCGCGCCGATGATGCCTGATCCGGGCCCTGCTCCGCGAGACGTACGGCACGGTTCGGGCGGCAGGTCGGTCACGGGGTGGCCGTCCCCATGACGGCCGGCGCCTCCGTCGGAAATCGCCGGACGGTCACGGTGCGGGCCTCGCGTCGTTGAGCGGTGCACCCGCGAACCTGACCCGGGGATCCTCACACTTCGGGCCGGAGCGATGCCTCGGCGCTCGCTTGCGGAGCCGTACGGGGGATCGCCGGGCCGTGTCGCGCGTGCGGACGTGGTCCCGCGTGCGGGCGGGACCTACGCTCTGCCTGCGGCCACCGGCTGGTCTTCCACCCCCCCCCGTTGATCACCGGTGGCCGCACCTCAACCGGCACCAAGCTCCATCCGGCAGATGCCGTGCCGGTCCGGGGTGCGGAGGACGCGTCGATCGCGCGGTTACGCGGCCCCGTCGGCCAGGCTGTGTGAGGCGCCGTAACGGCTGAGTGGCACGACAGCCGAGGAGGCGGTGACCGGCAACGGGAACGCAGACCAGCCAGATCGGCTGTCCATCGACCGCCGCGTGGTCGTCTGCGTGGTCACCGGACGGGGCGCGCCCGAGTACGACATCAAGGATGCCCTCAGCGCCACCCTCCGGGCGCCCATCGCGAGCCCGCCACGGGCCTGGCCGACGCGGTCCGCGACACCGACGGTCAGCCGCTTCAGGGTGCGCTCTCCTGTGCAGGAGAGGGATCCTCTTCGGCCGGCCCTTCTTCCGGTGGCAGCGGAAACAGGTGGTTCTCGAACGCGTCCAAGCCGAACATCATCAGCAGCAGGATCACCGGCACGAGCAGGGCGAGAGCGATCACGACACCTCCTGACCAAGCAGTGAGGAATGTCGCCGCTGCGCAGAAGCGGACCTTCAGCATGGGCCAAACGGGGGACGCCCGCATCTGCACCACCGATCTGTGCAGGTCGGACTGCTGTTCGGAGGCAGTTCCCGGACCCCTGCCCGGGATGTCGATATCAGGTCTGTCATTACCGGCGGGTACGGGCTATGTCGGGCCGCTATTGTCGTAATCCTGAGGCCAGGGCAAGACGGCGAGGGGGACGGGGTGACGGACGGGAAGCCCGGCGGCTAGGGCGAGGACCACGTCGACTTCCACGTCGATCTCTTCACCGGCTTGGCCATGAGCGGGCAGCACGTCTGCTCCGCACCGTCCCGGCACGCCGGCCGCTGTCCGGCCCCAAAGCGCGCGGGCGGTCGCCGACGCGCAACCCAAGACCGGGCCGCCCCGGTCCCCCGACAGCGCGCCCACCCCACCGGATGTCGGCACTGCGACCATGCGTTCGTCGGCTGGCACCCTGGGGTGACGTGGAAGCCGGACGCAAGGTCGCGGGCAACACCTGACGCAACAGCAGAGCGCAACAGCTGGCAACAGCCAGGGGGGCGGCCGTGGTGAGGAGGGGAACGCATCGCTCCTGACGTCATCCTGTCGGGCCGTCGGACAGACCGCCCGTACGAGCTGGAACCGTCACTCGACAAAGGAGTGCCGGTGTGCTGATGGTGGCGTCACGGCCGACTGGCCCTCGTCGAGGACGGCGCCGCCCTACACCTCGATGTAGGCGACGACCACGACGGTGCGCAGCGCGGTGACGAAGTAGAGGATGCGGACTGACTCGAGTTCGTCGGTGTACTGGCGCAACTGCGGGCGGGCGGTGTCACCGGGGATCGGCTCGCCGATGTCGGGGTCGACGGAGATGACGACCAAGGCACGGTCCAGGGCGTGGAGTTCGGCCTCGCGGGTGATGGTCTCCAGTTGCTTGGCGGCGGCGTCGGAGAAGACGATGCGGGCGCGGCGGGGGCCGTGCGGAAGTGTCATCAGGCGACGGCCGGCCGCTGGCCGGTGAGGCGGGCGAGGTGAGCCTCGCGCAGGTCCTCCCACGGGATGGAGTCCTCCACCGCGGGCAGCCCGTTTTCGGCGATGTCCTCCAGGACGGCGGCGAACCGGTCGGCATCAGCCCGCGTCTTGGCCGCGTACGCGCGCACCGCGTCGGCGGCCGCGGGCTCCAACTGCTGCCGGACGGCGGTGTCGGCGGAGGGGGCCGGCTGTTCGCTCATCGGGGCTCCAGGAAGGCGATCGGGCGTCTCACCACGGTATCGCCGGACCGACGGGTACGCGAGCACTCCAAGTGAAAGCCAGGACCGGATGCCCTCGGAACGACCGACGACGGACGCTGCCGCCGCCTCACCGTCCACCTCTCCCCGGCCGAGAAGTCCAGGTCGAGGTGATCAATGTCCGTGAGGGCGACGTCCGAGAGCGCCATGGCGCGGGTGCCGCCGTCCCGGCAGTACACGTCCTTCAACCCTTCGGCAACGATCTCGCGCATCTCCTGGTCACCGCCCCCGGCGTCGCGGGCGTCGAACAGGCGCTTCGCGTTGCCCTCGACTGGGCCGCATTGCGCCGGTACGTGGAACGCGTCGGGAACGTCGGGGTGCGTCGAGCAGAAGGAGGGAGCCCAACCCCTCAGGCCGTGGGTGGCGGAGCAGCGGCGGGCATGCGGGGTCGGACAGATGAACGGAAACCCAGGAAGAAGCACGTCTGTTGCTGCGCTTCGCGGCTCCGCGCGATCCGACGGTGGTCGCGGAGTGGGTCTCGTTCAACGTAATCGACACCGAACGCCAGTGACACCGAACGCCAGTGACACCGGATGTCGCGGACGACGCGGTGGCCTGACGAATACTGGCCCAGCTCACCTGGGGCTCTCTCGACTGTTCCTACGCGCCCCCGTGTGGACGGCCCTCATGTCCAGCAGGTGAGCGGTGATTGACCGCGGCGGGGGCGGCTGCTGCAATGGCGGCATGTTCTCCGAGACGTTCCTGGTTATCAGGGCTCACATCGACTTCGGTCGGGTGTGGTCCGCCGCGTGTCGCTGACCGCGCGCCCACATCGCCAGGATCCGTTCGTATCGTCCCGGAGTTCTTCATGCCTGACCGCACCCCCGGTGTGCCCGTCCGACTCGACCCGCGTGGGCCGCGCTTCGCCGCCGTGCTCACGACCCTTGTCCTGCTTCTGGTCCTGGCCACCGGCAGCGGCGTGTTGCTCGCGGCGCAGGCTGTCGTGTTCGCCCTCGGTGCAATTCTGGGACTGCGCTGGTCCCCTTACGGCTGGCTCTACCGTCGACTGGTGCGGCCCCGTCTCGGGCCGCCGCAGGAGCTCGAGGACGAGCGGCCGCCGCGGTTCGCGCAGGCGGTCGGCCTGGGCTTCGCGGTTGTCGGGGTGGCGGGCTACCTGTCCGGTGCCACCTGGCTCGGCATCGCCGCGAGCGCGGCGGCGCTCGCGGCGGCCTTCCTGAACGCCGCCTTCGGCTACTGCCTGGGCTGCGAGCTCTACCTGCTCGCGGTCCGCAGCCGGGCCCGGCTGAGCCACGGGTGAGGTGACCGTGAGCGATCCGACCGGGCTGTTCGTGGCCGCCTTCGCGCTGACGGCCGCGACCGTCTTCGGGCTGGTCCGTGCCCGTCGTGACGGCAGGCTGCGCGACGGAGGCCGGCGCGACGCACTGCGGTTGTCCTCCGGTGAGCTAGGGGTGGCGCTCGGCGAGCGGGCAACGCTGGTGCAGTTCTCGACGGCCCTCTGCGCGGCCTGCCCCGGCACCCGCCGCCTGCTGGCTGGGGTGGCCGCCCAGACGCCCGGCGTGCGCCACGTGGAGATCGACGCCGAGGCGCGACTCGACCTGGTCCGTCGCGTCAATCTGATGCGCACGCCGACCGTACTCGTCCTCGACCGTGCCGGTCGCGTCGTGCGCCGCGCCTCCGGGGCGCCGACCCGGGCCGACGTCGTTTCGGCGGTGGAGCTGGCCACGGCGGAATGAGAGACCATCTCGTTCTCCGGGGATCCGCAGCTGTCGTGCGGCCTTTCGTTTGTAACGAGTGGTGATTTTCCTGCATGGCATCACCCGACGCGATGTATCCGGGCAGTCGCGGTCTCCAAGCCCACCTACACGAGCTCGGCGTCTCTCCACAGTGCGGCAGAACTTCCCCTGTCCGTCAACTCGTCCCCCAGGCCAGCCTCCGTCATTGCCCAAGCCCTCGGCTACCACGACAAGTCCGCCCACCCGACTGGTCACCCAAGCCGACGGAACCTGGAGCCGGTATGCCCTCGGCAACCACACACGGTGACACCAGGTCCGACATCGGCGTCGAAGGCGACGGCGAAGGACGTGCGCTGGCGGTAGAGGTCGGTGGTGGCGTGGAGGCAACCGAGCACAGAGCCGATGCCGGGCATGCTGAGGATGGTCCAGGCGTGCGGGTGGTCGCGACACCGACCCTCGGTCAGGGCGTCAGCCTCAGCGATCTCCTGATCGAGGGCGATCACCGCAGGCGCCGGCTCGGCCACCAGCACGGCGGCCAGCTTCTCTCCGGCGACAGTCGTGCGCTGGGGCCTCGGGACTGAACGGCGGTGGCCGCCGCCTGAGTGTCAGTGGCGGTCGGCCGGTGCCGTTGGCCGGCCAGTGCAGCAGGCGGCAGGTCTGCCGGCCGCGGCAGTCACGCACCAGCGCCCCACGCCTTTCCTGATAGCTGGAGGACTGCCCGCCACTGCCGTTCAGGCGCTGGCCGTGGTCGACGAGGCCGTGGCGCGCGCCGCACTGCTCCATGCGCTGGGGCGCGCCGCAACCATCGCTCTGGCGTGTCGACGTTCCGCCGCTGTCTGCCTTCCAGCTCACCGGCCGGTCAGGCCGCTGGAACCTGCGGATCGCTGCCCCGGGGAGCAGCGAGTCGCGCTAGCCGTGGGTCGGTTCGTAGGAGCTGATCGTGTACAGGGCTTCGTCGTCGATGGAGTTCTTGTCCCAGTCCAAGGAGATCCGCACGGGATGCCCGTCGGCGGCATAGTCCGCCTCCGCCATGTCCGCGTCCTCACCGCGGGCCTGGTTCAGCGTCTTCAACAGCTTCCCGATGGTGGGTACTTCGCCTGCCAGATCCTGTGCCTGGCGTCGACTGTCCTCGTCGAGTCCGACCACGCCCGCCACCTTGCCGTTGCGCACCTTCACCCGGAACGTTCCAGCCAGGACCTGGGTACTTGACGTCAGCGTGTAGGAGTACGAGGAAGGTTCCTCCCAGGTGCTCTTCGGTTCGTTGGGTTCAGCAGATCGCGCGGACGGCGAGGACCCGCAGGCTGTGGTCACGCACAACAGGGCTCCGAGCAGCGCGGCCGTGGCCGCGGATCGAGTATGGGAACGTCTGGCAGTCA
This sequence comes from Streptomyces sp. NPDC059582, assembly GCF_042735715.1. NCBI lineage: Bacteria > Bacillati > Actinomycetota > Actinomycetes > Kitasatosporales > Streptomycetaceae > Streptomyces > Streptomyces sp. NPDC059582. The sequence goes on from NZ_JBHWCC010000073.1 coordinate 13,525, forward strand.
TGGTGACTCCCTCGGGGTCGGTTACCGCTGTGACGCCGGGCGCCTCAAGAACGTTCACGGACGAGGTGCGCGTCACCGTGGCCTCGGGAATCACCGTTCGTCCTGGCGCGCGCCATCGGGTTCACCCTGCTGGCGCTGGTAAACAATGGCGTCATCGCGCTGTTGAACTGACTCACGAACGTGGTGCCTGCGACGGGCGGGGAGACCGAGAAGAACCGTGCCACGGGGATTGGCCCTTCAAGGGGCTCCGCTGCTGGCCGCAGGTTCGACTCCTGGGCGGAACACCCAGCAGATGGGAACGGGTGCGACCAGTTCGAGTACGGCCCTCAAAAAAGCCGAAGGTCCTGTCACTGTCTGCGAGGACCGGGACGCGCGTACCGCGCCGGGCGCGGAGTCTCCATGCTGGTCACGGGGCGCGAGGGGGTGTGTAGAGGTGGACGCTGGGCCCCGAACACGTTCCGACGGGCGAGATGAACAGCCGCAATGTAGGCCGCTCACGAAGGCATGCGCAACAGTCACCGCAACACATGGAGCAACACTCAGCGCAGCACTTGACGCAACCCGCTGTGCGACAGGTCCTGCTCCGGGGCAGAGAGCGGGCGTCAACCTGGTCCAAGAGCAAGCGTGCTTGATGGGCGTGGGAGACCCGAGGTCGGGTAACGCTGCCCGGCTGGGGACCTTTCCGGCGACGTCCGGCCATGATGCGGCCACCCGCACTCATTCACGTGACGGTACGCCGACGTTCAGTGCGGCTGTCCGTGAGGGGCTCTGGCCTGGTCGTACGACTCCGCGGTTACAGCGCAGACCACGGGCCCAGATCGCTGGGCGCCCGTGACTGGATGAAGTCGCACACAGGGGTCCAGGCGCGGTCGATACCCAGGACGAAAACGCCCGTGAACTCTGCTACGTCCTCAAGAATCGGGACGTCAACCAAGGTGTTTGAGGGGACAGTTCCGTCTCTCACGAGGGGAGAAGCCGTCTCAGTGTCACTGAACAGATGGGCGACCGCATGATCACCGCGGAGGCCGAGGGTCAGCCAGAGGATAGTCACCGTCCGGCAACCGGACCTCGAGGTATCCATGCCCACGGGAACGCAGCCGGCCGAAGCAGGCCGCCAGGTCGCTGCCATCCGAACGCCGCTCACCGGACAACCGACCCGAATACAGCGATGTCGTCGCCCACACCACGCTCACCCAGCCCCCATAACTCACCGCTCCTGCCCCTCAACCCGTCCACCACGGATACGGCCATCAAGATCCGGCCGCAAAGCGCAGTGCTCCGCCCGTGACGGGCGGAGCACCGTGGGGGTACCTCAGGTTCGGCCGCCGTCATAAGGGCAGCAGAACTAATTCCCCCAGACTTCAACACCCGTAACGGTGCCGGGATTGTCCGAGTAGTGGGCCGGATCCAGAGTGACCAGCCGGGTGCCGTAGCCGCAGCCGGTGGTGATGTGCCAGAACTCTATGCGGTAGGACGTCTGGTTCGAGACGGACCGGGCAGTGGTGATGGGGTAACAGCCAGGCGCTTTGGAGTACACGGTCCTGGTTCCAGTCCTGTTCGTCCCTGACCATCCGCAGAAGTTCCCCTTCGGGCAAGTATTGGGATCAGCCGCCGCAGCCGGTGTGGCAAAGGCGCCGCCCAACAACACGCCGGCCACAGCCACCGTCGTCAGGCTCTTCTTGAGCATGCTCATTCGAGGTTCCCTCTTCCTTGATCGACAGACTTCGGGATGATAGCCCGGGGGGCGCAGTGACACTAGTGACTGATGAGGCGTCAAATAGCAAAAGGCAGCGAACACTTGCTGACTTTTGAGGTGTGATGTCGTCCTGGTGTGACCGAGCACCAGCCCAGCTCCTGTGAGGCAGCCGTCGAGGACGTCGTGGCGGGTACTGGGGCTGGCGCAGGCGGCCCCGCCGGACGGCGTTGACCAGGTCCTCTGGAGTCGGCGAAGGTACGGTTGGCGGTGGCGGTGCGCCGCAGTATCGCCCCGGCGGCCAGGCAATTACCCGATCAGGGTTGACGGACTCCGGCGGGACGGGGTTTCAACCCCCGCCGCGAGCCCCCACCTCTGGACAGGTCTAGCCGCGGGCGGGCCCCAGCCCATCGCACCACGCGCACCCCACTGGACGCAGCACTCGGCAGCGTGGGGCGTCGTTGGTCCGGCCACTCAGCAGTCATCGCGCACGGTCATCCATCGAGAGGGATCCTTCGCGTGCCTGCCCGTCCCCCCAAGCCCCAGCACCACGCGGCTCGTGCCCTGCATCACCGACCGCGAAGGCGTACACCCCGACCTCCTCGCCTCTCTGCGCGGCACCCAAGGACCCGACGGACGCCTTCAACTCGCCTACTGGGACGAGACGCCCGGCGACCAGGAGCTGCGCGGCGTGCTGTGGGGACGCTGCTCCCAGAGCATCGGCACCGACAACACCCCCACCGGACGGCCACGGTGGCGGATATTGCACCCCTCGAGGCAGCGAATGCATGGAACAACTGCGCTGCCAGATCTGCGCCGACCCGCCTGGAGGAATGGAGGCTGCCTGTTCCTGGCCGGCCCGGACGAGGTACACCCAGACGACGCCGTCGTACGCACCGCCCAGCCACCCGTCTGCGCCCAGCACTCCCGGACCGCCGCCGAGCAATGCCCCACCTCGACGGCAGGCCCACCGTATTCCTCGCCCGAAGCGCCCCCTCTACGGAGCATCGGTATCCGCTACCACTACACCGCCGGCGGCCTGCAAACGAGAAGTGCATTCCCGTCGCCCGCGAAGGCCTTCTCCATCCAGGCCAGGGACGCGCCCGAGGTGAGGCCCCGTGTCGTGAGCACCGTCGTGCCCGCCATGAAGCTGCCGTCGGAGGCGAGAGCGCGCTCTCGCAGGAAGGCGTTGCCTTCCTCGATGTCCCTTGCCGGGAGGCCGAGCAGGCCCTGGCGTCCCAGCCGTGTCCGGAAGCGGTCCGGGCATGGCTGGCCGTGGTCATGGGGTCCCGGCGGGGGCTGCCGGTGACTTGGTCAGCTCCGCGTGTCCCAGGAGTGTGGGGCGCGGCTTTCTGCGGCGGATCACGACATGTGCCGCCTCAGCGGTCGCGAGAGCGAGGACGATGAGCACGGCAGCGATGGGGCCGAGCCAGTGGGCGCCGGCCCATGCGATGCCAAGTCGGCCGACCAGCGGTGCGAGGGAGACGCCCTCGTAGGTGGCGGAGTTGAGGCCGGTGAGCATGGGTGCCGAGGAGGGCATGACGCCGATCAGGCGGTGCGCCTGCGGTGTGAAGAAGCCCCAGCCACACAGGCCCCAGACGACCAGAGCCACGACGGTGGTGGGCAGGTGGGCGCTGGACCATGGCAGCAGGGCGAAGTCGAGTGCCGGCACGGCGACCGTGATGTTGATGATGCGGCGGTCGACGAGGTGGCCCGCGCCGAGGGTGCCGATGGTGGACGCCACACCCCATGCGAACAGCAGGGCCGCGAGGGTGGTGCCGCTGCTACCGGTGGCGCGGTCCAGGCTCTCGGCTATGTATGAGTAGACGGTGTACAGGCCGGTGAACAGCAGGAGCCTGGTCAGCAGGGTCAGGCCGACTCGGCGGTCGGCGAGCGGGGCGAGGCGGGCGCGCAGCGGGACCGGCGGAGGGCTGGGGGTCGTGGGCATGAGCAGGGCTACACCGACGGCGACCAGGAAGCCGAGGGCGGATACGAAGAGCATGGTGGCGTGCCAGTCGCCGGTGACACTGCCGATCGCGGTGCCGATGGGGGCGCCGAGCGCAGTCGAGACGCTGAGGCCGACGGTGACGGTGGCGATGGCACGTCCCCGGCGCTCCGGTGCTGCGATCGCGGCCGCGGCGGCGATGGCGGTGGGGGTGACCAGGGCACCGCCCAGACCGGCCAACGCTCGTGAGGCCAGGGCCACGCCGAAGTCGGGGACGAGGGCGGTGAGAAGGTTGCCCGCGACGAAGACGCCGAGTCCGGTGAGGAAGAGGGTGCGGCGCGGCCAGCGTGTGGTGAGCGCCGCCGTGACCGGGCCGAGGACGCCATAGGTGAAGGCGTAGGCGCTGATGAGCCAGCCCGCGGTTGCCACGCTCACGTCCAGTGAATGTGCGGCCTCCGGCAAGGTGCCGGCGATGACGAAGCCGTCGGTGCCGATCGCGAAGAGCGCTGAGGTCAGGACGACAAGTGATCGGTACACGTGGAGGGTTCTCCCCAGTGCGCTACGGCGGTCTGTGCTCGCGCGGGTCATGCCGCCACCCTTACGGTGAAGGCGCGGGGGCGAGTTGGGCTATCGGGCGAGCGCCAGGACAACGCGCTGATGTGCGGAGCGCGTCGGCGCCGGCTTCCCCCGACCTGTGAACGCCCCGTGGCGGTCGGAGCTGTGAGGGGTTGCCGGGTGCGGCGGTCTGCCCCCGAGGGGCTCGGGGGCAGACCGCCGTTTCCCGTTGCGCTGCCGCCGAGGCAGAACTGTCCGCCGTTGGCCAGACGGGAACCCGCGACGCGGACCGCGGCGTCGGACAGGACGGCGTCATGGCCCACTACGACGGGGTTCTTGCCGCCGAGTTCGAGGGTGACCGGGGTGAGGTTCTCCGCCGCCGCCTTCTGGACGAGCTTGCCCACACCGGGAGACCCGGTGAACATCAGGTGGTCGAACGGCAGGGCCGAGAACGCCGCGCTCAGCTCGACGCCGCCGAGGATTACGGCCACCTCGGAGGGGTCGAAGTGCTTCGCGATCGCCTTGGCGAAGACCTCGCCTGTCCGAGCACCTGAAGGTCCACGCGATCGGGGACACCTGGGCCGAAGTGGCCGAGGGAACCGCCGCCGCATGGGAACGCACACGCTACGAGTGGGACGCCACACAGGGACGAGCCGCCATCACCAGCCACGAGTCAAAGGTCTTCGTACCCGGCGGCGGATGGGTCTTCCGACTCACCGCCGAAGACGGCGGCACCCGCATCGACATCGAACTCAACCGCACCCCCAGCACCCTCAGCAACCTCAGCACCGTCAAGGGCAAGATGATCGCCGCACTGCTCCCCCTCGCCGCCGGCTCCCTCCAGAAGTCATACCGGGCACCCCTGAAGGCCAGGTGAGGAAGCCCAGGCTCTAGATCGAACTCATTCGCAGAAGTGCCTGGCAGGCCGAGCCGGCGATCCATGTTTGCGCTCGATCGAATGACCAGCCACGCTCGCCGACGAGCGTGATCCAGGCGTGCGGCCCCAGGTGAAACCACAGTAGGTCTATGGCCTCCGCGCGGTTCACCTCGGCGCGGAGCGCGTCGAGCGCAACGAGACGATCAGCCACGCGGGTCAGGGCTTGGACGTAGTCGTCCGCCCCCTTGTCCAGGACTGCCTTCACGGCGGGCTCACCCGGCGGATTCCGGTAGAAGAGCCCATACACAAGCTCCCAATGGCGCTCATGCGTGAGCCTGGTGCCCTCGGCCGTCAACTCGATCACGGTGCGCGGTTCGTGACTGGCCTCGACCGCGGCAAGGGTGTTGGCGATGGCCGGGTCCCTGAGGGCCGGCTCCAGCAGGGCCGTCAGGATGCTGGGTTTGTTTCCCACACTGCTGTACACGGTCGGCACTGCGACCTTTCCCGCCTCCGCAATCTCGCCGACCGTCACCCCGGCGTATCCGCGCTCCAGGAAGAGCGCATGCGCGCTGCTCAGGATGGCCTCACGCGTGGCAGCCGCCGAGTTGAGGCGCTGAGTCGAGTGATATTTGCGGGTCGTCACTGAAGGAGTATACCTCCTGCACAGTAAGTACTTATATTGACAATAACCCCCTCTAATGAATAGGTTTCCTCATCATGATGACTCCCCCTACGGAATCAACGGCAGTCGTTGAGACCCGGCTCGCGCATGAGGTCCACCGAGCGGCCACCACCCTGCTGGCCGAGGCGGCCCTCAGCCCCTCGGTTCCGCTCAGCGCGCTGGCACAACTGCGCGACTTCCTCGTCGTGAACCTGCGCCATCACCACGCGACCGAGGATCACGACCTGTGGCCTCGGATCATCGCGACTGCGCCCGCCGCTGCACACGAGCTCGACTCGCTCAGTGAAGAGCATGAACGACTTGACGCGGCACTCGATCAGTTGGCCGCCGTCGCCGTGAACGGCAACGAAGCCGGCGGCAATACGAGTGAGACGGCCAGGCCCGGCGGCAACGATGACGACACGAGTGACGCGACAGTTCGTGCCGCGCTGCACGACGCGGCCGTGACGGTACGCGACACTGTGCACGACCACCTGACCCACGAAGAGCCCATCCTCTTCCCGGCGCTGCGCGACCATGTCAGCCCAGCGGAGTGGGAGGACTTCTCACAGCGAGTGATCGCGAGCACTCCACCCGTAGCCGGACACCTGATGGTGGGCTTCCTCGACGAAGTGGGGACACCCGCGGAAGTCGAACTGGTGCTTTCGGGCTTGCCGGAGCCGGTGCGCCCGCTTGTCCCCGTCATGCGCCTCCAAGCAGCGACCGATCTGGGTGTCCTCCGCGGGATCGGCGCATGACCTCCCCGCTCAGGTGGCCGGATGCGGCAGACGCCGTGATCAACGGCGACCTCACCGTTGCGGTCGCCTACGTCACTCCGGCCGGCGGTGCTGTGGTCACCAGCGTCTCGCCGGTAGGCCTCGGAAACCGAGAGGCCGGCCTTGTCGGGTTCACCACCTCGCTCGGTTTCCCGAGGAAACTGGAACGGATCCTGCACAACCCGCATGTCTCCCTGGCCTATCACACACGTGAGCACGGCTTTGCCGCGAGCAGCTCGTACGTGCTCGCCCAGGGAACCGCGTCGGTCGACCTGAGCCCATCGCCGGAGCGCTTGGCCGAGCTGATGCAGGCCTCTGAGCCATTCCTCGGCGAAACCAGGCGTGGGCCGCTGTGGGACTGGCTACTGCGTGAATATCACCAAGAGCGCGTCTTCGTCGACGTCGAACTCGCGCGTGTCGCCGTGTGGGAAGACCTGGCAGCCCGAGGCGCAAGAGCGGTCACGGGCGCCGCTTGGCCGCACCTACCAACGGAACAGAAGGCACCGAAAAACGGTACCGGCCCACGCGTCGACGTCACCACGGTCGCGCGTAAGATCCGCCGGCTGCCGCATCGGCTGCTGGCCTACCGCGGGGCGGATGGCTTTCCCGTCATTGTCCCGGTGAAAGTCACCAGCCACGACGGCGCGGGACTGCACCTCGACATACCTCGCGGACTGCTCCCGCAGGGCGGCCGTAGAGCCGGCTTCCTTGCCCACGCCTTCCAACCGCAGTGCGTCGGGCTGGAAATGCGGACGCTGACCGGCTGGCTCACCGTCACCGAGGAGGGCGCCATCTACGCACCTCACACATCAAAGGGTTTGGCCGCGCCTCCGTACAAGAATCTGCTGACCGTCTCAAACGGACTACTGGCCAAGTATGGGCTGTGGCGTGCGCAGCGTGACGGCACGTCCGCCCGCCTTCAGGACCTCGCCGTCCACGGCCCAGCGGACTGAGCCATGCGGCCCCCAGGGTTACTCGGGGCCGCATTTCCAATGAGGGTTCCTCCAGGAGAAGCTCATCGGTCTCTCCATCGATCGGGTGGAGGAGGGCCGTGGCGAGGAGTTCGCGGCCCATGTAGCGGCGGGTCTCGTTCCATTCGTCGTTCTGCTCGGCCAGACACCGCGCCGACCAGACGGATCAGTGCGCTGCGGTCGGGGATAATCCCAACCACGTCGGTGCGAGGGTCCGAAGCCTTGTACTCGAGGGTCCGCACGTTCGCGCGCAGCCGGCGCTGGTACTCGGTGGGCTCGAAGTCGTCGCCTTCTTTGGGCCTGCTGGGACTCTCGCCCTTTTCGCCTCGCCCACGCGCCGGTCGGCCGACTCGGCTTGGCTGGGGTGACGTCCGAATCGCTCGACGGCTCCCGGCCACTGGCCCCCGAACCTGGGCACGGTCTCCCCCGGATGCCCGGCCGCTTGGCGGTCAGGCTGGCGGTCCCTCCGAACGCTGCTTGGCGTGGCCGCAGCCGGGATGTTCACAGAATGCGCAGAACACCGACGACCTTGCCGAGGATCCGTGCCTCATCGCCCGGGATCGGCTCGTAGGACGGATTGCGCGGCATGAGCCACACCCGCCCGTCCTGCCGGCGCAGCACCTTGACCGTCGCCTCGTCGCCCAGGAGCGCGGCGACGATGTCGCCATGGTCGGCGCTGTCCTGCCGTTTGACGGTGACGATGTCGCCGTCGCAGATCGCCGCGTCGATCATCGAGTCGCCTGACACGGTCAGGGCGAAGAGGTCGCCGTCGCCGACGACCTGGCGGGGCAGGGCGTAGACGTCCTCGACCATTTCCTCGGCGAGCAGTGGCGCGCCGGCCGCGATGCGTCCGACGAGCGGCACGTTGACCGCGGTGTCGCTCCTGTGGTCCAGGTCAGGTGCCCACGAGGGCCGTACCCGATAGGCGCGGGGGGTGTGCGGGTCGCGGTAGAGGATGCCCTTGCTTTCGAGGGCCATGAGCTGGTGGGCGACCGAGGACGTGCTGGCGAGTTCCACGGCCTGGCCGATCTCACGCATCGACGGCGGGTAGCCCTGCCGGGCGACCGTCTCGGTGATGTAGCGGACGATGGCCGACTGGCGGCTGGTCAGCTCCCCGTGGGCGGCGCGAGGACCTGGGGGGCGGCCCCGGCGGGCGGCCGCAGTGTTTTCCATCCGGACACCTCCGTACAAGATCGTTCGGACCGACCTTAACCCGCCATCCCCTGTAAATGGAACACCTTGTCGAATCCTTGAAGTCCAGGAGACAGACCAGTGCCGTCCTGTGACGTCCGTTGCTCGGCGGCAGGAACGCTCCCCTCCCCCGGAAAGCGATATCGCCCAGTTCCGAGAGCGCCTCGGCGCTCACTCCGGGACCGTGGTTGCGCTCAGCACGACGTACCGAGGAGAACGCGGCCTGCTGTGACCAGGCGCGGCATGTCATCACGGACGGACTCGCGGCAATCCGTTCGCGTGGCATCTTCCCGGCCCCGTACGGTCTGCCCATGACCAGGACCACGCCGGCCAGACCGGTATCCGTGGAGGCCGTCTTCCCGGACCTGGCCGCCCACCGAGGCCGGACGACCCGGCTGCATCCCCGTCCGGGGCGGCCCGGCATGCGCGACAGCCATGTCGGCGGCCCGATCCTGTGGCCCGACCTCGAACCGTGGCCGGTCTGCCACGAACCGCACCAGCGCGAGACCGAGGCGTACGTGCCGGACGACATCCGCAGCGCCCGGGCCGCCGGCGTGTGGCCGCGGAGCCGTCCGTGGCCCGGCGCGGGGACGCCTGGGGAGGACGGACCGGTGCCGTTCGTGGGGCTCGCCCAGTTCTTCCGCCGCGATGTCCCGGGCCTGGCTGCCGGGCCTGACGGTGCGGACCTGGTGCAGCTCTTCCGCTGCCCGTTCACCCACGACCCCTACCTGGAGCGCCGCTATCGCCTGCGGTGGCGGCGGGCCGCGGAGACCGAGCGCGCGCAACACTTCCTCACCGCCCCGCCCGAAGTCCCCATGCTTCGCTGGGAGCACGAACTCCCCGAGCCGTGCGTCCTGCACCCCGAAGAGGTGGACACCTATCCCTGGGCGGAGGACGACGAGCTGCCCGCCCCGCTGATCACCCTCATCGACTCCTGGGACGACGCGCAGGCGGCGGAACGCGGCCCCGACGCCCCTAGCTACCAGTGCGACCTCTCGATCCCGCCCGGCTGGCGGGTCGGCGGCTTTCCCAGCTGGGCGTCGACGGGCCCGAGAACCGTCGACTGCACGTCCTGCGCGACCCCGATGCGGCTGCTGCTGACCGCCGGGAGCGACGAGATGGACGCCGACTCGCACAGCTGGATGCCGCTGGAGGACCGCGACCCGTCCTTGCGAGGGAATGCCTCGATCCAGGGCGGTCCGTCCGTGGTCCAGCCCACTCGGCTGCGCTTCGGCCGGGACGCGGACCTGCACGTTTTCACCTGCCCAGCCGACCCCGGACACCCACCCCAATGGGTGCTCTCTTGATTGTTCTTCGCCTTGGCGTGCTGTCGGCGTGCGGCTGGTGCTGGGCCTGATGCTGCTCAGATATTCGCTCGTCGGCCGGCGGGGTGACTTGGCAGACTGCTCGTCATGAGCAACTCGTACGCGCAGGCAGTGCTGAGGACGACCGATGTTGCCGAGGCACTGCGAGTCGCTGGACGACTGCTCGCTCTCGCTGACACGGGCGAACTCGAAGTCGACTTCGAATCACGGGTCTCCACGCCCTGCGAGCTGGAGCGGTTGAGCCGGGTCATGCCGGATGCCGACTGGTGGTCCTACGGATCCGACCGGCACGGCTCCTCACGCAATGGCGACTCTCCGTCAGAGTGCCTCCCGATCTTCTTGAGCAGGTGGTGCATGGACCCGGAGGCCGTGGAGGGGTTCTTGGCCGCGGCAGGAAACGCCCCGGCCATGGTGCGCTGGGATTTCAGCGGTTGGCCTGAGGCTCCGGAGGTAGGCCTCGGCCGCGGGGGCACCAGAGGCGCCTACGTCACGGTGTGCGTGAATGCGCGCGACCTCTATCTTGAGGAGCCCGCCACGGACCACACCGTGTATGTCCACGTGAAGCAGAGCGAAGCCCGACGGGCTGCCTGGCTGGCAGCACAAGTCGGCCTGCAGACCATCGGCGAGTTGGAGATGGCACCCCTCTGAGTCGGGTCGCTCTACGACGGGTCATGCCCTGCCAAGGACAGCAATACGGCACCGTACCCATCGGCTGAGAGACCTGCCACCGCTCGACCTGCTGCCCGGCGGTGACGCTGCGACGCCGGCCGGCCGACTGCGGGTGTCTCACGGCTCCGAGATCATCTGCGGCGACCGGGCCGGCTCTTGCGGCGAGTGCGCCCGCACCGGTGCCCCGAACGGGCCGACTGCTTCGGAGCGGTGGGAGTGGATTTCATGGTCACGGGCCAGGCGGCGGTGGGGCGGATGCCTCCGACCAGCGTGCCGAGGAGCTGTCCTCCCAGCCGACGCCGGGGCGCTCCGAGGGACACGGTCGCGGTGCATACGTAAGGCGCGGGTCCGGGGACGAGGCAGGTACTGGCGTTACCTGGAAGACCAGGCACTGCCACCGGCCGGCGAAACGACGTTTGCTGGGGCTGGGCCGTTCAGGACGGCTGCGCCGCCTGGGGGTGCCACCGTCTCCAGGTGGGCCGCCTGAGCAGCAGCGACGACGGGAAGGACAGCGGCTCGGCGCCGACGTCATCGGCGACGTCGTACGCCCGAGTCGCGAGCCACGACGACCACCTCCAACCCCGAGGAAGCGATCATGAAGCACACCACTCCGGGAGATCCGGAAGCCTCCCGCATCGGCCCGGGCACGATGGGCACGTCTTCCCACCACACCGGCGCCGACAGCGGCATGCGCTACATCATCATCGGAGCGGGAGCGGTCGGCGGAACCATCGGGGCGCGGCTCGCGGAGGCGGGGCACGAGGTGGTCCTGGTCGCGCGAGGCGCGCAGTACACCGCGCTGAAGTCGGGTGGGCTGCGTTTCCGCGCCCCGGACGGCGAACGCGTCCACCGGTTGCCCGTCGTCGAAGGTCCGGACGCACTGGGCGCGTTGCGCACGGACGACGTGCTCGTGCTGACCGTCAAGACACAGGACAGCGAGGCCGCACTGGACACCTGGGGCCCGGCCCCCGTGGCGGGCGGCGGCACGGCCGCGGAACGGCTGCCGGTGATGTGCGTGCAGAACGGCGTCGAGAGCCAGCGGATCGCCCTGCGTCGCTTCCGCCGCGTGTACGGCGTCTGCGTCTGGCTGCCGTCCACCTACGTCGAACCAGGGGTCGTCTCAGCACCCGGCGCCCCGCTCACCGGCATCCTGCACCTCGGGCGCCACCCCCATGGCGTCGACGACACCGCCCGCCGGATCGCCGCCGACCTGGAGACCGCCCGCTTCGAGGCCCCGGTGGTTGCGGACGTGGCGCGCTGGCAGTACGCCAAACTCCTGGGCAACCTCGCCAACTCGATCAACGCATTGAGCTGGCCGGTCGCCGGCGAGGAGGCATGGCGGCTGTACGCACGGGTGCGCGCGGAGGGCGAGTCGGTGCTCAGGGCCGCCGGGATCCCGTACGCGAGCGCACAGGAACAGCAGGAGGTGCACGGCGACAAGGTGCGTTGGGCCGGCGGAGGCGGCGGGTCCTCCTGGCAGTCCCTCACCCGTGGCACGGGCACGATCGAGGCCGACCACCTCAACGGCGAGATCGTCCTGCTGGGCCGGCTGCACGGCGTACCGACCCCGCTGAACGAGCTGCTGCAACGACTCGCCACCACGTTCGCGCGTGAGCGGCGGCCAGCCGGGGCGATGCCGTTGGCGGAGCTGGTGCGAGCGGCGGACGAGGCGGTGGCGGCGGCTGGAGTCGGGGGTGCCGCGTTCACTCAAGAGGATCATGCGGCGCGTGCCTAGTTCTGTACCGGAGAGGTTCACGGGGGTGGCGCTTTCCGCTTCTTGGGCGGAGGGGTGAGCGAAGTCGGCAGGCTGGGCTGCGCCGCGCCAACGGCGGCCGAGCCCAGCCGCAGTTCAGCCCGGTCATGGGGCTGGGCCTGCCCGCTGGTTGATGCGAGCAGGTCGCGGTGGTGGAACAGTCGGTGGCGGCGGGGCCGTGCCTCGCCGCCACCGGCCGGGCGTTCGTACCAGGCCGTCGGTCAGAGCCTGCGGCCGAACAGGTCCGGCAGAGCCGCCCAGTGACGCTCGGTGTCCTCCTCGCTGTAACTGGCGGTGTCGGCCTGGGTACAGCCGTGCTGGGCACCGGCGTAGGTCTCGCCCCGGTGGCGGACCCCCCGTCGCGCTGAAGGCCTTGTCCAGGCGGTCGATCTGCCCGGTCGGGTTGGCCGCATCCTGGTCGGCGTGGCCGAAGTACAGCTCGGGGTGACGCGGTCGGCGAGCAGGTGCGGGCTGGCCGGTGCGTCGGTCGCCAGGTGGGCGCCGTGGAATCCCGCCGCCGCCGCGATCCGGTCGGCGGGTACGGGCACACCCGTAGCCGGGGTGCCGGGGAGCGTCAGCGCTCGATCCGCCGTCTCACGTCCTCGTTTTCGTCACTGCCGGCGGCCGGGGGCAGGCTGTCGAGCTTGGCCAGCTGTTCAGCGGTCAGCTCGACCGTGTCGGCGGCGGTGTTCTCCTCCACGCGGGCGACCCGCTTGGTGCCGGGGATCGGGACGATGTGCTCGCCCTTGGCCAGCAGCCAGGCCAGAGCGACCTGGGCCGGTGTGGCGCCGGCCTCGTCGCCGATGGCCCGCACTTCATCGGCGAGGGCCAGGTTGCGCTGGAAGTTCTCGCCCTGGAAACGCGGGCTGCTCCGGCGCCAGTCGCCTTCGTCGAACTGCTCGGGAGAGCGGAGTGTGCCGGTGAGGAAGCCGTGGCCGAGCGGGGAGTACGGCACGAAGCCGATACCGAGCTCGCGCAGCGCTGGCAGCACCCGCTCCTCGACCTCGCGGTTCCACAGCGAATACGACGACTGGACGGCCGTCACCGGGTGCACGGCGTGGGCCCGGCGGATGGTGTCAGGGCCGGCCTCGGACAGGCCGAGGTAGCGGACCTTGCCTTCCTGCACCAGCTCCGCGACCGTGCCCGCCACGTCCTCGATCGGGGTGTCCGGGTCGACGCGGTGCTGGTAGTACAGGTCGATGTGGTCGGTGCCGAGACGCTTGAGCGAGCCCTCGACGGCGGCGCGGATGTTGGCCGGGCTGCTGTCGAGGACGTACACGCCGCCGTCCGCGGCCGCGTGCGAGACCAAGCCGAACTTGGTCGCCAGCACGACCTCGTCACGGCGGCCCGTCAGCGCCCTGCCGACGAGTTCCTCGTTGACGTACGGTCCGTAGACCTCGGCGGTGTCGATCAGCGTGACACCCAGGTCGACCGCCCGCTGAATGGTGCGGACGGACTCGGCATCGTCGCTGCCCGCGCCGGTGTAGTAGGAAGACATGCCCATCGTGCCCAGGCCGATGCGGGAGACGTCCAGATCTCCCAGAGTGGTGTGCTTCATGATCGCTTTCTCGGGGTTGGCAGTGTTCGTCGCGGCTCGCGACTCGGGGCGGACGACGACGCCGAAGAGGCCGGCGCCGCAGCGCTGCCCTTCACGTCGTCGCTGCTCAGGTGCCCACCTGGGGCAGGTCGCCGCAGGTGGCGACGGCTGTCCTGAACGGCCCACCGCCAGTAGACGTCGTCCCGCCCGCCGGTGGCAGTGCCTGGTCTTCCAGGTAACGCCAGTACCTGCCTCGTCCCCGCACGCTCACCTACCGTGGAGAGCATGGACGACCGCGCCGAGATCAGGGAGTTCCTCACCTCCCGCCGGGCCCGCATCACCCCTGAGCAGGCCGGACTGCCCTCCTACGGCAGCCACAGGCGCGTCAAGGGACTGCGCCGCGAGGAGGTCGCGATGCTGGCCGGCCTCTCGGTCGACTACTACGTCCGACTGGAACGCGGAAACCTCTCGGGCGCCTCCGACGGCGTCCTGGACGGCGTGGCCCGCGCCCTCGACCTGGACGACGCCGAACGCCAATACCTCTACGACCTCGCCCGCCGCTCCCCCGCCCCCGCTGCGTCCCGCCGCCGCGCCCGTGCCAGGCGCCTGCGGCCCGCCCTGCAGTACATGCTGGACGCCATCAGCGATGCGCCCGCCTTCATCCACAACGATCATCAGGACATGCTGGCCACCAACCACCTGGCCCGCGCCCTGTACGCACCGCTCCTCGCCGACCCGCGTCGCCCGGCCAACATCGCCAGGTTCATCTACCTCGACCCTGCCGCCCGCGCGTTTCTCCCCGACTGGGACAAGGCCGCCGACGACATCGCCGCGATGCTCCGCGGCGAAGCCGGCCGAAACCCCTACGACAAGGACCTCTCCGACCTCATCGGGGAACTGTCCATCCGCAGCGAGATCTTCCGCAGGCGCTGGGCCGACCACAACGTCCGCCAACACCGCACCGGTCCCAAGAAACTCCATCATCCAGCCGTCGGAGACCTGGAACTGATCTTCGAAACCATGTCGGTGACCTCCGACCCCGGCCTCACCCTCGTGATCTACACCGCCGTTCCCGAAACCCCGAACGCCGACGCCCTCCGCCTCCTGTCCACCTGGGCCGCCACTCGGGACCAGCCCGAACCCGGCCTCCACGAGCGCCACACCTGACCAGCGGAAGCGACACAGACGGCCACGGAGTCGACCGTCGTCACGGACACCGCGAGGAGCGGCCGGGCGAGCACACCACACACCGAGCGAGGTGACCGCTGGGTGGATCAGCCGGACGATCTCGTCGTCCGTGAGCAGGTCGGCTCGGTCAGCCACTGCAGGCCCTCCTCGGGCATGCGGTACGGCCTCAGCACATGGGACGCGCTCTTATGTCGGTGCGGCCTGAGTCGGATGTGTCGGCCACCAGGTCGCGTCCACCGCGCCGACGCGACGTGACCGGGCCGGGAGGTCAGGCTCCGTCCGTGTCGTCGGTGGCGCTGTCCGAAGGGTCGTCCCGCAGCCACCGGGAGTGGTGCCGCGCCGCCCAGGACCGGCTCACGTAACCCGTACGCATGCCGAGCCTGGCCTCGGGGTCCTGGTAGGCCTTGCGCATGTGCCCGATCAGGACGATGGCGATCGCCCAGGCGAGGCAGTCGTGGACGAAGATGGCGCTGGTGCGGGAGACGGACGGCAGAAAGCCGAGGAACCACATGAGCAGACCGGTGAACATCATCACCAGCAAGGCACCCGCGAGCCACCCCGCATAGAACTTCTGACCGGCGTTGAACTTGCCGGCAGGACGCGCATCCGGCGACTTCCGCCGTTGGCGGACAGCCCTCATCCACTGCCGGTCGTAGACCGCGAAGCGGTTCAGTCTGCGCAGGTCAGCGCGGAACTCGCGGGAAAGGAGACCCAGCAGGAAAGGAACCGGCAGGCAGATGCCCGACCATTCATGGACGGCGGCCATCAGGTGGCGGCGGCCGACGAGTTGAGCCAGCGGGCCGAAGTACAGACAGGCCGCGGTGCCCAGGACCAGCAGCATGAGCCAGCCGGTCGCCCGGTGGACCATGCGTTCGGCGGGGCTGAACCGGCGAACACGTCCGGACGGCTCAGGCCGCTTCCCTGCCCCGGTCGGCGTCGTCGAGCCAGCCGTCGACCGCATAACCGCGCTCCTCCCAGAAACCGGGGATCACCTTGTCGGTGACCGTGATACCGGACAGCCACTTGGCCGACTTGTAGAAGTACATGGGAGCCACGAAGAGGCGCACTGGTCCCCCGTGCTCGTGGGTGATGGGTCCGTCCTGCATGTTGAGTGCCACCAAGACGTCCGAGCGCCGCGCCTGTTCGAGGGTGAGGCTCTCGGTGTAGGCGCCGTCGAAGCAGGAGAATCGGATGGCCACGCCCTCGGAGCGCACTCCGGCGGCGTCGAGCAGGTCCGACAGCTTCACGCCTTCGAAGGGCGTGTCGTCCACTCGCCATCCATCCGTGCAGAGGACGTCGGCGACGACGCGCGTCTGACGCATCGCCCGCAGTTCGGGCAGCGTGTAGTTCTTCGGCCGCTCAACCAGACCGTCGATGCGCAGCTCGTAGTTCGTCTCGTTCTTGCGCGGCACCGAGCCGACGACGCTGTAGTACCGGAATCCGCCCGGGTTGGGGAGCAGGCCGGTGAGGCCTGTGGCGTCGACCTGGGAGGCCGCTCCCAGGAACCCTTCCCAACCGCGTTGCAGTTGGGGTGAGGCTGCGAGGCCGGCGGCACCTGCGGCGAGCATCCCGAGCATGGCGCGCCGTCCCACCGGCGCGCCGTCGGCTTTTCGCCTTGACTGTTTTGCCATGTTTCGGTCCTCCTTCGGGAGCGAACACCTCGGCGCCGCCCGTGGGGGTGCCGTGGCGTGGCATGCGACGGCATCGCACTGGTTCGGGAAGGCTGCGGGCGACGGAAGCCCCGGCGGGCCGCGAGGGTGCAGCCGGCCGTTACGCCACGAAGGACGCGCGAGCCCCACACCATGCGTGGCGGCGGCACCGGAGGATCGGAAGCCTCGACTCGAATCACCTTCGGCTTCGTAACCTATTTAACTGGTGACGATGCTGACACGGCCACCCTGACCTGTCAACAACGGACAGGGGCCCTGAGCGGAGACCTTCACCCTGGTCGGGGCATGGACTCACTCCACTCCGGCCCCATCGCGTGTCACCTGCCAGAATGGTGATGCATGTCACCGCTCAGCAGTGCCTGGGTGGAGGGCACCAGGCCCCCGTCGCGCATTCGGAGGCATCGGGACAGCTTGAGCCGCACACGGCGACCGGCGTTCTGTCGGACGTCCTGCTGGACGAGACGACGGTCACAGCGTGGGCGCACGTGGTGTCGGCACCGCCCGGGTCGCAGACCCACACCTTCGAAGCGCTGGACCAGATCGCCGTCCAGGCGCCTTTCCTATCGGCAACCACGAACTGCCGGGCGGTCGGCGGTGCGCCGCCCTGCCGTAGGTCCGGTCGCCACCCTCGGCGTCGCGGTTCGCCCCACAGTGCGGCAGCACCGTGCCCAGACGTCGACGGCCGAGGACGGTGAGCGGCCCTAACGCAGGACCACGTCGAAGACGGTACGGAAGAACGCGTCCACAGGCGCCGCCGACTTATCGGCTCGCGCCGCGATCAGAGTCCCTTCCCAGGCACTGACGACGAACAGTGCGGTGGCCCGCACGTCGAGGCCACCATCCAGGTCGCCCGCCTCCTGCGCCTCGGCGAGCACCTGCCCGATCAGCGCCGCCCACCGGTCGAATCCGTCCTTGACCGCGGCCCGGATCTCCTCACTGTGATCGGCGACCTCGGCGCCCAGGTTGCCGACCAGGCACCCGCGGACGAACCCGTTCTCCACCGTGTCCCTGCTCAGGAACTCGAAGTGTGCCCGGAGCCTGTCCAGTGGGGGTCGATCCGTCGCCGTGAGGACTTCGAAACGCATGGTGGCGGCGTACCGGTTCAACGCCTCCAAGGCGCTCTCCTCCTTGCTGGAGAAGTGGTTGTAGAACGAGCCCTTGGGAACACCGGCGGCTTTGGTGATGTCGTTGATGCCGGTGGCGTTGAAGCCCTGCGCGTGGAACTGCTGGAAGGCCGCCTGGGCGATCTCCTCCCGCTTTGACGCTCGCCCCATCCTTCTCACCTTCCGTCGAGTGCTGTCCGGGCACGGTGCGGGTCACCCCACGCCTGCGCATGCGTGCGGCATGAAAGCCGGTACTTATGCTCGAGGCTGCCAGAAACCGAGACGACCGACCATATTGTAGCTCTCGGGGCGGACCGTGGGCATACGAGCCGATTCCCCGGCCGTCGACGCGAGAGCCGCGAGAGGCCCTGTCGCGGGTCCGCTGCCCACTCCGGCGCGCCGTCGACGGGCGCGCCGTCGCCACGGTGGTCTTCGCCGTCCACCACCCGCTCACCCCTCCCCCGCATCCGGTCACAGGCAGGTGCGGCTTGGCACCGGAAGAAGTCCGCCAGGAGATGGGTTAGTCTTTTTAAGACGACCGGTCATATTGATCGGTGTTCCTCTCCACCGCCATGGGTCCGGTTCCCGGCGTGGCTGCCGCGAACGCCACCCGACACGGGGCCTGCCCGCATAGACATCACCACGCTTAGGAGCAGTCATGTCCACATACCGGGCCTTCGAGGCCACCGGCGCCCGCAACCTCCAGCTCGTCGAGCGCGAGCTGACCGATCCCGCACCGGGCCAGGTGCGCCTGCGCGTGGAGGCCTGCGGCATCTGCCACACCGACGTGCTGGCCGTGGAAGGGCTGCGCAGCGATCCCTCGCACCCCATCGTTCCCGGACACGAGGTCGTCGGCGTCATCGACGCCGTCGGAGCGGGCGTCACCGTATGGCAGCCCGGCGACCGTGTCGGAGTCGGCTTCCTCAACGGCCAGTGCTGGGAGTGCGAGCCGTGCCGCCGCGGTGACTTCGTGAATTGCCGCAACCAGGAGCAGACAGGAAACACGATCGACGGCGGATACGCGGAAGTGGTCTACGCCCGGGCCAGCGGGCTGGTGCGGGTTCCCGACGGCATCTCGGCGATCGACGCCGCTCCGCTGCTGTGCGCCGGCCTGACCACCTTCATCGCCCTCCAGCAGGGGCCGACCAGGGCCGGCGCCCTGGTCGCCGTCCAGGGCATCGGCGGACTGGGGCACCTGGCCCTGCAGTACGCACGCAGCCTCGGCTATCGGGTCGCCGCCGTGGCGCGCGGGAAGGAGAAGGAGGCGTACGCGCGGCAGCTGGGCGCCGATGAGTACATCGACAGCAGCAGCACCGACCCGGGAGCCGCGCTCACCGCCCTGGGCGGCGCTTCCGTCATCGTGGCCACGGCGTCCAGCGGCGCCTCCATGAACCCGCTGGTCCGCGGCCTCGCACCGAACGGCAAGCTCGTCGTGGTCGGTGCCGCGCCCGACCCGCTGACCGTCGCCACCCCCGACCTGATCTTCGGCAACCACTCCATAGTCGGCAGCCTCACCGGGTCGTCCATCGACAACGAGGACAACCTCGCGTTCAGCCTCGCCCACGACATTCGCCCCAGCCTCGAGGTCATGCCCTTCACCCGGGCGCCGGAGGCCTACGAGCGGATGCTGTCCGGCGAGGCCCGGTTCCGCGTCGTACTCGACGTCACGGCCTGAGACATCTGGGCTGCCGGGCGGCGCGTCCCGCCCGGCAGCCCTCGGAGCGGCAACACCCGTACGTGTGCGCCGGCTCCCTGACGCCGGACTCGCCCCGGCGCCTACGCCTCGCGCGCTCCCTCAGAGCGCGACGGCGTGCCGGTCGAAGGTCTGGGCAACCCGTTCCGCCCGCGCCGCGCTGTATCCCGTACCCACCCACAGGTGCGCCGCGGCCCGCGTCGCCCACAGCGGCAGCGGCAGCGGCAGCGGCAGCGGCAGCGGCAGCGGCAGCGGCTTTGTGCCCGCACCGCCACCGAGACATCACCGGGAGCCAGGTGAACCGGCTACTCGGTGCCACCACGCCCCATACGTTCACCTCCGTGCGCCACTACGCCGAGAAGCTCAACAAGTCGGCCTACGCGTGCGCGCCCTGCCGCATCGCGTTCAAGCGCAACCCGCGCCCGGTGACCACCGATGTCCCCGATGCTCGGAGCCGATGGTCTGGTCCGGCCACGACCGCCAAAACCTCGACGCCGTCACCGCAGGACTCACCCTCGCCTGGAGTTCAGGCGTCGCCGAAGGCCACGTCAGCAGGGTCGTTATGTGGAATCCTCCGGCGACTTCGTGCCCGCCCCGGAGCAGTTCCTCGGTTCCACGGCCGGCCTGTCCGCGGCGACGGACACTCGCCTCACCCAGCAGTGGCAGCAAGATCACGCCGCGTTCGGCAAGCGTGACCTGTCGGGCAGCGACTACGTGTACGTGTGGGCCGACGGCATCCACCTGCCGATCCGTCTGCGCGAGGCCAAGTCGTGCGTGCTCGTGCTGATGGGCGTGCGCGCGGACGGCACCGAAGAACTGATCGCCACGAGCGGCGGCTATCGCGAATCCGCCGACTTCTGGGCCGACCTGCTGCGCGACTGTGCCCGGCGTGGTCTACACGC
This sequence comes from Streptomyces sp. NPDC059582, assembly GCF_042735715.1. NCBI lineage: Bacteria > Bacillati > Actinomycetota > Actinomycetes > Kitasatosporales > Streptomycetaceae > Streptomyces > Streptomyces sp. NPDC059582. Next base: position 34,034 of record NZ_JBHWCC010000073.1, read on the forward strand.
TCCAGTCCTCGCGGTCGGCGACGGCGCGCTCGGCTTCTGGAACGCACTCTCGCAGGTGTTCCCCGCCGCCCGGCATCAAAGGTGCTGGGTCCACAAGATCGCCAGTGTTGCGAACGCCCTGCCCAAGTCCGCCCAGCCCTACGCGAAGAAGGCCCTTCAGGAGATCTACGACGCCGAAGACCGCGAGCATGCGCTGAAGGCGGTGTCGGCGTTCGAGAGGACATACGGCGCGAAGTTACCCAAGGCCGTCAAGAAAATCACCGACGACGTCGACCAACTACTGGCGTTCTACAACTTCCCCACCGAGCACTGGATCCACTTGCGCACCACGAATCCGATCGAGTCGACCTTCGCCACGGTCCGGCTGCGGACCAAGGACACCCGGGGACGCCGGCAGCGCGGCCGCCGCCCTGGCGATGGTCTTCAAGTTCGTCGAGTCCGCCCGGTAGAGGTGGCGAGCCGTGAATGCGCCCGACCTCGACGCCCTGGTCCGAGCCGGAGCCCGCTTCGAATGCGGCATCCTGGTGGACCGACCGAGCCAGGAGGCAGCGTGAGCGACACCCATCCCCTCAGCAGCGACGAGCTCGACGCGATCGAAAGGCGCTGCAGGCTGGCCAGCCCAGGGCCGTGGCAATCCTTCGTCGAAGGCCGAGAGCACCTGGGCGGCGACAACTTCATCCGGATCGGAGGACTCGACGACAGCGAGCCCGACATGCATGTCTCCCGAGCCCCTGAGCAAGGGCTTGCCCCCGCCAGCAGTCACGACCTGGACTTCATCGCACACGCCCGACAGGACATTGCACGTCTCCTGGCAGAGGTCAGACGCCTACACAGCTCACAGACTCGCTAGGAATCACGTACAAACCACCGGTCTTGACGATTCCTCCGCTTGTGCCCGCCCGTCTCATCCGATCTGAGGCAACGGGCCTGCGTTGGCGCAAGCCGCCCGTCACCGCGACGTCCTTGCGCCGACCGCAAGGAAGGCGCTGGCATCCGAAGCGAGAGAGGCATCCGCTGGGGAGGACGCCCCTCACAACCGCAGCTTGACTCTGCCAGCCTGTTTCTGAGCCTCCGGCCCGGCAATTGAGGGCCTTTTTGCCTAGGGCCAGGCCGACGGCCTGCACTCGTGACGGCTCGCGGTCGGCACAATTGCCGACATGTTCTCCGGCCGGTGGTCATTCGATTCCGAGGGGACCGATGCCCAGATCCTCACGCATGCGGCGGCGCATCTCAGCCATGGCCGTGCGGCGCTGTCGGATGAAGGCCGCGTCCTCGGCGGAGCCGACTGCCACTCCGCGGGCATAGGCGTCGCGCATCCGACGCAGGCTGTGAAACGCCTCGTTCCCGGCCACAACAACGAGCGGCGGGCCCACGAGCCAGAGCTGCTCGCTAGCCGTGTGCAATCCGGTCCCACGGAAGGCTTCGCGCACCGCCGTATCACGCGCTGACTCGGACAGGTGATCCCCCAGGGCGACAGCCCGTATCTCTTCCCCCGCGTCTTTGAGGGCGGAGGCGTACTCGGTGTACACGGCGCGCCGCATTTCCAGAGCGTGTCGTGCTTCCTCGCGCCGCCACCTGTTGTGATCGGCGATCAGGGTGGCGGCGATGCCGATAGCGGCACCTGCCAACGTGGAGAGCAGAGGCATCCAGTCCATGCGCCGCATGCTGTCTGAACCACCGCTGCGACACCAGTGGCTCTCACTTTCCGGCATGGTGATCACTGGCCTCTTGCCGAGGTCAGACCGACGGGCCGCACCGCGCCGACCTGACGGACCCGGAGACGGCCGCCAGCGCCTTCTTGGCGTGGCCGGAGCCAAAACGGGGCAGTCCGCCGCCATGCCGGTGGCTGATCGTGCTCGAGGTTGTCACCGATCCCGTCGACCTGAACGGACGCCGGCCTCCCAAAACGGGCCTCGTGCGTCGGTCGCTGCTTCGGCGAGGGATGTGCCGGGGCCCGTTTCCGATGTTCGTCGATCAGGTCGGAGGCGTGTGGGTGGGTCAGAAGCAGCCGGGTCCGGTGGAGGGGGTGAAGCAGGCGTTGGAGCCGGGGCCGCCGAAGAGGGCGTCGTTGCCGTTGTTGCAGCTCCGGCGAGACACCGTCCGGGAGCTCTCGGACACCGGCGCTCCCTGTGCCGCTGTCGTCGGCAACAGCGGTGCCGGTGGGGACCGGGGCGTAAGCGCCATGGTCGACCCGCAGCAACTGGCCGTCGGCCACGAGGTCGCTGAGAGCGTCGCGGACGGTGTCGGCCGCCGCGTCGACCAGGCCACGGATCTCCTTGGCGGTCATCTCCCGGTCGACGGCATCCAGGACCTGGTCCTTGACCGTCGTCCTGCGTGGCTTGGGCACCGGCGGCGGCCCGAACGAACCGATCCCGGCGCCAACGCCCGCGCCGCTGCAGGTCGGACCTGAACCGTCGTCGTCCTTACCGGTGGGCGGCAGCATCGTCCAGTCGTGCCACACCCCAGCCAGCCGCGTCACCAACCTGTCGGGAAGCCTGGATCGGTCAGAGCCTGCGTCTCCCGGTCGGTGAGGGGGTTGATGCCGCCGGGCCGGGCGATCCGGGCCGCCCACACGTCGTTGATGCTGCTGCCGTTGCCGCTGGTGGGGGCGACTCAGCCGGAGCCGGCCCGGCCCGTGCTCCGTCTCTTCGGCGGCGACGCACAGGGTCGGCACGCCGTAGCGGGCGGCGATGTCGGTGATCTCGATGCGCGATACCGGCTTGCCGAGCGGAGCGACGATGTCGCACGCGAAGTCGGGGTGACCGCTGGAGACGGTCTGTTCGATGTTCCCCAGCCACGTGCCGGGGGCGACCTCGTGCTGCTCCCACAGCCGTATGACCAGACCGGCGAAGCCCGGCGGGTAGGAGGTGCCGGCAATGTCCGCCGGAGTCCAGGTGGAGCGGCTCGCGGGCGGCCACGCGGACATCACACCGCCCCAGGCGAGCGCCAGGGGAATCTCCCACCAGGAGGCGCCCGGGGCGATGGCGGCCGCGGCGTAGACAGCGCTGCCGGTGACGGGTCCGGGCAGGCGCTGGCCTCTGCGCACCGCCTTGCGGAAGTCGCGGCTCTTGATCCGCTGGTACAGCCACCAGGTGCTGGCGCTGCCGTTCGCGGTGACCTAGGCGTGGGCGGGCAACAGATCTCCATGCTGGCAGCGCGGACAGCGCGGGAGCGGATGCCGCGTAGGCGGTGAGCTCCGCTTTCGCCCGTGCGGGCATCCTCCGCACCACGGAAGATCACGTCCTTTCGGAGACGTCCAAAGAAGCGGGATGTCGGCGTACACGCGGATTGAAGTGCTCGGCCGAGTACGGAAGAGAAGAACGTGCTCAGCGCGTTGGAGTCGGCCAAACCCTTTGTGGGGTCGAGATCGTTCCGTCTATCGTTCGATTTGGCGTCATCGCGGACGCGGAACAGGACAATGCCCAGCGCACGGGGGAGCGATCGTCATGGGTGTTTTTGTCCGGATCAGAGGCTGGCTGGAGTGCGACGACCAGCAGCTTGCCCAGGTCAAAGCGATCGTCTGCTCCGAGGACCAGGACCGAACGTATATCGGCGGCTGGGGCTTCCCAGCGAGGCAGTACAACTTCACCAACTGGGTCTTCTTCGGCGCTGAAATGCGCGCAGTGTCCATCGACTGGTTCCGGGAACAGCTACTCCTCGTGGCGCGGATACCTGCCTCAGACGATGACAACGACCTGGTCACGGGGCTCTTCCTCGTCAGCCATGAGGTCGAGGGCATGAGCGAGTGGCAGGTCCGCGATGGAAATGTAGTGACGAGCCGTGCGAACGGGCAGTATCAGTACCTCGACGAATAGAACTGCTGATCGGCCAGTTATGGAGAGGTCGTCGGCCAGGCCACGTTGGTGCCCCGCACGATGGCGGTGAATCGGTTCCTGAGCCGGTAGTTGGGGGCCGTTGACGGCGATCACCCCGCAGTAGCGGAGGAGGCGGTCGAGGATTGCGGTGGCGAGGACTTCGTCGCCGAAGACCTGGCCCCAGTCACTGAAAGTCGTGTTTGAGGCGACCCTCAACACATCAAGAACTCTGCACGTTCATTCGTACGCGGCTATGCCCGACACCCAACGAGTATGCCGACACGAAAAGCAGGGCGGGGCCGCACCCGGCGTCCGGGGGGGGCCCCCCCGCGGGGGGGGGGGGGGGGGCGGGGCGCGCGGCCCCGGGAG